>NZ_JABMCX010000039.1 GCF_013179505.1 Paenarthrobacter sp. CM16 | reverse complement strand
GTACCACCTGTGGTTCAAATGCGAGTACATGCAGCACACGGGCTCGTTCAAAGCCCGTGGCGCGTTCAACCGCCTGCTCACGGCCCAGGAAAGCGGCGAGCTGGATCCCGGGGTTGGCATTGTGGTGGCATCCGGCGGCAACGCGGGCCTCGCCAATGCCTATGCGGCGGCGAAACTCGGCGTTCCGGCTACGGTGTTCGTCCCGGAATCCGCGCCGGCCAACAAAGTCCATAAGCTCTATGCCATAGGCGCCAAGGTGGTCCAGGGCGGTGCCGAGTACGCCGAAGCCTATGCCGCTGCCATCCGGTTCGCTGAGGAGAAGGGCGCGGTCTATTGCCACGCGTACGACCAGCCGGAGATCGTGGCCGGTGCGGGCGGGGTGGGGCTTGAGCTGCTGGATGAACTGCCCGACGTCGACACCATCGTCGTTGCTGTTGGCGGCGGTGGCCTGATGGGCGGCATCGCAGCTGCGGCGGAGGGCCGGGCACGGGTTGTGGGCGTCGAACCTGAAACTGTTCCCACACTGCACACGGCACTGGCCAAGGGCGAGCCGGTGGACGTAGCTGTTTCGGGGATCGCAGCTGATTCCCTCGGTGCCCGCCGTATCGGGGAGATCGGATTTGGGGTTGCCCGCCGGACTGGTGTCCAGAGCGTCCTGGTGACGGACGAGGACATCATCCATGCCCGCCGGGCTCTTTGGGAAAAGCACCGGATCGTGGTGGAGCACGGTGCGGCGGCAGCCTATGCTGCGTTGCTTTCAGGAGCGTACAAGCCGGACGACGGCGAAACCGTTGCCGTCATCCTGTGTGGTGCCAACACGGACCCCGCCCACTTCTAGCAGCACCCAAGTAGGTAACAGTAGACGCTCCATTGAGCGGTCATTGCGACATGTGCTGTCACTTGGTTGGGGCAGCGGCGCAAAGAATCCCCGCCGGGGGATGTCCGGCGGGGATTCGGCGTCGGCAGGTCTGCCCTGCCATAGCGGTTCCTACTTTTTGGGCAGGCCTGCCGGGTTCAGTTCGGATGCGGGAATGGCTTCGGATGAAAGTCCCCAGCGGTCCAGGATCTTGGTGTAGCTGCCATCCTTGATGAGGGTGTTGAGCGCGGCTTGGGCCGCCACGGCCAAGCCGTTGCCCTTCTGGGTAGTGAACGCGATCTCGGCCTTTAGCGGCCAGCCACCTTCCAGCGTTCCCACCTCCTTGGTCTTGCCGTCCTTGGCTGCCTTGTAGGCTGCCGAAGCATTGGGGCCGAACGTGAGGTCGGCGCGTCCTGACTGGAGGGCGAGCTGGGAGGCGGAGTCGTCGTCGTAATACTGGAAATCAACCGGTTTCAAGCCGTTCTTCTTGTTCTCCTCGTCCCAGCGGACCAAAATGGCTTCCTGGTTGGTGCCCGAGCCCACAATGATGCGCTTGCCGGCCACGTCCTTGGCTTCCTTGACCTCGCCGATGTCCGAGTCGGCCTTGGCATAGAAGCCCAGGAGGTCGTTGCGGTAGGTGGCGAAGTCGAACTTCTCCTTGCGTGCCTCGGTGACGGTGACATTGGAGAGCACGGCCTCGTACTTGCCGGACTCCACACCCAGCGGCCAATCAGCCCAGGCCACCGGCAAAACCTCCACCTCAAGGCCCAGGCTCTCGCCCACGGCATAGGCGATGTCCACTTCGCTGCCGATGAGGGTCTTGTTATCCGTGGCGAAGGTACTCAACGGGGGAGTGCCGCCGGTGGTCACCACGGTGAGCTTGCCGTCTGCCTTGATGGCGTCCGGAACCAGTGCGGCCGCGGCGGAGTCAACGGACACCTTGATGCGGTCCTGCTGCGGGGACAGATTGAACTCCTTGGTGGACGAGCTGGATGAAGCGTTCGACGCCGAAGCTGACGCACCAGTCGCTGCTGTCGCACCCGGGTCCGAGCAGGCCGCGAGCCCCAGCAAAGCGGTGGCGGCCAGCGCCGCGGTGACGCCGGTTTTGGCTGCAAAACGTGCCATTGGTTCTCCTTGGGTTCGTCCTGGTCGTCGCGACAGGGCGGTCTGATGCGTACTTGTGGCTGCAACTATCCGGCAGCCATTCGAGCCAGGTCAAAGCACTCCGAAACGCTGGGATACAGGGGTTCATGGCGGTTAATCGGGCGTCGAATGGGGTCATAAATGCGTTCTAAAAAAGGGCGGAAACCAGTGCGCGACGCAACTCACAGAAATAACCCGGGTGCCGCCGTCGTTGTCGCTTAAGTGCCCGGCAATCAACCGTGCGGGCACCGAAACGTACCGAAAGGCCTTCCTGTGACTGTTCCTCTTTCCATCCTCGACCTGGCAACCATCGGCAAGGGCCAGACGGTGGCGGAAAGCCTCGCGGGCAGCGTGGCCATGGCACAGAAGGCCGAAGAGCTGGGGTATCGCCGCGTTTGGTATGCCGAGCACCACAACATGTCCGCGATTGCCTCCTCGGCCACCAGCGTGCTGATCGCCCACGTTGCCGCGCACACCAACACCATCCGGCTCGGGGCCGGTGGCGTCATGCTGCCCAACCATTCACCGCTGACCATCGCCGAGCAGTTCGGCACATTGGAGACCCTGCACCCGGGGCGGATCGACCTCGGCCTGGGTCGTGCACCGGGCAGCGACCAGAACACCATGCGCGCACTGCGCAGGGATCACACGTCCTCGGACAGGTTCCCCCAGGACGTCCTGGAACTGCAGGGTTACCTCACTGGCCCGACCCGCATCCAGGGTGTTGAGGCGACGCCGGGCAAGGGCACCAACGTGCCGCTGTACATCCTGGGGTCCTCGCTGTTCGGCGCCCAGCTGGCCGCGCAGTTCGGGCTTCCCTACGCGTTTGCTTCACACTTTGCCCCGGCGGCCCTGCAGGACGCTGTTGCCATCTACCGACGCGAATTCAAGCCCTCGGAGCAGTTGTCCGAGCCGCACGTCATTGCAGGCGTCAATGTCACTGCCGCGGACTCCAACGCAGAGGCGCAGGCCATCCATCTCGCGGTGAAGCGCGCCCGTGTATCGCTGTTCTTCGGCGGCGGCCGCGAATTCACGGACGATGAAGCGGACATGGTGCTTGACTCCCCGCAGGGCCAGCACATCGCCCAGATGATGAAGTTCTCCGCTGTTGGAACCAAGGACGTGGTGCGCGATTACCTCGACGAGTTTGCGACGTTCGCGGACGCCGACGAACTGATCGTGGCGCACCAGAGCATCGGCACCGAAGAGCGCTTGCGGTCGGTGGAGCTCGTGGCCGAGGTTGCGGGGCTGGTGAGCGCGTAGGCGCACCGCTGAGAGCAAACGCATAAATCCAAGGAAAAGCTTTACGCGTTTGCAATCTACTAGGTAGTCAAGCGAAACCGTCCGAGCGGAGACTGTAGTTATCCGCTTCGGAAGGGTCTGCCATGCCTACGCACTTGAATCAATCAGTTGCCGATTCCGCGCTGCTGATGAAATCGCTCCCGCTCGGCCTGCTCCGGACCGTGCTCCAATCGGACGCGGAAAACGGCATCACCCCACAGTTGTTCGCGGAGCTGAGGGTTCTGGCCCGGGTCCCCGGTTTGCTGGTGGCCTGTAACTATGGCGGCACTCTTTGTTCGGCTGAGGGCGTTTCCACGGAGACGCTCCCCTTGGATAGCGCAGCCGTGGCGCTCCGGGCGCTGGCTGCCCTGCCTAACACCCACACGGCCATCATTTCGGGCAGGTCCCTCAGGGACCTGGCGGCGGTGTCCAGGTTACCCGCGGAGGTCCATCTGGTGGGTTCCCACGGGGTGGAGTTCGACATGGGGTACGCCTATACGCTCTCCCTTGCCACCGAGCAGCTGCTTCAGCAGGTGGCCACGGCGCTGACTGAAGCCGTGGGTTTCGAGAAGGGTATCAGCGTTGTCCGCAAACCGGTGGGCGTCGCTGTGCACACCCGGCCCGCGACGCCGGAAGTGGTGGAACGGGTGATCTTTGCCTCCCAAAAGATCGCCATCGAGTTTGGCCTCTACTTCATCATTGACGGCACGGTGTTGGACCTGACGGTCGAGGAGCCGGCCAAGGGGCAAGCCCTGGAACAGCTGCGCTCAAGGCTCGGGGTCAGTGCCGCCCTGTACGCGGGCGATGCCGAGAGCGACGAGAAGGCGCTCGCCACCCTGCGAGGCCCCGACCTCGGCCTGCACGTTGGAGCAGGGGATACGACGGCGGCGCACACCATCCCGGATCCGGAATCCTTTGCGCGGGTCCTGGCTTTGCTGTTCGAACTGCGGCGGGCATGGTTGTTCGGCGAGGACGCTGTAGGCCTGGAACGGCATTCGATGATCGGCAATGGAAGCTCGACGGCGTTGCTCACCCCGGACGCAAAGGTCTGCTGGATGAGCCACCCCTTGCCGGATTCCGGCTCGCTGTTTGCGCACATCCTGGGCGGTGACCCCGCAGGCCACTTCAGCATAGAACCCGTGAAGCCGTCTCCGGTGCTGGCACAACGCTATGTGGATAACACCATGATCGTAGAGACCCGCTGGGCGGACGTCACGGTCACCGACTATCTGGAACCGGCCCCGGAAGGAATCACCAGCCTGGTCCGGGTCCTGTCCGGGACGGGCCATGCCCGCGTGGTCTTCGCACCGAGGCCTGATTACGCCAATGCCCCTTTCAACATGGAGATCCGCGGTGACGAGGTGCATATCATCGGCACCTCGGATCCGATCATTCTCACGGCACCGGGCGTGGCCTTCACCATCACCAGCGACTCAAAATATGCCACGGCAACAGCCGAGGTCTCCCTCAGTGCAGGGCCTGTGGTCCTGAACATGCGGTGCGGGGATACAGAGCCGCCTCCCGCAGACCCCGCTGGTGAACCCCAGCGGCGTACCGCCGTCGGGCAGTCAGCGCGTGACTGGGTCAAAGCACTGCAGCTGCCCACCATCAAGACTTCGCTGGTGCGTCGTTCCGCCTTGGTGCTGAAGTCGCTGGTCCACGAGCCCACCGGCGCCGTGCTGGCCGCGCCCACCACGTCCCTGCCGGAAGGCATTGGCGGCACCCGCAACTGGGATTACCGGTATTGCTGGCTGCGGGACGGGTCCATGACGGTGAACTCGCTGGTGTCACTGGGGTCCACGGAGGAAGCCGACGGGTTCCTGGGGTGGCTGGGCCGGATCCTGGAAAACGCGCCGGGGCCCGAATGGCTGCATCCGCTGTATTCGGTGACCGGCGCGCCGCTCTCCACGGAGGCAATCGTGGAAAGCCTGCCCGGCTATGCGGGCTCCAGGCCGGTGCGTATTGGCAACGCAGCGGATCACCAGGTCCAGCTGGACGTGTTTGGACCCATCGCGGAGCTGATCCACGACCTTGCCGAGCGGCGCGGATTCCTTCCTGACGAGCACTGGTTCCTCATGGAACAGATGGCGCACGCAGTGCTGGCCCGCTGGCACGAGCCGGACCATGGCATCTGGGAAGCCCGCCGGCCGCCGCGGCACCACGTTTACACCAAAGTCATGTGTTGGGTAACGCTGGACCGGGCGCTCCGGGCTGCAGCTTTGCATGGCCGCCAGGAGCACGCGGACTGGGCACCCACTGCCCACACCATCCGGGAGGAAGTGCTTGAGGAAGGCTGGGATTCCTCCGCCGCGTCCTACACGGTGGCCTATGACAGCCCGGACCTGGACGCCGCTGTCCTGCACATCGGATTGTCCGGGCTGCTGGACGCCCAGGACCAGCGCTTCCTGGATACGGTGACCGCCGTGGAGCGCGAACTGCGGGTAGGGCCCACCGTTTTCCGGTACAGGTACGACGACGGCCTGCCGGGCTTGGAGGGCGGCTTCCACATCTGCACCACGTGGCTGATCGAGGCCTACCTTGCAGTGGGCCGGTTGGATGATGCGTTGGAGCTGTTCAACCAGTTGGTGGCGTTGTTTGGTCCCACGGGGCTCCTGCCCGAAGAGTACGATCCCGGAACGGAAACACACCTGGGCAACCATCCCCAGGCGTACTCGCACTTGGGCTTCATCCGCTGTGCACAACTCCTGGACCACTATTTGGCCAGCGCGGACGTGGAGTAGCCCAACTGTCCGTACCAGCCGTTGTACTTCCACGTTGCCGTGAACGTTACCCGGGTTTTGCCGGCATCCGGCGCATCGCCGACGCCATCGTATTCGACGGCTAGGTAAGCAGCAGCGCCACTGCGATCATGGCGGGAACGGCCACGATGGTGGTGATCAGCACGGTGTCCTTGGCTACGGTGATTCCTGCTTGGTACCGGTTGGCCGCGACGAATACGTTTTGGGCAGTGGGCAGCGCCGAAGTCACCACGACGGCGAAGAGCGCGTGCCCCTCCATGCCCAACGCAAAGCGGGCAAAAACGTACGCGATCAGTGGATGGACTATGAGTTTGAAGCCGCTGGCCAGCAGGGTGTCCAGCCTCCTCCCGGCTTCCTTCTGCAGGGGTTTGGAACCGTTGAGGCTCATGCCGAAGGCCATCAGCATGGCAGGAATCGCGGCACCGCCAATCAAGTGGATGGGTTCCAGGATGAGTGTCGGCACCTGAAAACCGGTCCCCGCTACCAGCAGGCCGAGCGCAGAACCCACGATCATGGGGTTCTTGACGATCATGAGCAGGAAGCGCAGGGGAGTGGTGCGGTGCGTGCTGGTGCTGGCATCCAGGGCCATCAGGTACATCGGCGTGAAGAACGCGAGCTGGAAGATCAGCAGGGGCGCCACATAACTCGCGTCGCCCAGGACAAATACGGCGATGGGGATGCCTAGGTTGGCCGAGTTGGCCAAGGATGCGCTCATGGAGGACATGAGGGCTTCGGGCATGTCCCGTTTCAGCCAGAACTTCACGATCAGGAAGAACAACAAGCCGGTGAGTACTGCGCCCACGGCGGTGACCAGGAGCGGCGCGGCGAAGACGTCATGCAGCTTGGCCTTGCTCAGCGTCTCGAAGAGGAGGGCAGGGCTGGCAACGAAGAATGTCAGCGAGCTCAGCACCGACCGCGCGTTCTCGCCCAGAATTTCCCGACGCCCCACGAACATGCCCACCAGGATGATGGCCCACACCACGAAGAACCCGGACAGGACGCCGATCATGGCGCTGCGCGGACGGAGGTTCGTTGGGTCACGAAAGACAGCTTAGCCATAAATAGGATCTGAGTAAGCGTTTTCTCGTGAGAGTTCCGTCATGCGGACGGAGGAGTTCTTGCACCTCGGGTGACCCTAAATCGCGGTTTTAGGCCTGTATCAAAACGCGCTCGACGCCAAGCAACCGAGGTGAGTGTCGACGTCGGGCTCTAATTTTTGCCTGGCTTTTCGGCGGTTCCGTTCGCCTTCTCCAGTGCGGTGATCATTCGCGCTACCTGATGGACGGCTGACCTTATTCGGGCGGGGTGGCTCATGGTGACGAATTGAAGCATGAGGCCGTCGAGGGCCGCGAAGATGGCAAGCGCTGCTTCATTGCCGGTGTCCAAGCCGCGACGGGTCAAAGCGTCTTCCACTGTGCTGACGTAGCTCGCATAGAGACCCTCAACCAGTGCGCGAATCTCCGGGTTGCGCCTGGACTCAAGGAGCATTTCGAACTGGAACAACTGAAGCTCCGGCTCGGCGGAAACCGTGGCGATCAGTGAATCGGCAAAGTTCCCGTCGGGTTCGGCGAGCCCGGAGAGGCCGGTTTCCTGGATTGATCGTTGCACGGACCACTCCATGGTTGCGGCCAGGAGCCCTTCCATGGACCCGAAGTGGTGGGTGATCAAGGCGTGGTTGACGCCGGCGCGGGCGGCAACTGACCTATAGCTCGCTCCGCGCAGGCCCTTCTCCGCCACAACGTCCAGGACGGCGGAAAGCAAAGCATCCCTGCCGTCCCCATAGGGCAACTTGCGCGCATCCTCGCTCATGTAGCGAGTCTAGCGGCGGGGAAATCGGTAAAACGAACCCATTGACACCCGAAACTATACAAACGTATAGTTTGAGGTGTGGCCCGGATCACCTCCCTGCCGCCAAGAGCAGCTTCAGCCTCGCCGCCCGGACGTTCGTCCTTCAGCCGCAAGGCTCCCTATCCCTCCGCAATGGCGATGGCGCCAGTGCATTCCGGAAAGAACAGCCTCATGAACGAATCCAGTCAGACCTCGGCCCCGGCCGGTCCCAAAGGCGCAAGTCCCTCCACCGGTACTGTCAGGCTCAGGGCCAACAAGCTTGGCGTTGTTGCCATAGCCTTCTTTGCCATTGCTGCCGCTGCGCCCATGGCCGCTGTTGTAGGAGCAAGCCCCGTTATCTTCTCGGCCAGCGGTCCCGGCACTCCCGTCATCTACGTCATAGCAGCCCTGTTGGTAGCCCTGTTTTCAGTGGGCTACCTCAGGATGAGCCAACACATCACCAATGCCGGGGGCTTTGTGGCGTACATAGCCAAAGGACTGGGCAATAAGTGGGCCACAGGAGGCGCCGGGATAGCCATCCTGACCTACCTCAGCCTGCAAATCGGCCTATGGTCGCAGTTCGGAGTCTTCGCCCGGCAGCTCGTTGAAAGCCTCACGGGCATTGGACTGCCGGTCTACTTTTGGATCGTTGCAGTGCTGGCGCTGACCACGTTCCTGACAATGAAGGGCGTGGATGCCAGCCTCAAGGTGCTGGGTGTGCTCATCCTTGGTGAAACGCTGGTGGTTGCTGCCCTTGTAGGCTCCCTTGTTATCCAAAAGGGGCTGGGGATCTTCACGTTCGCAGGGTTCACGGGAGAGAATATTTTTGGGCCTGGCCTGGGCATCTCGTTGCTGTTCGCCTTCGCCTGCTTCACCAGCTTCGAAGCCACGGTTGTCTTCGCGGAAGAAGCCAAAGAACCGCGGCGTACCATCCCGCGTGCCGCCTACCTTGTCATCGCCTTCATCGGTGTCTTCTACATGGTTTCCACGTGGGCCATCAGCGGTGCCGTGGGCATCGAGGGGATCCAGGCGTCAGCCACCGAAAACCCTTCCGGAATGATCTTCGATCTTGCAGAGTCCAGCGCAGGTGCCTGGCTAAGCATTGCCATGCAGGTGCTGGTTGTGACGAGCTTCATCGCGATGCTTCTGGGACTGTCCAATATGTTCTCCCGGTACCTGTTCGCACTGGGCAGGGCGGGCGCACTCCCGGCCAAGCTGTCCGCCGTTTCCGCAACGGGGGCGCCGTCATTGGCAGGGCTGGTCAACTCCCTGGTTGTCCTGGCCATCATCAGCGCTTTTCTGCTGGCAGGCGCTGACCCGATCGCTACGGTCTTTGCCTGGTTTGTGGCCTTGGGAACGGCAGGATTTATTTCCATCCTGCTGCTGACATCGGCCGCAATCCTGGTGTACTTCGCCAGATCCGGGACCAGGGATAACCTCTGGGTCACCGTGATTGCTCCGGCTCTTTCATTCCTGGCGTTCATCGTTGTGGGCTACCTGACCCTGGAGAACTATGACGTCCTTCTCGGAGGCGCAGGAGGAGTGGCCCGATATCTCCTCCTGGGGATACCGCTCATCTTTGTGGCCGGCCTGGTTCGAGGATCTCAAAAGCCGGCCATCAATTACGCCGCAGAAATTGTCTGAACCGAACTCTCCACGTAAGCAACAGCCTGAAACAACCAAAGGACTCATCACATGACCACCACCGAACTCCAGGATTACGTTCCCGAGGAAGAATGGCCGCCGGTTTCCACCATGCTGGACGGCTTCGGGGACCAGACCCTGCCTGCTTCCCCTGCGCTGGCGAGCACAAAGATCGCCCTTGAGGCAGCTGATGGAACGGCCATCGAGTACAGCTTCCTCACTGCGTCACAACTTACGTGGACCGAGGGCACTGCCAGCGGGACCGCTGATTACAAGGCCATTGAAGCCCGCCCGGAAATCTTCATCATCGACTTCGTTCGTGGCCAGGGGCCCCGAGGCGGCGACGGTGGTGGCCGAGGCAGCGCCCGAGGCGGCGACGGCGGTGCCCAAGATGGCGGTGCCCAGGATACCAACGCCGAAAACGTCACCATCATTCTCGACCGATCCACTGATGCAGTCTCCACTGCGGTATCCCGTTTTGTCACTGTGGACGGCCAAGTCCGCGGAACTACTGACTTCACGCATTCCAACGCCGGCGGACAACCCACTGTGCACCAACGGACTTCAGACCTCGTGGGGAAGCGCATTTTCTACCGCTACAGCGATGTCGAATCCTACGAACACATCTACCTGAATCAAGGAACCTTCACCTGGCACTGCGTCCGGGGTGGTGAAGCCGGGCTTGCTGATACTGACCGTTGCATGACCTGGGCTGTCGCGGAGGACCTGTACATCTTCTTCTGGACCGAACAAGTGATGACTGTTGAAGCCGTGCTCCTGATCGATCTGCGTGAGCAGCGTTCCATTGGGCGGATGTTCGGCTGGGACAATCCCTCCGCCCAACCGGTGTGCCTCCCCTTCAATTCCAGGCTCAGCGTCCTGAACAGCACGGCCTACCCGCAAGACACCCACAAACACTGAACACCCCGCAAAAACTGACAGGAGCAACACCATGACCCAGGTCTTTCATGCCCAGCTGGACCAAGCAGCGTTCGAACCCTTTGCGTTGGGATCTGTCCAATGGCTCAGGCGTGCAGGTGGGAACGGAAACGAAACGCTGAGCGGCGGGATCTGGAAAGTCTCTCCGGAAGAAGCACCGGAACCCTTCGACCTGCCCATTGACCAGGACGAAACGATCTACATCGTCTCCGGCCACCTCCGCATCGAGGTCAAGGGCGGGCACACCCTTGAGCTCACGGAAGGCTCCATGGCCTCCTTCTCCAAGGGCGCAATGACCCGCTGGAGTGTCTTGGAACCAACCATCGAATTCTTCGTTTACAGCTAGGGGCCTGGGCACTGTGGAAACTTCCGACGTCATTGTTATTGGCGCTGGCTTTGCCGGTCTCACAGCAGCAAGGGAGCTGTCCCGGAGCGGACACGCCACCATCCTGCTGGAGGCGAAGGACAGGATCGCCGGGAGAACCCATCTGGCGGAACGCCTTGGCCGAAACCTGGAACTCGGGGGCACCTGGGTGCACTGGACCCAGCCATATGTCTGGGCGGAAATGGGGCGGTACGGGATCAAGGCCTTGCCGGGGCCGGAGTTCACCAAGGCCTGCTGGACGGCAAACGGTCAACGGCATGAAGGCACAGCTGAAGGCTTGATGGAATTGCTTGATGGCCCAAATCGTCTGCTGCTGGCTGACTCGCGACGCTATTTCCCCATGCCGTGGCAGCCCTTGGATAACCCCGATGTGGCGGACATCGACGGGACCACGCTGTCGGAAGCCATCGACCGCCTGGGTCTGCCTGAGGATCAGCGCCAGCTCTTGAGATCCTTCTGGACGCTGAATTTCAACGGCGGGCTGGATGAAGCCGCCTACACCCAGGCGTTGCGCTGGTGCGCAGTGGCCAGTGGGGACTGGCAGCTCATGTTTGAGGCCTGCGCCAGCTTCAAGATCGACGGCGGCACCCGCCGCCTTGCCGAGGCGATCCTTGCGGACTCATCGGCACAGCTGCGGCTGAAGCAGCGGGTGGTGTCCGTCGAGCAGGATACCGGGGGAGTCCTGGTGGCAACTGAAGCGGGCGAACAGTACCGAGCCCGCCAGGTCATCCTCGCACTGCCGCTCAGCGTATTGAACGGCATCGACGTCCAACCACCGTTGTCGCCCGGTAAGAGGGAAGCGGCTGCAAGGGGACAAGCGGGCCGCGGCGCCAAACTGTGGATCAAGGTGGACGGCCGGCAGGAAAGGTTCGTTGCGTTCGGGCCCGAAACGGCAGCCCTGAACTTCGTCCAAGCCGAGTACATCGATCAGGACACCACCACCCTTGTGTGCTTCGGTCCAGACGCCGGGGCCGTGGGTGTAGCCGACGTCGCTGGGGCACAAGCACACCTGGACGCCGTTATCCCGGGATTGACAGTGCTCGAAGTTGCCGGGCATGACTGGGTTTCCGATGAACACGCACGATCCACCTGGCCCATGCATTACACGGGCTACCTCACCCGGCACTTGGCCGAACTCCAAAGGCCCGAGGGCCGGATCCGTCTCGCCGGTTCTGACTTCGCCAATGGATGGGGCGGCTTCATCGACGGCGCCATCGAAAGCGGCCTGGACGCTGCCCGCGAAGCAGCATCCGCGCTCGCCAGTGACGCGCGGTCACCCCTGCAAGCTGCTACTCCCGTGGGCTAAAGCAGCCCCAAAAGTTCGACGTCGGCACTCACCCGAGTGCCGACGTCGAACGCTGTTTGTGGAGCCTGTTGTGGAGCCTTAGCTGAGGTGCGCCGCGTTGCTGAGCGCGTGCGGCGGACGCATGAGCCCGGGAGTGTGGCCCTCCGCCGGGTCATTGCCGAGCTGCAGGATCTTGTTGTCCTTGCCCACGTGGACCACTTTGGGCTCGTAGGCCCTGGCTTCCTCCGTGGTCATTTCCGCGTAGGTGATGAGGATGACCGTGTCCCCAACGTGGACCATGTGGGCGGCGGCACCGTTGATGCCGATGACGCCGGAACCGCGCTCGCCGGCGATGGTGTACGTTTCCAGGCGGGCGCCGTTGGTGACGTCAACAATGGAGACGAGTTCACCGGGGAGGATGTCGGCCGCATCCAGGAGGTCCAGGTCTACGGTGACGGAACCGACGTAATGGAGGTCGGCATGGGTGACCGTTGCGCGGTGGATCTTGGACTTGAACATTGTGCGGATCATAATGCCATCAGTTTAGCGCGGCACCCTCATCCGGCGCTGTGACGTACCAGACGTTCGCGTTCAGGCTAACGCCCTCGCAAGGCCTTGGCGGCAGCCATCGCTTCTTCAGCCACGATTTCGTAATTGTCCGCCGGTGCGCTGAGGGCCACTGAGTGCTCGCCGTACTTGCCGAAAGCGAGTTGTACCAGTTCATCAGCGCTTTCAATCCCCAGTGCGAGCACTATATGGCCAAGGTCCTCAATATCTTTGGCCCGCTCCGCAGCAACCTTCATTGCTGCCAGGGTGGGCAGGTCTGCGAGCTTTACGGCTGAGGAGGTCCCTTCCGGGCCGGCGATCCACTGCGCTTCTTCAGGGAGGAAGGCCGCAGCATTGCTGTTCAGCCACTTCGGGGGCAAATCGAACTCCTGTTCCATGGCAGCGGCCACTTCATCCACAGCCTCCCGGGGGGAGTACCGCGCGTCAATATCGCCGGTCGCGCGGTCCAAGATGCCATGGAGCAGGAGCGCGGCGCCACCCACTATGTGGATATTCAAGGTGATCCCGCGTGCTTCCAGTCGGGCTTCCACTTCGCGAAGCAGTTCAACTACGTCGTCACGCCGGAACTCGAACACCGTCAAATCGTGGCCAAATCTCTCTCACGGATCCAAACGTTCATGGCAGCGATCTCAGTAGGAGTTTCACGACGGATGAGATCCTTCATCCTGTCGCTGACCGGATGAATTTTCTCGGCCAGGAAGACAGGTTGCGATGACGCCTTGGCGTTCATTGCCCACTTTGGGACGGGGGAGTTGGTTTTGGCTGAAACCCATCGAGTAACCGCGCCAAGCGCAGCCCGGTAGGCGTCGTCGTCGAAGGACGGGGCGGTCGGCATGAGTGCCCGGCCCGCGACGAGCGAAGAGTTAGTGTATTCGCCCAGTAGTCGAATGGCGTAGTGGTAGTCACCCTCGGCGAGAGTGCGCGCGAAGTCTCCCATGAATTCACGGTCCTCCGAATCGTTAGGAGTTATTTCCAGGCCAAGGACCCGCATTGCCTCGAGGGCCAGCCCAAAAGCTGCTCCGTTCTTGCCTGATTCCAGATCCACCACGAACTTTCGGGAAGCCCCAATGGCGTTGGCCAAGGCTTGCTGAGTGTAGCCACGGTCTTTCCGTCGCTCGCGAATGGCTTGGCCGATAGCCTTGGTGCTCATGTCCATAAGGACAGTATGACACCGTTCGGTTACATTTTGCCTTGATTGCGATAGAAGGTTGGTTCTACTGGTTGGCCACCCCTCACAGCCCAACGCGTGCACGGCTAAACTCGTAGCGTTCCAGGCTGGTCCCGGCCGCCACCAGTTCACGCAGCTCCGCCAGCCCGCCGGTCACCACCCCGGCGGCGCGGGCCTGGACCAGGACATTGCCTTGCGCCGTTCCCTCAACGGGCCCCGCGATCACGGGCTTGCCGGTGGCGTCAGCCGTGAGCTGGCACAGGAGCCGGTTCTGCGAACCGCCCCCCACAATGTGCACCACGCTGGTGGCGCGGCCGGTGAGCCGTTCGGCATCAGCCAAGGTCCGGGCGTACCCGGCCGCGAGGCTGTCCATGATGCAACGCACGACGGCGGCAGGCCGGTCCGGGAGTACGGCACCGGTGTTGCGCACGGCTGCCCGGATGCGATCTGGCATGTTGTCCGGAGCAGTGAAAGCAGGATCATCGGCATTGATCTGCGGGCCACCGGCAGGAAGCGCTGCCGCCGAGTCCAGCAGGGCCGGGAGCGCTTGGGTATAGCCTTCCGCGGCCCACGCGCGCTGGCATTCGCTGAGCAACCACAAGCCACCCACATTGCGGAGGTAGCGGATGGTGCCGTCAACGCCTCGTTCGTTGGTGAAGTTGGCCTGACGGCTGGCTTCCGTGAGGACGGGCCGGTCCAACTCCACACCCACCAATGACCAGGTTCCGGAGGAGATGTACGCGAAATCTTCAAGCTCTGCAGGGACCGCCGCGACGGCCGACGCAGTGTCGTGGGACCCCACAGCAACCACGGTGGTGGCTGCGGGCAAACCCGTTTGCTCCAGGATTCCCGGCAGGAGCCTGCCTACGGTTTCACCGGGCTGGATGAGCGGCGGGAAGATGTTCCGGGGCAGGGCGAGGGCATCCAGGAACTCCGTGGCCCACTCACCGGCTACAGCGTCAAACAAACCTGTGGTGGAGGCGTTGGTGGCTTCAGTCCGGCGCTCACCGGTCAGCAGGAAGGCGATGAGGTCCGGGATAAGGAGGGCCTGAACGCCGTCAAGGTGTGGTTCCGCGGCGAGTTGGTACACCGTGTTGAACTGCAGGAACTGCAAACCCGTAGTGGAATACAGCTTCTCCGGAGGGATCGCCGCGTGCACCCGTTCCACCGTGGCCCGGCTGCGCTCGTCCCGGTAGCTATACGGTTGTGCCGTCAGTTCCCCGGCGGCGTTCACCAGCCCATAATCAACGGCCCAGGTATCGATGCCGATACTGACGATGCTCTCGCCGTTCGTGGCCGCCGTGGCAGCGGCAGCCGCCAAGCCCTTGAGTACCTCGGCGAACAGGGCGTTGAAGTCCCAGCGGAGGCCGCCGTCGAGCTCCACCACCCCGTTGGGGAAGCGGTGAATTGTCTCGAGCGACACCCCGGACTCAGGGGAGACGCGGCCCAGCATGACTCGGCCGGAGGATGCGCCGATGTCGATGGCGGCGAACACTGCGTTGTTGTCGACGGCGGCGGACACCGCCCCGGCGTGTGCCGGGGCGGTGCTCGCGGTGGTTCCGTTGTTCACCGACGGTCCTAGCGGAGGAATGCTGCCGCAACGCCGGCGTCCACGGGGATGTGGAGGCCGGTGGTGTGGGACAGTTCGTTGCTGGTGAGCACGGACGCGGCGTTGGCCACGTGCTCCGGGAGGACTTCGCGCTTGAGGAGCGTGCGCTGGGCGTAGTACTTGCCCAGTTCCTGCTCGTCCACGCCGTACACGGCTGCCCGTTTGGCGCCCCAGCCGCCGGCGAAGATGCCGGAGCCGCGGACCACGCCGTCGGGGTTGATGCCGTTGACGCGGACGCCGTGCTCGCCCAGTTCGGCGGCGAGCAGGCGTACCTGGTGGGCTTGGTCAGCCTTGGTGGCGGAGTAGGCGATGTTGTTGGGGCCGGCGAACACGGAGTTCTTGGAGGAGATGTAGATGATGTCTCCGCCCAGGCCCTGATCGATCATGACCTTGGCAGCGGCCTTGGACACCAGGAACGAGCCCTTGGCCATGACGTTGTGCTGGAGGTCCCAGTCCTTCTCCGTGGTCTCCAGCAATGGTTTGGAGATGGACAGGCCGGCGTTGTTGACCACCAGATCCAAGCCGCCGAATGCGAGCACGGCCTCCTGGATCGCGGCTGCGATCTGGGCTTCGTCAGTCACGTCAGCCTGGACGCCGATGGCGACGTCGGAACCGCCCAGTTCCTCGGCTACCTTTTGCGCGTTCTCGAGGTTGAGGTCGGCAATGACTACGCACGCGCCGTCGGACGCCAAGCGGGTGGCGATCGCCTTGCCAATGCCCGACGCCGCTCCGGTCACCAGTGCGATGCGTGTGGCGTGCGACTTGGGCTTGGGCATGCGGGCGAGCTTGGCTTCTTCCAAGGCCCAGTACTCGATGCGGAACTTCTCGGATTCCTCGATGGGGGCGTAGGTGGAGATGGCCTCTGCGCCGCGCATCACGTTGATGGCGTTGATGTAGAACTCACCGGCCACGCGTGCGGTCTGCTTGTCCTTGCCGAAGGAGAACATGCCAACGCCGGGGACCAGTACGATCGCCGGGTCAGCGCCGCGCAAGGCGGGTGAATCGGCGTCGGCGTGGCGGTCGTAGTAGGCCTGGTAGTCCTCGCGGTACGCGGCGTGCAGCTCTTTCAGCCGGGCCACGGAGTCTTCAATCGAGGCATCCGCGGGAAGGTCCAGGACCAGAGGCTTGACCTTGGTGCGCAGGAAGTGGTCCGGGCAGGAGGTTCCCAGGGCGCCCAGGCGCGGGTGCTCCGCGGATTCAAGGAATTCAAGCACGACGCCGTCATCACTGAAGTGCCCCAGCTGCGGCCTGTCCGTGGAGGCCAGGCCGCGGATCACTGGCGCGAGGGCCGCTGCCTTGGCTTTGCGCTCGGCCTCGGGAAGGGCGCTGTAGCCGGGGAGCTTGGCACCGAAGGGCTCGGCCTTGCCGTTGTCCTTGATGTAGTTCTCGGCCGCGTCGATGATCCAGAGCGAGTTGGCTTCGGCCTCTTCGCTGGTGGCACCCCAGGCGGTGATGCCGTGGCCGCCCAGGATGGTGCCGATGGCCTGCGGGTTGGCTTCCTTGATGGCAGCAATGTCCAGGCCCAACTGGAAACCGGGACGACGCCACGGAACCCACACCACCTTGTCGCCGAACACCTTGGAGGTCAGCGCCTCGCCGTCCACCGCCGTCGCAATGGCGATGCCCGAGTCCGGGTGCAGGTGGTCAACGTGCGCGGCATCCACCAAGCCATGCATGGCGGTGTCGATCGACGGCGCAGCGCCGCCCTTGCCGTGGAGGCAGTAATCGAACGCGGCCACCATTTCGTCTTCACGCTCGACGCCGGGGTAAACGGACTTCAGTGCCTGCAGCCGGTCCAGCCGGAGTACTGCCAGGTTCCCGGCTTTCAGGGTGCCAAGGTCGCCGCCGGAACCCTTGACCCAGAGCAGCTCGACGTCCTGGCCCGTGACAGGATCCTTGTCGGTGCCTTTGGCGGAGGTGTTGCCGCCGGCGAAGTTGGTGTTCCGCTTGTCCGCGCCGAGGCGGTTGGAACGGGAAATCAGCTCTTCAACTGTGTTTGTCTTGTTCTGCGTTGTCATGCTTATGCGCCCCATCCGGCTTGCTGGCCGCCAGCGCGGTCCTCGTTGATCTTCTTCTGGTATCCGCTGGCCTTGTATGCGGCCATGGGATCGGCGGGGAGGCCGCGGGATTCGCGCCACTCGGCCAGGACCGGGCGGACATCGGTGTAGAAGGCATCGTTGAAGATGCCGTTGGCGGCCAGGACATCGCCGGCACGCTGGGCTTCGGACAGTGCTGCAGTGTCCACCAGGAGCGCACGGGCGGTCATTTCCTGGACGTTCAGGACCGAGCGGATCTGCCCGGGGATCTTCTCTTCCAGGTTGTGGCACTGGTCCAGCATCAGGGCGACGCCTGAATCCTTGCCGAAACCGCCGCCGCGGATGACCTCGTGCATGATGCGGAACAGCTGGAACGGATCAGCAGCGCCAACAATAAGGTCATCGTCGGCGTAGAAGCGGGAGTTGAAGTCGAAGGAACCCAGCTTGCCGAGGCGCAGGAGCTGCATCACGATGAACTCGATGTTGGTACCCGGTGCGTGGTGGCCGGTGTCCAGGCAGACGAACGCCTTCTCGCCCAGGGCCAGGGTCTGGGCGTAGGAAGTGCCCCAGTCCGGAACGTCGGTGTGATAGAAAGCGGGCTCGAAGAACTTGTACTCCAGGACCAGGCGCTGCTCATCGCCGAGGCCGGCGTAGATCTCCTGGAGGGACTCAGCCAAGCGGTCCTGGCGGCCGCGGATATCGTCCTGGCCGGGGTAGTTGGTGCCGTCAGCCAGCCAGATCTTCAGGTCCTTGGAACCGGTGGCGTGCATGATCTCAATGCACTCCAAGTGGTGGTCGATTGCGCGGCGCCGCACGGACTCGTTGGACGAGGTGAGGGAGCCGAACTTGTACTCGTCATCCTGGAAGGTGTTGGAGTTGATGGTGCCCAGTCCCACGCCCAGTCCTGCGGCGTACTCGCGGAGGGCTGCGTAGTCATCCACCTTGTCCCACGGAATGTGCAGGGCCACGGTGGGGGCCAGCCCGGTGAGTTCGTGGACCTTGGCGGCGTCGGCAATTTTTTCCTGGACGGTGCGCGGAGTACCCGGAGTGCCGAAGACCTTGAATCGGGTCCCGGAATTTCCGTAGGCCCAGGACGGCACTTCGATGGCCAGTTCCCCTAGACGGCCCAGGGCCGATTCTGTGGTGTTCATGCTTGTTCCTTTGGGTATTCGTGGGCTGGGTCTTTGTCTATGTGTGCGGTGCCGGCGGCGTCTGTGACGCGGCCCGCAGCGGCAAGCTGGTCTTCGAGGTTGAAAACTTCTTCCACGATCTCGAAGCCCTGGTCCGGAGGGAGGTCGCTGTTCGCAAAAAGGGTGGCCATTTCGGCCTGCCAGCGGGCATTGACCTCAGTTAAGGCCATGCGGGCTTGAGCGGCCTCGTAGTCTTCGCACTCCAGGTAGCCGATCAATTGGCCGTCAGGAGCGAGGAACAGTGAGTAGTTGTTCCATCCTGCGTTTTTCAGTGCTGACAGCATCTCCGGCCATACGGCGGCATGGCGTTGCTTGTACTCGGCCATCAGTTCCGGTTGGACTGAGGAGCGGAAACAAACCCTCATGTGTGTTTCTCCAGGGTCACTCGTCTTTGAATCGTTTCATTTGTTACGATTCAAATTACCCTCGTAAACGGGAGGGTGTCAAGGCGTTTCCAGCACATTGACGTCAGCCAGCGGAGATCGGAAAGCATGTCCCAGACAGCCAGCATCAAAGACGTTGCCACCCATGCCCAAGTAGCAGTGGGAACTGTTTCCAATGTGCTGAACTATCCGGACAGGGTTTCTCAGAGGACCAAGGAACGCGTCCTGAAGTCCATTGCTGAACTCGGGTTTGTCCGCAATGATGCCGCCCGACAGCTCCGGGCCGGCCAAAGCCGGACCATCGGGCTGATTGTCCTTGACGTCGGGAACCCCTTCTTCTCCTCGGTGGCCCGCGCCGCAGAGGACGCCGCCACCGCACTCGGAAGCGTGGTGCTGGTAGGCGACAGCGGGCAGGATTCCTCCCGCGAAGCGCACTATATGGATCTTTTCCAGGAGCAACGCGTCCAAGGGCTGCTCATCTCTCCGGTAGGGGACGTGGCGGAGCGGATCGATACTTTGCGCGAAAGGGGCGTGCCCACGGTCCTGGTGGACGAACTTGCAGACACCGAACGCTGCAGCTCGGTCTCCGTGGATGACCAGGAGGGCGGTTATCTTGCCGCCAAGCACCTGCTGGACCTGGGTCGCCGTCGTCTGGCCTTTGTTGGTACGCCGTCCATCCGCCAGGTGGCGAGCCGACTCAAGGGTGCGCAGCGTGCTGTGGCAGAGGTATCCGGGGCCAGTGTTGAAGTCCTGGATTCTGCTGGCCAGACCGTTCTGGCCGGCAGGCAGGTGGGTAACAGCCTGGTGGAACGCGCCCCGGAGCTCCGGCCTGAAGCCGTCTTCTGCTCCAACGACCTCCTGGCGCTGGGCGTCATGCAGTCGCTGACCATGTTGCGGACGGTCCGGATCCCGGAGGACATCGCGCTCATCGGCTATGACGACATCGATTTCGCCATCTCCGCAGTGGTTCCGCTCTCTTCCATCCGCCAGCCCACCGAGGCCCTGGGCCGCACGGCGATCGAGCTGCTCGCGGAAGAACAGGAGAGCGGCGGAACCAAGCACCGGGCAGTGGTGTTCACGCCTGAACTGGTGGTCCGCCAAAGCACTGCCGGCGCACCCAACTAAGTCCGCACCCAACTGAGTAACAGCACATGTCCCAATGGATGCCTGTCATGTCTCATGACCTTGTAGACACTTCATGTCTCATGACCTTGTAGACACTTCATGTCTCATGACCTTGTAGACACTTCATGTCTCATGACTTCGTAGACAGTTGGTGTCTCATGACTGTGTGGACACTTCGGCTTGGGGCTTTGTTTGTCGGTTTTTGAGGGGTGGGTAGTTCGTCCGTTTCTTGCGGGTGCCTCGTGGGTCGGCTTCGACTCCTGTGGGTTTGCCGTTGCCGACGTAGGGTGTGCCTCGGGGCGGCAGTGAGTGCGTGATGATCTCGGTGCCGCGGGCGTCGAAGAAGACGATGGTGCTTTCGTCGTGGAGGATGTGCACGGTGGCGCCGATGTGTTCTTTGCCCAGTTTGAAATGGGTTCCCAGGATCGTCGCGCATCCGTTTCGGTTCACTGTTCGTTGCGTGGTTCGCCGTTCAGGTCCGGGTGTGGGCTCTCGTGGGGTCGCTGGCGGGGGTGTCTTGGGGGTCGCGTTCCATGCTTCCTGGGGTGTCATTGCCGGTGAGAGTGCCTGGTGTTCCCGTTCGCTGTTGTAGTAGAGATCGAACGCGTCAACCTGGAGTTGCAGGGCGGCCATTGAGGATGCAGGTGGTTGCCGGTGCAGGTATCGGTGCAGTGTCTGATGGAAGCGTTCGTTCTTGCCCTGAGTGGTTGGTTTGTAGGGTTTGCCCGTGATCGGCTCCACGCCCCTGGCCTTGAGGAACTCCACGAGCGCCCCCGTGCGGCCGCGGCGGGTGGGATTCGTCAGCGAGTTGCCATTGGGTCGAATCGATCTGCCAGCACGCGTTCGGCTGGGGATAGACGAACCTTTTGTAAGCGCTTCGTGGTTTCTTCCGAGGTTCGGGCACTACCACCCCCGCCCGAACAAATATCCTGGCCACGGTGGCGCGGGAGGGCGGTTTGAAGCCCTGTCTGGAGAGCTTCGCGATAACCGGGAGTGGGCCGTGATCGAGCCCGCTCTCGTGTAGTTCCTCCCTGGTGCCCAGCAGTAGCTCGATCATGGCCGGTGCCGTGCTGGTCGGCGTCGTCCTCGGAAGCGTGGACTTCTTCTCCAACGCCTTCACCGGCCCCACCTCAGCTGCCGCCGCCCGGACCCGGTAGAACCAGGCCCGGGAAACGTTGTGCTTCCTGCAGAACGCTGAGACCGCGCCCCTGGGCGAATCCTCGGACCACGTTGCCACAGCATGCCGGATCCTGATGTCCGGCTGGGATTTACTCATGAACAGCAGCAAACCCGCCCACGAGCTGTCCACGATGTCCTGAGACAGAGTGTCTACGAAGTCATGAGACAGAACTGTCTATTAAGTCATGAGACTCCACAGTCCCAATGGATGCCCATAGCGACGTTTGCTGTTACCTAGTTGGGCGACTGCAGGGCGTAGATGCTCCAGGAGGCGGTGTGCTTGGCGCGGGGCCGAGGAAGGCGGCGGCGCCGGCCTTTGTCCGGCGACGCTTGTTGGGCACAGGCCTAGCCTCGCTTGACTGTTGCATCCAGCGGAAGCGTCGCGGGGGCTTCGATCGGCCACCGCCCGTTCGTGGCGATCCGGGACAGGTTCCGTTCACCGTCCGGGTCGTCGATATCCACGGGAATGAGCACCGTATTCCGATCACCGATCTGGGTTGCCTTGGCGGTCAAGTGGGCAGCTTCCATTGCCGCAACCAGATCGAAATGGGGTTCCCATTCGGCAGTGGTAACTACCAGGCGTAGTTCCTCGGTGGGCATATATCCCTCTCCGATCGACCAAATGAGGCGGACAACGTAGTCAATGAGAAGGTCGCCGCGTTCGACGCTGTAGCCGGGCTCGATCTCAAACTCCACTGCGTAGCCGGTGTTGCCTTTGACGTTTGGTTTGTCCCCTCCGGAAAAGCCGGTGACGGTGATTCCGGGCACCGCTTCCAAGGCTTCCCGGGCTTCTGCACGAGCCTGTCCTGCTTCAGAGTCATGTGGCACGGTGCTGCACGAACTCAGCGCCAGCATGCCCACAACTGCCACGCCAATGAGTTTCCTGAATCCGGTCTGCACGCCATTCCCCATAACTTCAACTTCTCATACATCGAGGTGAAGAACTCTCCTCATGAATGGAGTGGAGTCGTGGCAGCTTTCATGACGACCCAACCCAACTAGGTAACAGCAGATGTCCCAATGGATGCCCATAGCGACGTTTGCTGTTACCTAGTTGGGTGGCTACAGGGCGTAGATGCTCCAGGACGCGGTGTGCTCCGCGCCCGGTTCCAGCCGGATCAAGTCCATCCCGCTGTTGAAGGCATCCGGTGGGCACGTCATGGGTTCCACGGCCAGGCCCAGGCGGTTGGGCAGGGGTGCCGGCTTGTCAGCCGTGTGGATCTGAAGCCAAGGGCAGCTTTCGTCCCAGGACATCCCGACGCCGGTGCCCGCCGGGTCCCGCAGCGACAGCCGCGCCAGCCCGCCGTCGAACGTTATTCCCGTAAAGGCGTGGTCGATCTCGGTGCTGCCGATGATGCGCGCTGAACGGAAGTCGAACTCGTGACCTTCCACGGGAACAACACCCACGGGCAGGAGCCTGTCAGGTGTGACTTCCAGGAACGAGTCGGCTGAAAACTCCAGAACCCACTCATCCAGCGGCGAAGTGCCGGCCACCAGGTAGGGGTGCGGGCACACGCCGTAGGGGGCGGCGACGTCGGCAGCGTTGCGGGCCGTGACAGAGGTGTGAAGCCCCGTCTCGTCCAAGGCGAACCGGGCTGAAAGTTCCAGCACGAAGGGGTAACCCGTAGTCGGACCCACCATGCACGTCAAGGTGAGTGAGTCGGCGTCGGACTCCTTCAGGGTCCAATCCAGCGGAAAGGCGAGCCCGTGCAAGGCAGTTGCGCGTTCGGGTTCATTGACCGGAAGCCGGTGCTTCACGTCGTCGAAGCTGTAGGTCCCGTCTGCGATCCTGTTGGGCCACGGTGCGGCGATGACGCCGCGGTAGTCCGGGATCGGACCACCCTCCGGGAAGGGGACAATGAGG
>NZ_JABMCX010000389.1 GCF_013179505.1 Paenarthrobacter sp. CM16 | reverse complement strand
GACAGGCCTCCGTCGGCCACAGCTCCGCAAGCTTCGCCAGCAGCCAAAAAACAACGGGGGAGGAAAGAAAGTAGCTGGCCGGGTCACACCGCTCCCTCACCAATCCTCTGCAAAGGACACAAAACCAATGAACGCAGCACCCACGCTCGAACTGCTTGACCCCACCACCCTCACGGTGGACACCAACGTCCGCAAGGATGCCGGACTCACCAAGGAGTTCGTGGCCAGCATCAAGGAACATGGCGTGCTGGTGCCTGTCGTCGCCCACCGGACCGAGGACGGAACCGTGCACGTTCTGATGGGGCAGCGCCGTACCCTTGGAGCCGTGGAGGCAGGAGCGGCGACCATTCCTGTGCTCGTCGGGGCCAGCCCCGAGGAAGCGGAACGACTCGCCACGCAGGTAGTTGAGAACGACCACCGCAGCGCACTCGCCGACAGCGACCGCGCCGAAGCCTTCCACCAAATGGCACTGCTGGGCGTGAGCGCCAACGTCATCGCCCGGAAGATGGGAGCCAAGAAAGCCGTGGTGGAAACCGCGCTGAAGGTCAAAGCGAACGCCACCGCAGCCCAGGCACTGGACCAAGGCCTGACGCTGGAGCAGTCCGCCGTGATCGAGGAATTCGCGGACGATGCCGACGCAGTGGCCACGCTCGAACGCCTCGCCACTGAGAACCCCGGGAACTTCGCCCACCGGGCGCAGCGGCTCCGGGACGAGCGCAGGAACAACGCCCTGCTCGCCGAAGCCTGCGCCGAGGCAGCCGCTAAAGGTCTCACCGTGTTGGAACAGGATCCCGGTTACTACGACTACAAGGGACCCGCCGCCCTGATCTCCGCACTGACCACCCCCGAGGGCGAACGCCTCAGCGAGACGGACGCCGACGCGGTTTACATCGGCATCGGTTACAGCGGTTTGATGACGAGGTTCGCCGTGGCTGACTGGAAGGCACGCGGGCTGCGGAAGGACGGCAAAGCCCCGGCAGGAGGGATGACCGACGAGGAAAAAGCCGCACGCCGGGAGGTCATCGAAAACAACAAAGCCATGGATTCGGCCGAGGTGGTACGCAGGGAGTTCGTCAAAACCCTGCTGGCACGCAAGGCCCTGCCAAAGAACTCCCAGAAGTTCATCGCCCACACCATTGCCCACGCCAGCTACATCCTGACCAAGGCCTTGAACAAGACCGAACTCACGGCGGAACTGCTGGGCACCGGCACCGGGTACGGCGAGTTCACAGCCTACGTGGACAAGCCCACCACCAAACCCGAAACGGTCACCCTCGCCATGATGATCACCGCGTACGAGGCAAACATCGATCGCACGAGCTGGCGGACTCGAGGAAGCGACACCCGCTACTACCTCACCCAGCTCACGGCATGGGGATACGAGGCCAGCGACGTTGAAAAGATCATCCTCACCGACCCCAAGACAGAAACCGAGGAAACCACCGAAAGCGCAGACGAACCCGAAGCCGCCTAGACCCCTTGCCGGGCGGAACCCCCACCGCCCGGCAAGGCCCCCGGCCACTCACCACGAGCAGGGCCGGGAACCTCCCAAACGTCGGGCGGTCCGCCGCCCAGGGCGAACCACAGCAGCCAATCACCAGCGGCGGACCGCCGTTCAGCGCCACCAGGCACACACAAACAAAGTGCCGCGCCGTCACATTCACTAGAACTTCTTCACTATTAGTTAAGAAATCTTTGTCAGAGGCCACCGTTAGGCTCAGCCTATGGCAGCACAGACAGGAGTCGCGATGACCACGCAGACGCCCCCGGGGATCTCTCTTGCCGAGCTGTTTCCTGGCCTGAATGAGGTCCTGGAGCACATGGGCAGCATCACCGGCTTGATCATCGGCGCAGCGATCGGAGCCCTCCTTGCCCTGGGCACTTACCTTCTCCTGCGCCGGCACCGGGCAACACAGCGCCGGACCACGCCCTGACGGGCAAGACTTCAGTCTTGTAGACTGAACCACAGATTTCCTTTTGCAGAGGGAAAATAGGAAGGGCCGGCACTTACAGTGCCGGCCCTTCACCCTTTAACCCGACTAGCGGCCCAGCCCGCGCCACCACGGAGCAGTTAGCTGCCAGAGCAGAACGACCGGCAACGTCTCCCATGGTTCAAGACACCCGCTGCCGACCGGCCACGCGTTGAGGAAATTTTCTTTCAGCCTGGACGACACATGGGGGCACGCGACATCACCTGATGCAGGCATAAGAACCAGCCGCCCAGGGCAGCTGCTAAAGAAGCCGGGGGAGTCACGTCGGACTACTACCCGCGATCTTCCACAACACGCCGCGCGCGATAATCACCAGAAAAATCACTACCAAAGACTGAGTAAAAATCCCTAGAAATAAGGGCAAAACCCTTTAAATCCGAGTGGATAAACGCTAGAATAGTAGTAGCAAGTCAGCCAGACGAACCTAACCAAACTGATACGAAACCCAGGACTGAAAATGACTTCCTCAATCACCGATTACACGGTTTACACCAAGCCCGGTTGCCCGAACTGCGACCGCACCATGGAGTACTTCGACTCCAAAGGCATCACTTACACGCCCGTGGACATCACCGAAGTGCCGGCAGCGCTGGAATACATCACCCAAGAGCTCGGCTACTCCCAGGCACCCGTCATCGTGAACAACTCCGATGACCAGGACCACTGGTCCGGGTTACGCCGCGACAAGCTCGTCCAGGCCGCCATGACCCACACCACCGCAAGCCACCAGGAGGCATCATGAACGCCACACCCATCACCGCCGAGACCATCACACTGATCCTGGACGAACAGGGTGTTCCCGCAGAACTTCGCACCGATCCCGAAGTCCAGGCTGCCGCGTACGGGCTTGCGTTCCTGAACTCCCCGGCAACTCCGGCCGAGGGACGCTTCTACAGCGCCTCAACCGTCTTCTACGACGAGGAAAACGAAAGCAGGTACGAGGTCAGCAACCGCGATCTCCTTGAAGAGCAGCTCACCGCCCGGCTGAGCGTCCGCAACGCCGAACTCGCCCAGAGCGATGACGGCATCAACCACCAAGCAGGGTGAGGACAGTGACCACCCCGCACCCTGTAGATGGGTTCAAGATCAGCCCACGGGTCCCGCTGGACGTGGACTTGTTCCGGGAGACCAACCCCAGCGGCAGGATCTACCCCGACGCCAAGGAGGAACCTTTCGCCGGCTACTACGGCATCCCCCTCAGTGTCGAGGATGACCGCTACCTTGCCGCGATCAGCAGGGCCCCGATAGGGGAGGGCGGTCTCTGGGACGAACACACCGCAGACCAGCACCAACCCAACGACCTCACCCACGATGAACCGGGTGGGACCGAACCTCAGAACGAAACCAGCACACAGACCGAGAACACCAACAGCACACGAGGAAAAGGAACCATCATGGCCGGCGAAACCACCATTACCGTCATCGGAAACCTGACATCTGACCCCGAGCTGAGGTTCACCCCGTCGGGATCCGCGGTAGCGAACTTCACGATCGCCTCCACGCCCAGGACCTTCGACCGCCA
>NZ_JABMCX010000388.1 GCF_013179505.1 Paenarthrobacter sp. CM16 | reverse complement strand
CCGAACGCCTCATGAACAGCTCCGTACCGGACGACGTTGCCCTTGAATCCAAGCTCGTCTCGCGCGCCATCGCATCGGCCCAGGGCCAAGTGGAGGGCCGCAACGCCGAGCAGCGAAAGAACGTCCTCAAGTACGATGACGTCCTTAACCGCCAACGCGAAGCTATCTACGGGGACCGTCGCCGGATTCTTGAAGGTGATGACCTTCACGAAAAGGTCCAGTACTTCCTGGAAGACACCATCAATGCACTCATCGACGCGGCCACTGCTGAGGGAACTGGTGACGATTGGGACTTCAACCAACTGTGGACCAACCTGAAGACCCTCTATCCCGCAACTGTTACCGCTGACGAGATCATCGAGGAAGCAGGTGGCAGGTCCAGGGTCACCGCTGACTTCCTGAAGGATGAGATCCTCTCGGATGCCAGACTTGTCTATCAAGCCCGCGAAGAGGCTATCGGCTCTGAGAGCATGCGCGAGCTCGAGCGCCGTGTTGTCCTCTCCGTCCTTGGGCGTAAGTGGCAGGAACATCTCTACGAGATGGACTACCTCAAGGAAGGCATCGGTCTTCGGGCGATGGCTCAGCGCGATCCCCTGGTGGAGTACCAGCGTGAAGGCTTCGTGATGTTCCAGTCGATGATGGAAGCCATCCGCGAGGAGAGCATCGGATTCCTGTACAACCTTGAGGTTGAGGTCACACCCGCCGAAGATGTAGTGGTTACGGACGACACCCCCGAGGGCACGCACACTGAACATCATGAACCGCAGATCCGGGCTGCGGGTCTGCAGGCACCGGAGAAGCCGGCGCAGTTGCAGTACACCGCTCCAGGCGAAGATGGTGCAACCCAAACGCGTATTGAGGGCCGTGCTTCCGGTCGGTCCGGCAACCCGGCCAAGGCTGCAGGCCAAGAACAGCGAAAGCCGGCAAAGAAGAAGCGCCGCTGATTCAGTACTTCCCGTCAGGTCTATAGCCTGATCGGCTGGCGGGCCAAGTACTGACAGTGTTCAGTCAAAAGGGCGAACCCCGGATTTAAGCTCCGGGGTTCGCCCTTTTTGCTGCCCTCTGGGCGTTTGCCTGCGATTGGTGGGTTCGGGCTATCCGATCTCCAATGCCGTAACCTTCCAGACGCCATCCAGGCGCTCCAACCTCATGGCCACCGCGCGGCATCGTTGTTCTTCCGCGACAACAATGCTTGCCTCACAAATGTCGTCGGAAATAGAGCAGGTTCTAACAGAGCGAACCATGGGGCTGCTGTGTGGATGCTGGTTTCCACGGACCCTTGCGGCGTGCTTGCGGGTGAGTGCTGCCCTGTGTTGCAGTGATGTGTAGCAGTCAGGGTCCAAGGAACGGGAGAGCTGGCTGATGGCGCGTGTGCCGGCCAGGACCTCCAGCGCTGCTTGCGCAATACTGCGGGCAACCAACCGAACGTCGATGTCCCTACTGCTCGAACCGTGGCCCGCAAAAGTTCGTTGGGTGCTTGGTCGGCCGGTGGGCCGGCTAGCGGTGACAACGGTCATGGTCATACCTCAGGCATTCACTGCATGAACGGGGTCGTGGGGACGACCTGTTCTGGTGGCTTCTGCTGGGATGACGCTGAACTTGCTGCTTTTGTGGCAGATACGGCCCCTGAGTGGGCCAAATAATTGGGGGTTGCCTACCCCTGGACTGTTAGCCGGGTAGGGGTGGCCGCAGGATCTGGCCCGGGATCAACGCTGAAGGATCCACACCGATGGCTGAGCGGTTTGCGGCGTACCACTTGGGCCACATCAATGCGATATCTACGTCCGTGGCAAGGGGCCCCAGCCTTGCTGCTGCAATAGACCAAAGGGAGTCTCCCACCTTCACGACGACGCCGTTTTCCTTCGGAGAGTTCTCTTGCCTGGTCGATGGCCGGCTTAGAAGCCCGGGATCGGTGGCAGGCGATTTCGGCTTCCAGCGTGGGTCGCGCGCTTCCGGCGGCGTCTCGGCCATGGACCTCGGTGATGCCGGCGCAGGCCCCGCAACGGACGTTGGGGTCCAGGCCGGGTGAGGAGACGGCGCAACATTCGCCATCGCGGTTCCCCAACCCGGGTCGGGCGTGGGAGGCGCTGCTTGCGCCATGGGGCCACCCAAGAGATTCAAGCCCACCATGGCTACAGCGAGCCGCAGCATAAAGGCGGGGCTGAATTTGGCGAGGGCGTTGGCCCCTCTTTTGCGTCCGCCCAGGTGTAGCAGGGATGCTAAAAAGGCGAGCAGCAACGAGAGGATCCACCACGCCACCAATGCCAAGCCGGAACCGGTCGCTAGAAGACCGAGCAGGTTCTCAAACGAAAAGCTCTGGTGATGATGGCCCGCTGACCGCCATTGCTCCAGGAGCTTGGCGCCAACGAAAACCAGCAGCAGCCCAAGGCCCAGGATCGTTGCAGCGAGACATGCGTCGCTGCGTAATTGTCTTGCCATCAAAGCCCCCAAGCTTAGATTGATGCAGTTTGATGTGTTTTGGCATCGTTAGGCCCATTGTGGTCACGTCTGAGGCTTTCTGTCCAATCCGGGATACATGGTGGCGCCTTATTCGCCGTGCCTACATGTTGCAGCCTAGTCTTCTAACATGAGATGGGACTCTCTCTTTGACGACTTGGAAGCACAATTTTCTGCTGAACGTGCTCTGGAAGCGGAATCCGAGATCGCCGAGCGCTCCAGGGTGGAGCTTGCCGGCGTGGCTCTGGGGGATCGGCTCCGAGGCGCAGCCGGCTCTGTGGTCAAGCTCGTTCTGGTGGACAGCAGCATCATTCAAGGCCTCGTGGGGCGTGTAGGCGCCGAATGGTTGGTGTTGTCGGAGGGCCCGCGGCAGTGGCTGGTGCCTTTCGCGGCAGTGCTCAGCTTCGAAGGTTTGGGGAGGCTGGCCCTCAAGCCTGCATCGACGCTCATGCAACTGCCAGGGATCGCCTCAGCATTAAGGGCGCTTGCGAGGGACCGGTCCCCCCTTGTTGTTTATTTCAGCACGCGGTCCGGCAACGGCATGAAGATCGCGGGCGTCATAGACAGGGTCGGCCGGGACCATTTCGATCTGGCTGTGGTCCGGGACGGCGAAGTGAGGCGAGCGGGCAACGTAGCCTCTGTCATGACACTCCCGTTCAGTGCTGTTGCAGCCCTATGTTCAGCAGCAGGGCAGTAGTTACTCAGCAGCAGCCGGTTGGTTCGCCTTGGTTTTTGCTTCCTGAATCATGCGGTTCGCTTCGGCGTAACGCTCCTGGATGTACTGTTCCAGCATTGTCTCCTCGATGCGCCATTGGCCGCGTCCGCCGACCTGAATGGCTTTCAACTCCCCGCTACGCACCAAGGCATAAGCCTGCGGTGAATTGATTTGGAGTTGTTCGGCGACATCCGCCAGAGTCAGGAATCGGGGCATGGCACCATTTTGCCACCGCTGGCGTCTTTTGGTGCGTTTATCCACAGTTTTAGTCAGTTTGAGGTAGTTGGCCTTTGTCGAACGCGAGCGGACGGTAAGAATAAGGGGGCGGGTCCGACGACCATGCCGTGAGCTCACCGGGGGTAGCAGGAACATGGATCAAGTGGCAGCGGTTG
>NZ_JABMCX010000387.1 GCF_013179505.1 Paenarthrobacter sp. CM16 | reverse complement strand
GGGTCTCCAGCCCCGTGGCTTCGCTCAGGGCCTCACGGATGCGCACCCTGTTCCACCTCGTCAACAGAGGCGGCTCCACCACTGAGCCTTCATTGAGGTCTATGGGTCCGGGGACAGCAACGCCAAGACCAGCGATCTTGGACGCGTCCACTCCCGACTCTTCGACCAGCACTTTGATTTGCTCCGCGATGCTGGTGATCACACCGGCGGGGTCACCGCCCGGGGTGGACATCCGGGAATGCCGGACCACGTCACCCAAGAGGTCAAGAACAACAAAAGTGATAACGGCGGGGTCCAAATGGACACCAATGGCGTACATCCCGGCGGGATTCAAGCGCAGGATGGTTCGCGGTTTGCCCGGACCCGATCCTTCCTTGCCGGCTTCAACAATCAACTGCTGGTCCAGCAAGCGCCGGGAGATATTTGAAATGGTTTGGGGGGAAAGCCCAACAATCTGTGCCAGCTCCACACGGCTGAGTCCCTGCGCTGACCGCCGGATCGCCTCCAGAATGACGGTCAGATTGAAGTCCCCCATACGGGGTAGATTCGTTCCGCGCCTCGGTGTCGGCTGCCGGATCTCAGTCACTGATGCCCCTCGTCATTCGGAAAAACTTCGTCGAATTTAGTCTGTGTCTGCATCGTACGGTACCCACGGCTCCACAGATACGAGCACACGCTGGCGCCGGAGTCAGGGCTTGATAACAATGCCACTGAATTGTATGCGACAGCCTCCCTGACCGTGCCTTGATGACGGCGGCTCACGATTTGAGGCTGCGCGTCACCGTGAACTTCGGATTGCGCCCTTCTTCCGACGTTGGCCCAATGAGCCGTTCCAATGCCCCCCGGTACTGCAAATGACTGTTGTAAACGGTCCACAGCTCTCCGCCCGGCGCCAGTACCCGCGCGGCAGCCTCGAACATTTTGAGCGCCGCGCCGGCATGTACGCTCGCTCCAACGTGGAAGGGCGGGTTCAGCAGGATCAGGTCAGCGCTACCGGCCTCAAGCGTGGACATCGCATCATCGTGTAGGACCAGCACCCGCTCCCCCACCCCATTGGCCTCAGCGGTACCCCGGGCCGAGTCAACAGCAGCCGCGGATTGGTCCGTTGCAACCACAAGGGCTTCCTTGTGGCGCCGCGCATACATGGTGGCAAGGATTCCAGTGCCGCATCCCAGATCCACAACGCGCCGGGCGGCCGTCATTCTGTCCAGGAAAGTCAGCAGGTAACGCGTCCCGATGTCCAGGCGGGCGCCGGAGAAGACGGCACCATGGGCACACACCGTGATTCCCAGTTCCGGCACCGGTTCCACCACGGGAAAGGGGGGTTCGTCCGGAGCAGCCTTGGGGGTCCGGGCAATGATCACCCTGGACTTCTGCCGGCCAAGCTGGGGTTGTACCGAGGAGAAGTACTTCTCCAGAACCAAGTTCATGCCGGTAGACATATGCTTGACCCGGCCACCGGCCAACACCACTGCCTCCGGGGCGGCGAAGCGCGCTACGGCGTCCGCGATTTCCTCCAGTTCGGCCAACGACTTGGGCAATTGAATGAGGATCAGCCCGGCATTGTCCAGCAGTTCTGCGTCCAAGCCATGCTGTGTGAAACGGTTTTCCAGGCCTGTTGTGGCTGCGTTGCGCTCCAACGCCAGCCTTCCAGTGAACAGGTCCTGGTGGACGCGGACATGCCCGACGCCGAGTCCCGTCAAGGCACCCAGGGTCAGGGCGCCGTAGCGGTCGCCAATGACCACTACGTTGGTACCCGCGCCAACAATTCCGGCAGCTGTTTCCAGGAGAAGCCGATCCGTGGCGTCGTATGCCTGCAGGTTGTCCGCTACGACGTCCGGGAACCTGCTCAACGAACCGAAAAGAGTATCCAGTTCCAATGCCGTCACGATGAAGGTTCTCACTTTCGTTGCGTTTTTGTCTCGACTTTGTCAGTGCTTGGGAGGAACCTGAGAGTGCAGCACGCAAACACCTGGTTGTCCCGTCAGCTGGTGAATCATCAGAGCGGCGGCAGGCACGCGTCGCGGTGGCCATGGAGCCAGGCACCGGGACCATCCGTTATCCGGCTCCCCCTCCCCTGCGAGAAGCCATGAGTGTCAATGTTGTCACGAATCTCGAAGTAAAGTCCCACAACTCCCCCGACGAAGCACGCCGTCCGGACAAGACCGTCCTGGATCTCGTTACGGTGGGAGATTACACAATCGGCCGTATGACCTTTGAACCAGGTTGGACCTGGGCCGACTGCATCAAACCCGTAGTAGGTACCGATACCTGCCAGTTGAGCCACGTTGGATTCTGCGTTTCGGGCAAGCTGGACGTCGAAACCGACGACGGCGGCCGGATCAGTATTTCCGCCGGTGACTCCTACACGATCCCGCCAGGGCACAACGCCCGAGTGGTTGGCGATCAGCCATTCCAGGGCGTCGAGTTCGTCAGCGGCGCCGAATTCGCCAAACCACCTGAATAGGGTCGCGGCATCAAGGAAAAGCAAAAGACCCCGCTCCCATGAGCGGGGTCTTTTTCCGAAGTGGAGCTGAGGGGACTCGAACCCCTGACCCCCTGCATGCCATGCAGGTGCGCTACCAGCTGCGCCACAGCCCCGGATTTGTTGAATCCCAGGAGAAGATTTTCTCTTCCCGTCGAAGCAACTCGTCAATACTAACCACATTCCTTCGAGAAGCGAAATCGCCCGGACGTGAACTATGTCACTCGAAAGAAACGGCCTTCAGATGGTGTCAGGCAGCCAAGGCGCGCTGGATCATATCCACCGCGCCTCCCCCCAAACGGGCTGCCGTCGGGCGTGCCGTAGACCAGCCCGCCCCCAAGAAGTCTAAGTTCGAAGCTTCTAGAAACCAAACCGTACAGTCGGTTTAATTAGTTCAGTGGTACAAGGCCGGTGATAGCGTTATGGAGGTTCCCGCAGGGTCTTGCGCGCGAATCCCCGGGGGATCCTCGTGTCCCACGCCATCACTGGAAAGGTCAGTCACCGCCGATGCAGCAACGTGCGCAGGACACCCGGCTGGCAGTCATCCAAGGCGCAGCCCTTGTCTTTGCAGAGATCGGCTATGGAAACGCGAGCCTTGCCGACATCACCAAGAGAGCGGGCGTGACCAAAGGCGCGCTCTACTTTCACTTCACGTCCAAGCGGGAACTTGCCTTGGCAGTCATCGACGAGCAACACGCCTTGGTACAGGCAGCCGGCGCTGACATCGCATCCTCCCAGAGCCCCGCTCTGGAAAAAATCATCGGACTATGCAGGATGTTCGGGCAGCAACTATTGGAGGAGCCGATCGTCCAAGGGGGTATCCGGCTCACATTCGAGGCCTCCGCCTTCCAAGCTGACGTTTCCGGGCCCTACCAAGACTGGATCACCACCGTTGAGCAGTTGCTGGCCCAAGCCCGGAATGAGGGTGATGTCCGCGCCGACCTGGATTCCGCTGCGTTTGCCCGCTACTTGATCGCATCCTTCACCGGGGTTCAAATGGTCTCCGAAGTCCTCACCAAGCGGGAGGATGTCATGGCCAGGATTGAAGAGATGTGGGAATTCATGCTGCCGGCCCTGACTACGGCTGC
>NZ_JABMCX010000386.1 GCF_013179505.1 Paenarthrobacter sp. CM16 | reverse complement strand
AAGGAAACGTCGTCCACTACCTTCTTGACGGAACCATCTGCCTGCGGGTATCCGACGCCGAGGTTGGTCACCTTGACCAGGTGGTGTTCGGTTCCGGCGTCGACGGCGGCCACGGACTTACGTGACTGTCGCGCCGTGGCGGGGTCCGTCGTCGTGCTTGATCCAGCAGAAGCGACAGCGCGGGTCTTGCGGTGCTTGATCTTTTCGCCGTCTTCCAGGGCGTCGCGGATGGCGTTGCCCAGAAGGACCAGGCCGCCGATGGTCAGCGCCATGGCCAGCGCGGGCCAGAGGAGCAGCATCGGGGTGAGGTAGACGTTCTTGAAGCCCTCGGAGAGCATGACGCCCCAGGTTGCCTTGGTGGGATCGCCCAAGCCAAGGAACTCAAGCCCGGACTGGATGGCGATGGCAACACCGGCAATTGCTGCGGTTTGGATGATGATGGGTGCCCGGACCACGGAGAAGATATGGCGGGCGATGATGCTGAGATCGGAAAGGCCGGAGACACGGGCGGCATCGACGTAAAGCTCGTTCCTGACCGACTGCACTGCGGTACGGGTGAGCCGGAAGTAGGACGGGCTGATCAGGATGCCGAAAGCTATCATCGAGATCCATACCGACGGGCCGAACGCTGCGCGGATGGTCAGCAGGACGATCAGGCCGGGCAGGCTCATGAGGATGCTGACTACCCAGTTCGAGACGGCCTCGAATTTGCCGGCGTAGTACCCGGCGATCAGGCCCGCAGGGAGTCCGATTGCGATCGCCACACCGGCACACAAAAGCGCGGACAACAACGTCAGCTGGGCGCCGAAGAGCAGGCGGCTCCAGGTATCGCGGCCTGCACTGTCCGTGCCCATGATGTTGACGGAGTCCGGAGCGGCCAGGGTCTTGGAGATGTTGGCGAAGTTCTCTTCGAAGGGCGCGATCACGGGTGCGAGGATGGCCAAAACAGTGATGGTCAGCAGGATCGCCAACGAGGCGATGCCCATGGGGTTCTTCAGGAGCCGGCGCATCACGGTGGAACGGACCACGGTGCCGCTCTGTCCGGCCCCGGGCTTCGCTGCGAGGCCCATGGAGTCTGCCGATACTGCTGTTGAATCTACGGAGTCGCTCATGAGACACGTACTTTCGGGTTGAGCCAACCATTGAGGATGTCCACCAGGAGGTTCACGACGATGACCACCACCACGGTGTACATCACCACTCCCATGACCACGGGAAGATCGGTTTGGGTCGTGGCAGTGACGGCCAGCGGACCCATGCCTGGCAGGGCGAAGATCTGCTCGATGATGACCACGCCGCCCAGCATGCCGATCAGTTGCAGGCTCAACACCGTCAGGCCCGCAGGTGCCGCGCTGCGAAGCACGTGCTTGAAGAGGATTTCGCGCTCCCCGATGCCGCGGCTGCGCAGCGTCCGGACGTAGTCACGCTCGAGCTGCTTGATCACGGCGCTGCGGATCTGCTGGGCACCACCGGTCACACCGTTGATCAGCAACGCGATCACCGGAAGCGTCATGGAATAGACCCAGGCCTCCGGGCCCACCCCCGGAGCGATGGTGCTGGTGGCGGGGAAGAAGCCCAGCTGGATGGCCAGGATGGTTACCAGGAAAACGCCGATCACGTACCCGGGGATGGAGTCCCCTACGATCGCGCCAACCTGCACCACCCTGTCCACCCAGCCGCGCTTGACGGCTGCGGCAACACCGATCAGTGCTGCGCAGATGGCGATCAGGATCATTGCGGTGAAGACCATGGTCATGGTCACCGGGATGCGGGTGGCCAGGGAGTTGGCCACCGGCTCCGAGGTGAACCAGGAGGCTCCAAGATTGCCTGTCACGGCATCGCCCAACCAGGCGAAGTATCGGACGAACAGTGGCTGATCGAGTCCCAGTTCCTGTTCTTTCAGGGCAACCTGTTCAGGTGTTGCCTGATCCCCCAGGATGTTCTGGGCAATACTTCCGCTGGAGGTGTACAGCAGGGTGAAGGTGAGGACCGAGACGACGAACAACACCACCAGCCCGCTGCCCAGTCTTTTCGCAATGAACTTGATCATGGGGTCCTACTTGGCAGGCGAGTAGTTGTAGATGGACGGAACGGCCTGCTGGGCCTGCGGCGTGACGTTCACTTTGTCGTTGTGGTAGTACATCTGGTTCACGCGGAACAGCGGAGCGAACCAGGCTTGTTCCACCACATACTTGTTCACTTCCTGGGCCAACTTGCCGGCATCGGCACCACCGGAGCGTACGGCCGCGATCTTGGCCTCGAGTTCAGGAGTGGTGTTCTTGAAGGGGTTGTAGAGGGCCTTGGTGGAGACAATCTGGTCAATGGCCACCGTGGGCTCGCCTTGGAAGAGGTTGAAGAAGAGTGCGTGGTACTTCTGTGCCGCAACGTCCGCGGTGAAGGTGTTGGTGATTGCCGCGCCCGGGTTCAACGTGATTCCCACGTCCGCCAGCTGCTGCTTCAGCACGGAGATCAGCGTTTCAGCACCGGGAAGGGTGGGAACATCGATGCTGACCTTGCCCTCGAAGCCGGACTCCTTGAGGAGTTGCTTGGCCTTGCCGGGATCGTAGCTGTAGTAGTTCTCCAGCTCTTCAGTCCAGGCACCGCTGTCCTTGCCGAACGGCTGGGTGGTGGGTGTGCCCTGGCCCAGCATGACCTGCTCCAGGATGGTCTTGCGGTCAAAGGCGTGGTTGATGGCCTGGCGCACCTTGACGTTGGCCAAAGCCGGGTTCTTGGTTCCATCGCGGTCAAGGAGGAGCAAGCCGGACCAGTCAACCTGGTTGGTTTCAAGCTTCATCCTGGCGCCCTCGGCCTGCTTGCCGTTCTTGGGGTCAAGCAGCGTGGCGTCAATCTGGCCGGACACCAAGGCGTTGGTGCGGGCAGTGGGGTCAGTCAGGATCTTCAAGGTCAGCTTCTGGAACTTCTGCAGGTCCTTGTTCCAGTAGCCTTCGCGGGCCGTAAAGACCGTCTGCGAATCCTTCACGGAGGCCGCCTTGTCCATCACGTAGGGGCCGGAGCCCACAGGTACGGTCTTGATGGCATCCGTGCCGAGGGCTGCCGGGCTTCCCATCAGGCCAGCGGCCTGGCTCAGGAAGTATTCCAGCGCCGGCTCTGCAGCGGTGAGGTTGATGTCGATGGTGTCTGCATCCACCACGGCGATGTCAGAGACAGAACCCAGCTGGGCCATCTGCGGGCCGTTGGCCTTCTTGAAGTGGTCCAGGTTGGCCTTGGCGGCAGTGGCGTCGAACTTGGCACCGTCGCTGAAAGTGACGTCCGTGCGGAGGTCAACCGTGAGTTTGGTGTTGGCGTCGTTGTACTTCCACGCCGTGGCCAGCATCGGGCTGAGCTTGCCGTCCGGTTCGCGAAGAATCAGGGAGTCGTATGCCGCCTGGTAGGGCTGGAGTGCGTGGCCAACATGTGCCTGTGCCGGATCCCAGGAAGTGATGTCCCGGAGGGTACCCAACGTCAGTGCCGTAACGGTCTTGCTGCCGCCGGTTGAACCGGTTCCAGCGCCGGCACCGCCGCCGCCGCACGCGGTGAGCGCCAGGGAGGCGCTGAGAACGATGGCAGCTGCTGCCGCCTTGGGACCTAACTTCATTGTCG
>NZ_JABMCX010000385.1 GCF_013179505.1 Paenarthrobacter sp. CM16 | reverse complement strand
AAGCCAAGCAGCCTCCCGTTCGTGGGGGATCGCTTCCATGCCCGCACAGTTCGCGTCAAAGCCCCGGGTAAGGTCAACGTCTCCCTGAGCGTGGGCCCGCTGCGCCCGGACGGCTACCATTCGGTGGCCAGCGTCTACCTCGCAGTGTCCCTTTACGAGGAAGTAGCGGCAACAAGCACTGAGGCTGAAGGAATTACCGTCAGCATCAGCCCGGAGAGCACGCTGGACCTGGACGGCGTGGACATTCCTTTGGACGAGCGCAATCTCGCCTACAAAGCTGCGGCCATCATGGCTGAAGTGTCCGAGAAACCAACCGGGGTGCACTTGGAAATCACCAAACGGGTTCCCGTTGCCGGTGGCATGGGCGGTGGCTCCGCGGACGCAGCAGCTACCTTGCTGGCCTGCGACGCCCTGTGGAACAGCGGCCTTTCCCGCGAGGAACTCGCGCATCTGGCGGCTGAACTGGGTGCGGACGTGCCGTTTTCCCTCCTGGGAGGCACCGCCGTCGGGCTCGGTGTGGGCGACAAACTCTCACCGGCCCTGGCCAAGGCCCAGATGGACTGGGTGCTGGTTTTTGCCGACTACGGACTCTCAACCCCGGACGTGTTCCGCACCTTGGATGGGCTCCGGGACTCGGAGGGCGTTGAGATTCCTGAACCTGTTGCCGTGGACCCCACCATTTTGCAAGCGCTCCGAAACGGTGATCCCGAGACACTTAGCCGTGTCCTCATCAACGATCTCCAGCGGGCGTCCATCGCCTTGGCGCCGCAACTTCGCGACACCATCGGACTGGGTGAAGCGCGCGGTGCCCTGGCTGGGATGGTCTCCGGCTCCGGCCCCACCATCGCACTGCTGGCCCGCGACTCTGTTTCAGCCAGCGTCCTCGCCGATGAATTAACCCACCGTGGCCACAACGCGTTGGCGGTTCACGGCCCGGTGCACGGCGCCCGGATCATCTCCGATACCCTCCTTTAGTACCTCCGCTAGTACCTCCGCATTCCAGCAGTAGAAAGTAGTACCCATTGGCCCACCTGCTTGGCGGCGAAAACCTCACCGTTTCGTTCGCGACCCGCACTGTCCTCGACGGCGTCACCCTCGGCTTGGAGGATGGCGACCGCATTGGCATGGTGGGCCGCAACGGTGACGGTAAATCGACACTGATGCGCCTGCTTGCCTTGCGCTCGACGCCCGACTCCGGTCGCGTCACCAAGCGCGGGGACGTCAACGTGGGCTACCTCGACCAGGGCGACGTCCTCGACGGCGACCTCACCGTTGGCGCGGCGATCGTCGGGGACCGCGCGGACCACGAATGGGCCGCCAACGCGAAGATCCGCGAAGTCATGGGCGGACTGGTGGGAGACGTCGACTGGCACGCCAACGTCCATGCGCTGTCCGGTGGTCAGAAACGCCGTGTAGCGCTGGCCAAACTTCTCATTGAAGACCACGACGTCATCATGCTGGACGAACCCACCAACCACCTCGACGTCGAGGGCGTAGCGTGGCTGGCCCGTCACCTGAAGACCCGCTGGCGCGCCAACCAGGGTGCATTTCTGGTGGTCACCCACGACCGCTGGTTCCTGGACGAAGTCTGCAACTACACCTGGGAAGTCCACGACGCCATGGTGGACATGTTCGACGGCGGGTACGCGGCCTACGTTTTGGCCCGCGCCGAGCGTGACCGCATGGCCTCCGTCGTCGAAGGTAAACGCCAGCAGCTCGTCAAAAAGGAACTTGCCTGGCTGCGGCGTGGTGCTCCCGCCCGGACAGCGAAGCCCAAGTTCCGTATTGAGGCTGCCAACGACCTCATTGCCGACGTACCCGATCCCCGCGACTCCGTGGCCCTGAGCAAAATGGCTACTGCCCGGCTCGGCAAGGACGTTCTGGACCTCGAGAACGTGACCCTGGACTTTTTGGGGGGCGAGAGCGGACAGAAGCTCTTTGACAACATCACACTGCGGCTCGCACCCGGTGAACGCCTCGGCCTGGTGGGGGTCAATGGCGCCGGAAAATCAACGCTCCTGAAACTGCTCAACGGCGAGATCCAGCCGACCACAGGCAAGGTCAAGCGCGGCAAGACCGTGGTCACTGCTGTGCTCACCCAGGACGTCAAGGAGCTCGACGACGTTTCCGACCTGCGCGTTATTGAGGTCATCGAACGCGAAAAGCGCTCCTTCAGCGTGGGCGGCAAGGAATTCACCGCCGGCCAGCTGGTGGAACAACTCGGGTTCACCAAGGAAAAGCAGTGGACTCCGGTTTCGGACCTCTCAGGTGGTGAGCGGCGCCGGCTCCAACTCCTGCGTTTGCTGGTAGGGGAGCCCAACGTCCTGATGCTCGACGAACCCACCAACGACCTCGACACCGACACTTTGGCCGCCGTCGAAGACGTCCTGGACGGTTGGCCCGGGACCCTTGTGGTGGTCAGCCACGACCGTTACTTGCTCGAACGCGTCACCGACAACCAGATGGCGTTGCTCGGTGACGGCAAACTCCGTGGCCTGCCCGGGGGAGTGGACCAGTACCTCGAACTACGCGAAGCCGCACTTGCCTCAGGCGCTGTTGGCGGCGGCTCAGGAGCTCCCACGGCAGCAAGCGGGGGTTCTGCCGGCACTGCTGCTTCCGGCGCCAGCGAAGCCGAAAAGCGCGAAGCCCGCAAGGACCTCAACAGGATCGACCGCCAACTCGGCAAGATTGCACAGCAGGAAGAGAAGCTTCACACCCAGATGGCCGCGAAGTCCCAATCCGGTGACTTCGATGCCCTGGGGGAGCTCAACGCCAAGCTGCAGGAGTTGCTCGAGGAAAAAGAGGGGCTCGAATTGGAGTGGCTGGAGGCTGCCGAGATCCTCGGCGAGTAGTTCCGGTTCCGGGCCGGGGCCGGCGCCTTTCGTCGTTGTCGCCTGGCCGTCCCGCAGCGGCACGGCACGGCGGCGCGCATCCTCCGCGTGCTGGCTCGTTGCTCGCCTTGACGCACGCTTCCGGATGCCCCCCGCCCCGCCGCAGTGTTCCCAACGCTCTTTCATGTCCCTCGGGTGTGGGGCTGACGCTCTTTCATGTCCCTCGGGTGTGGGGCTGACGCTCTTTCATGTCCCTCGGAGTTGAGGTGGTTTCTCTTGCGTCCCTTCGTAGCCAATGAGCCAGTGGAGGCCGTGGCGGTCCACTACTTGACCATCTGATGCACCCCACGGCTTCGGCGCCAGTGGGTCCAAGATTCGGCCACCGTCCGCGAGTTTGTCGAACCAATCGTGAAGAACTTCAGGATCGGCAGCCCCAACAGCGAGAGCATGGCACCTTGGATTTTGACTGTCGGTTCACCCCCGGCAGTGTCAGATCCCAACAAAGAGACCGCACCACTTAGTACCCCATGGGCGATGGCATCTGAAGGGCCGTCCGTTCGGTTGAACTCCTCAAAGCTGTGCAAAGAAAGCTCTCCGCCGAAGATCTGCGCATAGAAACCAAGTGCCTCGCGGGCTGTCCCGGGAAAAGTGATGTAGAGGTGGGGTGCCGTCATGAGCACATCCTACAAACTGGCCATCGCGGGAGGTGATAGGGGGTTGGGCTTGTGGGGGTGGGAGGTGATGGGGGGTTGGGCTTGTGGGGGTGGGAGGTGATAGGGGGTTGGACTGGAAGGGGGTGG
>NZ_JABMCX010000384.1 GCF_013179505.1 Paenarthrobacter sp. CM16 | reverse complement strand
GACGCCAAGGGGCAGGCGGGAGATGGCCTCGCGGTCCCGGATGGCTCCGTTAATCACCACGCCGGACCAGCCGTTGGCCACAGCGCTCGCCGCAATAAGGTCTCCCATGAGGGCGGTCCGCAGTGACGCTTGTCCATCAATGACCAGAACGGCTCCTTCGCCGGGGGTGTTGAGGATGGTCTTCACCAGGGCGTTGTCTTCAAAGCACCGTATGGTGCGTACCGGTCCGCTGAAATGGGTGTTCCCACCCAGGTTGTGGAACTGAATGGCTATGGACTCCAGTTCCTCCCCACGTTCGTCGTAGAGATCGGCCGTATTCACTTGCTCGCTCACAATGCTTCTCCTCAGTCGCTGTGAGGCCACACTAACGCTCGCGACGGGGCTACAGCACCGCTTGTAGCGGCCTATGTGGATAAAAGGCGCGACGGCGGCTCATGGTCGCTTCGCCGCGCTAGGCTGAATCCAAACATTCAAATGAGGGGGAACCTGCCATGAGCTTGTCCGACCTGCCGGGTCCGGTGCCGGATCCTGCCGTCATTCGCGGCGGAACCACCACGGCACTTGCCGAACCTGTTGCCCGGGTCCGGCCGATCTGGGTTACCGGCGTTGTGCTGGTCAACCTCGGCATCAACGCAGCGTTCTTCGGCCCCCTCCAAGTGCTCCTCGGCCTGCAGGCAGCCCACTTTGACGAAGGCCAGAAAGAAGCGATCCTTGCCTTGGTCACTGGCTGTGGAGCAGCCGTTTCCATGGTGGCAAACCCGTTGTTCGGGGCGTTCAGCGACCGCACGACGTCCCGGTTTGGTCGGCGTGTTCCTTGGGTCCTGATGGGCGCCATCCTGGGAGCTGTTGCGCTCGTTGCCTTGGCCGGTGCTCCCAACGTTGCAGCCATGACGTTGCTTTGGTGCCTTGTGCAGGCCGGAGCCAACGCCATGTACGCCGCCATTACGGCCGCCGTACCTGACCGCGTCCCTGTTCCACAGCGTGGAACTGTAGGTGGACTAGCCGCCATGGGGCAGACAGTAGGCATCTTGATCGGCGCGGTTATCGCGGCGGTCGTCGTTGGTAACTTCGCCGCCGGGTACTGGCTGTGCGCTGCGGCGTTGTTGGCCGGCGTCGTGCTTTACCTTTTCAAGAATGACGATCAGCAGCTTCCGCCAACTGAGCGCCCGCCGTTCAACCTGGCCGACTTCCTCAAGGGCTTCTGGGTCTCGCCTAAACGCTATCCGGATTTCGCGTGGGCTTGGCTGACCCGTCTGCTGGTAAGCACGGGCAACCACATGGTCACGTTGTATCTGTTGTTCTTCCTTAGTGATGCTGTGCGTCTGAAGGAAACTGAGGGAATCGATCCCTCGTTTGGTGTCCTCATTCTTACCGGGCTGTATGCGGTCTCGGTCATTATCACCAGCGTGCTTGGGGGCCGGCTGAGCGACAAGATGGGCAAACGGAAGCCATTGGTGATCGCGTCGTCGGTCATCATTGCGCTGGCCTCGCTGATCCTCGCCTTCGCACCAACATGGATCGGCGGGCTTGCCGGTGCGGTGGTGTTGGGGATCGGGTTTGGAGCCTACCTCGCCGTCGACTTCGCCCTCATCACGCAGGTCCTCCCGACGGGGATGGACCGCGGCCGGGACTTGGGCGTTATCAACATTGCCAACTCGTTGCCCCAGGTGATCGCCCCGTTGATCGCCTCTCCGTTTGTCCTCTACTGGGGCGGCTACGTCTCGCTTTACGTAGCTGCTGCCGTCATCGGGCTCTTGGGTGCTGTGTTCGTGGTGAAGATCAAGAGCGTCGACTAGTCCTAGAAGACGGCTGTGAAACCGCCCCAGCCCCAGCCGACTACGGATTGTCCGTACCATCGGATATCCGGACGTCCGCTGGTCAGGTACTCGGCTCCCTTGTTGTAATACATCGTGAGCCGTCCGGCGGTGTCAACGCTGAAGATATCTACAGTGCCATCGCCATTGAAGTCACCCGCCGAACCCACGAGCGGGAAGTCATTGAACCCCCATCCGATATCCGTGCGGCCGCCATCCAGCCTGCCACTCCGACTTGCTTCATAAAGCTGGAGATAGCCGTAGTTTCGGCTGACGATTCCCAGACTGCTCTTCCCGCCGAAGTGGCCCACGGTGAAAATTGGATCGCCGTTGACCCAATAGGTATCAACGCCGTAGGGCGGGAGGAACCCGCCCCGGCCGTTGCCGGGATAGAGGATGGCTTGATGCCAGTGATCCACCACTATGAGATCATTACTGCCGTCTCCGTTGAAGTCTCCTGCAGCAGAGACGGTCTTGAAGCCCTGCCAGCCCTGGCCGATCTGGAAGGCGCTCTTCCAGCCTCCAGTGCCGTTGCCCTGGTAGAGGAACAACCGCCCTTGCGCGTCACGGCCAATAACGTCCACTGTGCCGTCACCGTCAAAGTCTCCCGGAGAGAACAGAGTATTGAAAACATTCCATCCTGTTCCCAGTACTTGGGCTGCACGCCAGTTGCCCCGGCCGTCAGTGGGGTAGAGAAGCAGGCGGCCGGCGGCATCGCGGGCAAAAATATCCAAGGTGTCATCGCCGTTGAATCCACGGGCACGGGGTTTGGCAGCGATCCTCAGCGGATAGTTCGCTTGAAGTGTGAGCCGTGATTCCGCGTCGTAAGACACTGTGACGAAGACGGCGACTACCCTTCCGAGGTCAGCCGGAGTGGCCCGGTAGGTTGAGCCGTTGGCACCAGGTATGGCCTGACCATCCCGGGTCCAGTTGTAAGTGAAGGAAGGCGTGCCACCCTCGGGGATAACGAAAGGAGCGTATCCGCCCGGTTCTGCTTTGAGGAGGCCGCCCACTGTGGGGTCGCCGTTGAGCTGGGGTTGGCCCATATACACCGGACGGGCCGCGGCCGGCTGCACCATGTCCGCCCGTCCGGAGGCCTCGAGGTGCGGCCCTGCATTGGCATTGGTCGCGATGAAGGGACCAGCCAGGGTCCCGACCAGCACGGAAGTCGTCAGCAGCGCGAGGAGGCGGCGCGGACGGTTGGGCGCGGACGACCGCAGGGCAGTAACAAGTTCCAAGGAATCCCCCAAGAATGACTGGCCGGAGAGGACCAGCTGAGATCAATTGAGATGACACTACATTTTCGTGTTCGTCCCGTAAATGGTTCAGGGAAACCAGCGAATATATGAAGGAGGGCCTCCACCCGACTGTTCCGGACGAGACCCTCAACCACAAGTGAGCTAGAAGACGGCGTTGAAGCCGCCCCAGCCCCATCCGACAACGGCCGAGGTCTTCCATCCACCGGAACCATTGCCGTAGTACATGCGCATCTGGCCGGAGGTGTCTATACCCCAGACGTCATTGGCGCCGTCGCCGTCGAAGTCACCGGCTCCTCCCAGCTTGGTGATGGCGTTCCACCCCTGGCCGATCACGCCGCTGGTGGTCCAGCCTCCGTAGCCGTTACCGCCATAAAAGCGCAGATTACCTGCCGTGTCGCGGGCCAGGACGTCGGGCTTGTGGTCACCGTTGAAGTCGCCTGGTGAGAAGACTGATGTCATGCCGTTCCAACCCCAGCCAACTGTTGACGCACCGAGGAATCCGCCGTATCCATTGCCCGGATACAGGACGAGCTCACCGGAGGGCTTTCGTGCCAGGAGATCGTTGTTGCCGTCACCGCTGAAGTCGGCG
>NZ_JABMCX010000383.1 GCF_013179505.1 Paenarthrobacter sp. CM16 | reverse complement strand
GGCGAAGTCCTGCAGGAGTGCGGCGAGCCTGGCTTTGCGCTCGGCAAAAGGTTCCAACGGGATGTGCCGTTGGATCAGTTCCATGGCGGCTGCTTCGAGGAGGAGGCCGGTGGGAACGCCGTCGGCATCGCACACCACTTCCGAGGCCTGGTCAAACTCGTGCTTGCCGCGGATACCTGCAATTTCCAGGGCCCTGCTGTTTGCCAGAGCCGAATGACCGTCGAACAACCGGATGACTGCGGGCTTATCGCCGCTGACGCCGTCAAGGACAGTGCGGTCCAGCGGGACGTCGCCAAACGCGTTGGGATTCAGTCCCCAACCACGCAACCAGCCGTCGTCGTTCCGTGATTCCTGCTGAAGCAGGGCGCGGACCTCATCCAGCGTGGCAGCGCTGGACAGGTCAACGCCTGTGGTCAGGTCAAGTCCGAACACCGGATGCATATGGCAGTCCACCAGGCCCGGGGTCAGCGTGGCGCTGCCCAGATCCATCACGAGAGCGTCGCCATGGGCCCAGTCCTGGGCTTCAGCCCGGCTTCCGACTGCGGTAATCAGGCCGTTCCGAACGGCTACAGCCTGGTGGGAGTCGCTGCCATGGCCGTCCATGGTGTGGATGGTATCGGCCAGGACTATGAGGTCAGGAGTCATGTTTTTCGAAGCTTCCAATCCGTGCAAAGACGTCAGGTCGGGTGGTGCGCAGGCGGCGGGCAATGAGCAGCCCTGCAAGGAAAACGATCGGTGGTACAAGAAGGAGGATGGTGTTGGTAAGGGGATCGGCGAAGGTGAGGAGTTCGATGTTGATGGCAATCAAGGCCACCACCCCGAACAGCAGGATGGCCGAGGCAATGCTGACCGGGAGAAGGACCCGATGCGTCACTGCGGCGGGATTGCGACGCAGGTAGATGAATGCGGCCACGGACACCACACCCTGCAGGGCAACGATGCCGACGATTCCCGGGGTGTTCACCCAGATCAGCAGCTGCCTGTACGGGTCGGCGCCGGCAATTGCGCAGATGAGGATAACGACGGCGGCCAGGATGGTTTGGATTTGCCCGGCACGGTGGGGGGACTTGTATTTGTGGTGGGTCCTGCCGAGGAATGCCGGGAGGACCCCGTCCTTGGCGAGCATGTAGACGTAGCGGTTGATGGCGTTGTGGAAAGCCAGTTGCGAGGCATAGACGCTGGTGACGATCAGGACGTACATCAAGACCTCTGCCCAGGGGCCGACGTACTGGCTGATGGTGGCGAAGAACATTCCGTCGGCCAATTCACCGGCTGCGGCCACAACGTTCCCGTTGCCGAAGGCCTGAATGACAGTCCAGACGATGAAGGCGTAGAACACGGACATGAAACCCACGGCGATGTAGGTGGCCCGGGGGACGGACTTGTCCGGGTTGCGGGCCTCCCGCCGATACAGCACCGTGGACTCGAAGCCCATGAAAGCTGCGAAACAGATGGCCAGAATAGCCAGGACGCCCGGGGTGAAGGCGTGTTCGGGTGCGAAGGAGGCGAAACTGATGCCATCTGCTCCGCCCCGGAGGAGGATCGCTGCGCCCATAATCCCCAGGATGGCTGTTTCTGCGATGAGGAGGACTCCAAGGACTTTCGCGCCGACGTCAATGCCGCGGTATCCCAGGAGCCATACGGCTGCGATGGCCGCCAGGGCCACAACCGGCCATGGCACGTCCAGGCCAAAGAGCGTACGGAGCATGGCCTGGGTCTGGACGGCGAACAAGCCGTAGACGCCGATTTGCAGGCAGTTATAGGACACGATGGCCAGGATGGCAGCTGCCAGGCCTACGGTCCGGCCCATGGCCAGGCTGATGTAGGTATAGAACCCGCCCGCGGCTTTGACGTGCTTTGTCATGGCCATGAAGGAGATGGCGAAGACCAGGAGGACGGCACCGGCAATGACGTAGCCCATGGGGGCGCCAATGCCCCCGATGCCTATAGCCACAGGGGCTACGCCGGCCATTACTGTCAGTGGCGCTGCTGCGGAGATCACCAGGAAGGCGATGCCGCCGGTGCCGATCGCATTCCGTTTGAGCCCGTTTCCGGCATCGGCTGCCGGAGGTCGGGTTTCGAGGTCAGACATGGGGATCCTCTGGGTTTTGGGGGAAGGGAATGTGTGGGAGTGCCATTCATTAAGCGAAAGGCTTTCGTTTAGCGTAGGTCCTTGTGACCCCGAGCACAATACCTGGAAGCAAAGTTCTGGCTAGAGTCGTAACAACAACGCGAAAGAGAGATACCTGAATGGCACGCCCGCTGGTCCCGCTGATATCCATCGATGCACTCGTCACCGCCGCCCTTGAGCTGGTGGACGAGGCGGGGGACTTCAGCCTGCCCAAACTGGCCAAGCGGATAGGCGTCAGCCAGTCCTCCATCTACAACCATGTGAGCGGCCGGGAAGAAATCCTGGAGCTGATGCGCGGACGCATCATCGCAGAGAGTCCTTACGTCCTGACCGATGAACACGACTGGGAGGCCTCGCTTCGCGCCATAGTCCGCAGTTATCGCGATGCCTTCGCCCGTCATCCGAAACTGGCGCCGTTGCTGGTGCTCCAGACTGTGCAGGATGACAAGGTCATGGCCCTCTACGAGAACCTGGCGGTTGCCCTCGGAGTTGCCGGATTCCAAGGCCGGGACGTGATGTCAGCGATTTCCACTATTGACAGCTTCGCCTTGGGTTTCGCCCTGGACCTGGCGGCGCCGGAGGTCGTCTGGGCTCCACCTGCGCAGGGATACCCGGCCCTCACCCATGCCCTGGCACACGCAGGTCCGGCTGGGGAGCGAGGCGAAGCAGCTTTCGACTTCGGCCTTGAAATCCTCATCGCCGGGTTGCATTCCCGTCTTCAGTCAACAGTGTCGTGAAGTTCACGTTGCAAGGGATCCGGAAGACTCAATGACCCTCTTTCAGACCTGGTGGGACGCGGTGGTCCGCGGCTTTACCGACACCCACACCACCATGGTGCCCCTTCCAGCTTTGCTGGGAATCCTGGCGTGCGCGGTCGTCCTGAGTATTCCGCGCCTCACGTGGCGTTGGTTCGGCCTGTACGTCACCTTCGTCCATGAACTTGGCCACGCCTATGCGGCGCTGATGACCGGACGATTTGTGCACGGGCTCCGGATCGGGCTGGATCATTCAGGGCGCCTTGTCAGCAGCGGCCGTAGTGCTTTCGGTGCCGCCTGGTCCGGGTTTTGGGGTTATCCGGCGCCCGCCGTGGTCGGCTTCGGGCTGATTGCCGCGTTTGCAGCGGGCCGTTCCGGAGCGGCAATGTCCGTCGGTGCCTTAATCCTGTTGGTCTCGCTTATTTTCCTGAGGAACATCACCGGGATTCTCGTGGCTGTGGTGAGCGCTGCAATCGCCCAGCTCCTGGTCCTTTTCGCCACGCCGGCAACAGTGAACTATGCAGTCCTGGCCCTTGGCATTGCCCTCTCGGTGGGAGGTATCCGCGACCTCCTCAAGCTCGCCGGTGTGCACACCCGGCGCCGGGACCGGCTTGCAGCCTCTGACGCCTTCATACTGGGCCGCACCACGGGCGTGCCGGCCTTCGTGTGGCTGACCGGGTTCACTGCGGTGATTGCCGGATGTGCGGCAGCCTCTGCCTGGTTGTTGTGGGGATTGCTCGCAGTTTAGTTTGGAGTCCAAACCCGGGGCAAGGAGCCGACGGCGG
>NZ_JABMCX010000382.1 GCF_013179505.1 Paenarthrobacter sp. CM16 | reverse complement strand
CCTGAGACCCGGAAGTGGCCGGTTTCGGAAGCATGTGCGGTGTTAATATTGAGGCGAGCTTAGTGCCCACCCAAGAATGAGTGACTCGCAACATACAATATCGGATGTCCCACCTCCGTCATAGCTATGTACCGGGAAATCGCTGAGATTTCCCCTCCGGACCGGCCGCAGCCGGCGAACCGCCCAGCCCACGGCACACCCCTCAGGGCTACATCTCACTTGACGTTCCGTTGTGACCGCCCTTACAGTTTCAATACGAGCATCGGACGTCCTACATCCGATAACCCACGAAACGCGAATGGTGAGGCACCCTATGAGCAAGACGATTCACAGCCTGCCGCTGGTCAATGACGCCAGCCGCCGGAACTTCCTGAAGCTAAGCGGCGCAGTTGGTGCAGCAGCCGCCTTCACGGCAACACTCTCTGCGTGCGGCGGCGCTGCCAGCACCACTACCGGAGCGGCCACCAACACGGCAGCCGTCAATAAGGACCTCACCATTGAGGCAGGCATCTCCTACGCCCTCTCCACCGGCTTTGACCCCCTAAGCTCCTCCGGCGCGACGCCCATGGCAGCCAACCTGCACATTTTCGAAGGCCTGATCGAGCTGCACCCGGCTACCCGCCAGCCTTACAACGCACTCGCGGCAACGGATCCCAAGAAGGTCAACGACACCACCTACCAGGTGACAATCCGCGACGGCGCAAAGTTCCACGACGGCTCCCCCGTCACCACCGAAGACGTTGCTTTCTCCTTCACCCGCGTCATGGACCCCGCGAACAAGTCCTTGTTTTCCCAGTTCATCCCCTTCATCCAGGACGTCAAGCCCGTGGATGCCAAAACGGTGGAGTTCACGCTTAAGTACGCCTTCCCCGGCTTTGGCCCCCGCATTTCAGTAGTCAAGATCGTGCCCAAGGCACTTGCCACCGATCTGAAGGCCTTCGACGCTGCTCCCATTGGATCCGGCCCCTACAAACTCGTCTCAGCAGTCAAGGACGACAAGATCGTCTTCGAAGCTTTCGCCGATTACAACGGTCCGAAGCCCGCACTGGCCAAGGGCATGACCTGGCTGCTGCTCTCGGATGCCGCAGCCCGCGTCACGGCCGTCCAGTCCGGCCGCGTCCAGGCCATCGAAGACGTTCCTTACTTGGACGTTGACGGCCTGAAATCCAAGGTCAAGGTCGAATCCGTCCAGTCCTTCGGCCTGCTGTTCCTCATGTTCAACTGCGCCAAGGCTCCGTTCGATAACAAGCTGGTCCGCCAGGCCCTCCACTACGGCCTGGACAAGGAAGCCATCATCAAGAAGGCACTGTTCGGCAACGCAAAGGCTGCCAGCTCCTACTTCCAGGAAGGCCACCCGGACTACGTCAAGGCCAAGAACGTTTACGGCTTCGATACCTCCAAGGCTGAGGAACTCCTGAAGCAAGCGGGCGTCACCAACCTTGAGTTCGAGCTCCTCACCACGGACACCGCGTGGGTCAAGGACGTTGCCCCGCTGATCCTCGAATCCTGGAACAAAATCCCCGGAGTCAAGGTCACCGTCAAGAGCCTGCAGTCCGGCGCTTTGTACAGCGATCGCGTGGGCAAGGGCGACTTCTCGGTGGTTGCAGCCCCGGGTGATCCGTCCGTGTTCGGCAATGATGCAGACCTCCTCCTGAGCTGGTTCTACTCGGGCGCAACCTGGATGGACAAGCGCGCTTTCTGGACCACCCCGGAGCGCGCCAAGCTGCAGGAGCTGATGAACAAGGGCTCCCAGGCTTCGGGTGAAGAGGCAAAGAAGATCGTTGGCGAGATCGTGGACATGGTCTCGGACGAAGTCCCCCTGTACCCGATCTTCCACCGCCAGCTGCCCAGCGCTTGGGACGAGAAGAAGCTCAACGGCTTCCAGCCCCTGCCCACCACCGGCTTGTCGTTCATCGACGTCGGACGAACTGCCTAAGCACCCTACGAGTTGTGAGGCCCGCTCTGCGGCCTAAACCCCCCGAATAGCGCGCAGAGCGGGCCTCACAACCAGCAGCACCCCAACCAACCGGAGAACAAATTGGTCACGATATTGCGTCTGCTTGGCCGCAGACTTGCAGCATTGCCATTGATGATCCTGGGCATCACGTTGCTCGTCTTCCTCGTCCTGCAGGCCGCTCCCGGCGACCAGGCCAGCTCGGCCCTCGGCGACGGCGCCAGTGAAGAAGCGAAGCAGCAGTACCGCCAGGACAATGGCCTGAACGATCCCCTGGTCCTGCAGTACTTCCGCTTCCTCGGCAAGCTCCTGCAGTTCGATCTCGGCGTCACCACCCCACCAGCCAAGTCAGTGGCTTCCATGATCGGCTCGGCGTTCCCCCTGACGCTGCAGCTCACGTTCCTGGGTGTCCTGATCGCGATCGTGCTCTCGCTCGCGTTCGGCATCCTCGGCGCCCTCTACCGCGACAAGTGGCAGGACCAGTTGGTTCGTGTCTTCTCCATCGCCGCGATCGCTACGCCATCGTTCTGGCTGGGCATCCTGCTCATCCAGTGGTTCGCGCTCGGCGCCAACCCGATGTTCCCCTCGGGCGGAATTGCGACGCCGGAATCCGGCTTCGGCGGGTGGCTCAACTCGATGGCCCTCCCGGCCCTTGCGCTCGGCATTCCTGTGTCGGCATCGCTGATCCGCGTGGTCCGCACCTCCATGGTGGAAGAACTGGACCGCGACTACGTCCGCACTGCTATCGGCAACGGTGTCCCCTACCGCGAGGTTGTCTCCAAGAACGTCCTCCGCAACGCGCTCGTCACCCCGGTGACCGTGCTGGGACTGCGCGTCGGCTACCTGCTGGGTGGCGCCGTCGTGATTGAAATGATCTTCGCCCTGCCCGGCATGGGCCAGCTGATCCTCAACGGCATCACCAACCTGGACGTCAACCTGGTCCAGGGCGTGGTGCTCACCATCTCTGTCACGTTCGTTCTGGTGAACATCGTGGTGGACCTTCTCTACCTGCTCATCAACCCCCGAATCAGGACGGTATAGCTCATGCGCAGCAAGCTCGCAGAACGGCTAAGTGCCCCGGGCATTCGTTTCAAGGCCCTGCCCTGGGGCTCCCGTATCGCCCTGCTCTTCCTCATCGTGATTGTCCTGGCGGCCATTTTCGCCCCGGTCATTGCCCCGCACGATCCCTTGGAGACCTTCATCCCGGCCACGCCGCCGGGCGCTGAACACTTCTTCGGCACGGACCGCCTGGGCCGCGATATCTTCTCCCGACTCCTGTTCGGCGCTCAGTCATCGCTCCTGATCGGCCTCGGCGCAGTTGGCTTGGCCATCCTCGCCGGCGCGCTCCTTGGCTCCTTCGCCGCGACGTCCAGCAAGTCCGTGAACGAGATCATCATGCGGCTCATGGACATCCTCATGGCGTTCCCCGGCATCGCGCTGGCTGCCGTGCTGCTCGCGGCGTTCGGCAACTCGGTGCCCACCATCATCATCGCGATCGCCATCATCTACACCCCGCAGTTGGCCCGCGTGGTCCGTGCCAACGTGCTGGCCCAGTACGGCGAGGACTATGTTCGTGCTGAACGCGTGATCGGTGCCGGCCGCTTCTACATACTGGTCAAGCACATCGTCCGCAACACCGCGGCTCCCGTGCTGGTGTTCGCCACGGTCATGGTTGCCGACGCCATCATCCTCGAAGCCTCGCTCTCCTTCCTGGGCGCCGGCGTGC
>NZ_JABMCX010000381.1 GCF_013179505.1 Paenarthrobacter sp. CM16 | reverse complement strand
AGGAGATTGTTGCTGCCACCGGTGCGGACACCGTGGTGGTGGACACAGAGCTGGCTCCATCGCAGCGACGCGGCCTTGAAGACATCGTCAAGGTCAAGGTTGTCGACCGGACCACATTGATCCTGGATATCTTTGCCCAGCACGCCAAGAGCCGTGAAGGCAAGGCTCAGGTTGAGCTTGCCCAGCTTGAGTACCTGCTTCCGCGCCTTCGTGGTTGGGGTGATTCCATGTCCCGCCAGGCCGGTGGCCAGGTGGGCGGAGCAGGGGCGGGCATGGGCTCGCGTGGTCCCGGTGAAACCAAGATCGAACTTGACCGTCGTCGGATCCGCACCCGGATGGCCAAGCTCCGGCGTGAAATCGCAGCCATGAAGCCGGCACGGGAGACCAAACGTGCCAATCGTCGTCGTAATGCAGTTCCCTCTGTTGCCATTGCCGGCTACACGAACGCCGGCAAGTCCTCCCTCCTGAACCGTCTTACTGACGCCGGGGTCCTGGTGGAGAACGCCCTGTTCGCCACCCTGGATCCCACCGTTCGTAAAGCGCAGACGCCCGATGGCATCGGTTACACGCTGGCGGACACTGTGGGGTTTGTCCGTTCACTGCCCACGCAGCTGATTGAGGCCTTCCGTTCCACGCTGGAAGAGGTGGCGGACGCCGATCTGATCCTGCACGTAGTGGATGCCTCACATCCGGACCCCGAAGGTCAGATCGCTGCTGTCCGCGCTGTCTTTACGGAAGTGGATGCCCGCAAGGTGCCGGAGATCATCGTCCTGAACAAGGTCGATGTCGCGGATCCCTTCGTGGTGGAGCGCCTCAAACAGAAGGAGCCCCGGCACGCAGTGGTTTCCACCCGCACGGGCCAGGGCATCGCGGAGCTGCTGGAAGATATCAGCCAATCCATTCCCCGTCCAGGCGTGCGCTTGGAACTGCTCATTCCCTACGACCGTGGCGAAATGATCAGCAAACTGCACAGTTCCGACTCTGAGATCCTCACCCTCGAACACGAGGAAAACGGGACGCGCGTGGTGGTTATGGTCCGCGAAGGACTGGCAGCCGAACTGGAGCCATTCATTACCAATGGTTGAGAAGGTGGCGGCGGACGCCGTCGAGTCGTTGGGGGAGAAAACCACCCTCGAGTTGTTGGACCGGGCTGTTGCCGGCATGGGCGGTCAAAGCCGTGCCGGTCAGCATGAAATGGCCAAACATGTCACCAGGGCCATCGAAACCGGCGAACACCTGCTGGTCCAGGCGGGAACGGGAACAGGAAAGTCTTTGGCGTACCTGATTCCCTTGATTGCACATTCAATGGACAGCGATAAACCGACTCTGGTATCCACCGCCACCTTGGCTCTCCAAACGCAGATTGTGGGCCGCGACTTACCGCGGCTGCTGGAGAACATCAACCCCGCTCTTGAACGGCCAGTCAAGGTTGCGCTGGTCAAGGGCAGGGCAAACTATGTCTGCCGGCAAAAGCTTGAAGGCGGCTTCCCCAGTGAGGAACCGTCCGAGGGGCAACTGTTTTCCTTGGGCGAGGACACCAGTGTCCCGCATTTTGCTGCCTCCATGGGAGGACCTCAATCCCAGCTGGGCAAGGAAGTGGTCCGGCTCCGGGAGTGGGCGGAAAAGACCGAAACCGGCGACCGTGACGAGCTCATGCCCGGCGTCACTGACCGCGCTTGGAGACAAGTCTCCGTGACCTCCATGGAGTGTCTCGGCGCGCAGAAGTGTCCCCTGGCGGAAGAGTGCTTCAGCGAGCTGGCAAGGTCGCGCGCAGGTGAAGCCGACGTCGTTGTCACCAACCACGCCATGCTGGCCGTGAGCGCTTTCGAGGGTTTGGCTGTGCTGCCTGAGTACGACGTCGTGGTGGTCGATGAGGCCCACGAGCTTCAGGACCGCGTGACCGGTGCTGTCTCCGGGCAGCTGTCCGTTGCCATGGTCCACGCGGCGGCCTCAAGTGCCCGCAAGCACACCGCCATCACCGTGGATGCACTCAATGCTGCTGCCGATCGCTTGGATATGGCCATCGCGGGTGTGCCCAACGGACTTCTGCCCAGTGGGCTCAATGACGAACAACTCGATTGCCTGGACCAGTTGCGGGATGCCACGCGGGCGGCGCTGTCCGATTCCAAGACGGACTCCTCAAACGCGGTCGACGGCGGCAGGCAACTGGCGCGCTCACGGCTCATGCTCATCCTGGAGTTGTGTGAGCGCATGTTGGCAGCCAAGGAGAACCGGGAAGTCGTGTGGTTCTCGCGGAACAGCACTTTTGACCCCCAACAGGGATATTCCCAACCCGACGAGACTGCGCCTGCACTTATCAACATCGCTCCGTTGAGCGTTGCGGGCCGCTTGCGGGAGGGCTTGTTTGCGGGCCACACGGTGGTGCTCACCTCTGCCACGCTGGCCATAGGCTCGGCATTTGAGCCGGCCGCAGGTGGCCTGGGGCTGATTGGCGATGGGGCCCCCGGCTGGACGGGGATCGACGTCGGATCGCCCTTCGATTACCCCAAGCAAGGCGTGCTTTACGTCGCCAAGCACCTGCCCAAACCTGGCCGTGGAACCTCGCCCGAGGCCTTGGACGAGTTGGAAGACCTCATCCGTGCCTCCGGTGGGGGAGCATTGTGTCTTTTCTCCTCGCGACGTGCGGCCGAAGAAGCTGCGGACGCCATGAGGCTGCGCCTGGACGTCAGCATTCTCTGTCAGGGTGAGTCCACTATGGCGGCCCTGGTGAAACAGTTCGCCGACGAACCCGATACCTGCCTCTTCGGAACGATGTCGCTCTGGCAAGGCGTGGATGTGCCGGGCGGTTCGTGCCGCCTGGTGGTCATCGACCGCATTCCCTTCCCGCGTCCGGATGACCCCCTGATGACTGCGCGCTCACGTGCAGTGGCACAATCGGGCGGGAACGGATTCATGGCCGTTTCAGCGACCCATGCAGCCATCCGTCTTGCCCAAGGTGCAGGTCGCCTCATTCGATCCACGGGCGACAAAGGTGTTGTAGCGGTTTTGGATTCCCGGCTCTCTACCGAACGCTATGGAGGCTTCCTGCGGGCCGCCCTGCCGCCATTCTGGGCGACGACGGACAGGAAGGTCGTGCGGGGCGTGCTGGAACGGCTGGGGTCCTCCAAGGCCTCCTAGAGGGAACGCAGGACCGAAACAACCTTGCCCATGATGGTGGCTTGGTCGCCAAGGATGGGTTCGTACTGGGTGTTCTGGGGCAGCAGCCACGTGTGGCCGTCGCGCTGCCGGAAGGTCTTGACGGTGGCTTCGTCGTCCAGCAGGGCGGCAACGATGTCGCCATTGATGGCATCGTTCTGCCTGCGGACAACTACCCAGTCACCATCGCAGATCGCGGCGTCGATCATGGAGTCGCCGGCTACCTTGAGCATGAACAGCTCACCGTGCCCTACAAGCTGCCGGGGCAGCGGAAGGACGTCCTCTACTGTCTGGTCGGCAAGGATGGGTCCGCCGGCAGCGATCCGGCCAACCAACGGCACCATGGCGGTATCGCTGGCACTGGCAAGCTCAGTGACGGCGAGGCCTCCGGTGCTGCGGAGGGTTGCGGGCGCTTCCACTCCAGGAATGGGTCCACCATCCAAAGTCAGCGGCATAAGGACTTCCATGGCGCGCGGACGCTTGGGGTCTCTGCGGAGGTAGCCAAGCTTCTCCAACTGGGAAAGCTGATGCGTGACGCTGGACAGGCTTGCCAGGCC
>NZ_JABMCX010000380.1 GCF_013179505.1 Paenarthrobacter sp. CM16 | reverse complement strand
TGCTGGACGGCATCCAGGACCACAATGATGGCGCCAAGCTTTTCCTTGGGCAAGGCATTCCGCCGGACGTCAAGACCCCATCCGAGGAGCGTGGTGGCAAGGTCGTCGGCACCTGCGCTGTCCCCGTTGACCAAGACCGGGCCGGTGACCAGCGGGCTGCCGGGTTGGTACCGGCGAAGCTCCACGGGCTGCGGCAATCCGAGCCGTTTGGCAACGTCCTTGCCTAGTCCGTGGCTGACCAGTTGTGTGTATTTGTCCGTCATGAAGCTCCCCCTACGCTGCTTCCAGAAGGGCGACGACGCCCTGGCCGCCTGCGGCGCAGACGGAGATGAGGCCACGTGCCGGTCGCCCGTCCACGGAACCCTTCTCATGAAGCATTTTCGCAAGGGAGGCAACGATCCTGCCACCCGTAGCGGCGAAGGGGTGCCCGGCGGCCAACGACGATCCATTGATGTTGAGCTTGGCCCGGTCTATCTTTCCGAGCGCTCCATCGAGTCCAAGCCGGGTTCGGCCGAAGTCCTCGTCTTCCCAGGCTGCCAAGGTGCTCAGTACTGTCCCTGCGAAGGCCTCGTGAATTTCGAAGAAGTCGATGTCCTCCAGCGTCAAGCCGTGACGGGCCAACAGGCGCGGGACCGCGAAGACGGGCGCCATGAGGAGGCCGTCCTTGCCATGGACGAAGTCCACAGCCGCGGCTTCGCCGTCGAGGACGGTTGCGAGCTTGGGCAGGCCATGGACCTCTGCCCACTCCTCCGTTGCCAGCAGGACGGTGGATGCGCCGTCAGTAAGGGGCGTGGAGTTCCCCGCCGTCATGGTCGCTTCTGCTCCGAGGTTCTTGCCGAACACCGGCTTGAGCGACCCGAGCTTCTCCAAGGTGGTGTCAGCGCGCAGGTTGGAGTCGCGGTTGAGGCCGCGGTAGGGAGTGATGAGGTCATCAAAGAAGCCGCGGTCATACGCGGCAGCGAGATTGCGGTGGCTGTTGAAGGCAAGCTCATCCTGGGCCTCGCGCGTGATCTTCCATTGCGCAGTGGTCAGTGCCTGGTGCTCGCCCATGGAAAGGCCGGTGCGTGGTTCACCCGTATTCGGCGCATCCGGTGCCAGGTCCTTGGGACGGATACGGCCGATGATCTTCAGCTTCTGCACAGGGGTTTTAGCGCGGTTCAGGTCCAACAGGATCTCACGCAGCCCCTCGCTTACGGCGATGGGGGCATCGGATGCTGAGTCCACACCGCCGGCAATGGCCGAATCTATCTGCCCCAGTTTGATTTTGTTGGACAACCCGATCACTGTCTCAAGCCCCGTTGCGCAGGCCTGCTGTAGATCATAGGCGGGGGTCTCCGGTGACAGCGCCGATCCAAGGACGGCTTCCCTCGTGAGGTTGAAATCCCGCGAGTGCTTCAAGACCGCTCCGGCAGCTACTTCGCCGATGCGTTCGTCCTGCAGGCCGAACCGGGCGATGAGTCCCTCCAGGGCAGCTGTGAGCATGTCCTGGTTGGAGGACTTAACGTAGGCGCCGCCTGCGCGGGCGAACGGTATGCGGTTGCCGCCCACGATGACCGCGCGGCGGGGCGCCTGGGGGGTGAAGCCGGGTTCGCGGGTCCCACCCGTGGTGACGTCTGCTGCAGCCATGCTGGTCTCCTTCGATCAAATGCCAGTTACTGATACCCAGCGTACCTGATACGCTGGGTATCGTGAACAGTCGCCACCAGGAATTCGCAAGTGCCGCAACGGATGCGGAGAGTACAGCCGTCGACGGCCGGGCTGCCCGTTGGCAATCCCACCGCGAGGAGCGGCGCGGGGAACTCATCAGGCAAGCCCGCAAGGCTGTTCACCGGCTTGGAAGTGACGCATCCATGGAAGACATCGCAAGCGCTGCCGGTACGTCGAAGTCTGTCTTCTACCGCTATTTCCGTGACAAGGCAGGACTTCAGCAAGCCATGGGCGAGGTAGTGCTCGGGCAGATGCAGCGCCGCATGCAGGAAGCCGCCCAGTCCGCGCAAACACCCCGCGAAGGGCTGTTTGCCATGGTCTCCGCCTACCTGCAGATGGCCGAATCCAGCCCACATGTCTATGCGTTCATCACTCGGCTCACACCAGGTGAGGCTTCGGCCCAGGACGCCATCGCCGCGTCGGGCGCACTCGGAAATTTCTTCGAGCAAATCACTGAAATGATCGCTACCCCCATGCGGGAGTACCTGGGCAAAGAGAAGGAAGCGGTGATTGTGTACTGGCCCACCGCAGCCATCGGACTTGTCCGGAACGCCGGAGAAATGTGGCTGGGGAGCCCGGCCGGCAGCGGGAAGCCGGACCAGGAATCCATGGCCGCACAAATCACGGACTGGCTGTGCCTGGGCATTGCACCAGCACTCAAGACATCTACCTGACACCAGCAATGACTCATCAGTTGTCGGAACCAAAGAAGGAAGCAACATGACTGAAGTAGTGGACCGGACCGCATCCGCCCAGCACCCCACCGGCGCAGGCAGCAAGGGTGCCGCTACCGCCGGCCCCGAGCCCGTGGTGGACGTTGCCGCGCTGGGCGAGCAACTCCTTGGCAAGTGGGCGCACATCCGCCATGAGGCCCGCAAAGTGGCAGGCAATCCGGCAGTGCAGAAGATTGAGGGCCTGCACCACACAGAGCACCGTGCCCGCGTATTCGAGCAGCTGAAATTCCTGGTGGACAATAACACCGTGCACCGTGCCTTCCCTACGCGGCTGGGCGGATCCGATGACCACGGCGGAAACATCGCCGGTTTCGAAGAGATCGTCACTGCCGATCCCTCCCTTCAAATCAAGGCCGGTGTCCAGTGGGGCCTGTTCGGCTCCGCAGTGATGCACCTGGGCACCGTGGAACATCAGGACAAGTGGCTCCCCGGCATCATGAACCTCGATATTCCCGGCTGTTTCGCCATGACCGAAACGGGCCACGGCTCAGACGTTGCCAGTATTGCCACCACTGCCACCTATGACGAGGCCAGTCGGGAATTCGTGATCAACACTCCTTTCCGTGCAGCATGGAAGGACTACATCGGGAACGCCGCCAACGACGGCCTCGCAGCCGTGGTGTTTGCCCAGCTGATCACCAAGAACGTCAATCATGGCGTGCATGCGTTCTATGTGGAACTCCGCGATCCAGCCACCAAGGAGTTCCTTCCGGGGATCGGCGGAGAAGATGACGGCATCAAGGGTGGCCTCAACGGCATCGACAACGGCCGCCTCCACTTCACGGATGTGCGTATCCCCCGGACCAACCTGCTGAACCGCTACGGTGATGTGGCTGAAGACGGCACCTACTCCTCCACCATCGCGAGCCCGGGACGCCGCTTCTTCACCATGCTTGGTACCTTGGTCCAAGGACGCGTCTCCCTGGACGGCGCCGCAGTTGCCGCCAGCAAGCTGGCGCTCAAGACAGCCATCCAGTACGCAACCGAACGCCGTCAGTTCAACGCTTCCTCGGCAACCGATGAGGAAGTCCTGCTGGACTACCAGCGTCACCAGCGCCGCCTGTTCACCAGGCTGGCCACCACCTACGCGGCCAGCTTCGCCCATGAGCAACTCCTGCAGAAGTTCGACGACGTCTTCTCAGGCGCCCACGACACCGACGCCGACCGCCAGGACCTCGAAACGTTGGCCGCAGCCCTGAAGCCTTTGAGCACCTGGCATGCCCTGGACACGCTGCAGGAATGCCGGGAAGCCTGCGGCGGCGCCGGTTTCCTGATCGA
>NZ_JABMCX010000038.1 GCF_013179505.1 Paenarthrobacter sp. CM16 | reverse complement strand
GGCCTGGTGTTCCGCCAGGGTTTCGGAGTTCCAGTCCAGGTTGACGCCCAGCAGAACGCCGTCCTTGGGCACGATGGTGGAAGCGTCCACGGCCCTGCAGAGGGAGAGTGCCTGGACCACCGGCACCACCTCCTTGGACGCGAAACCCAGTCCCGTGGCGGCGAGGGACGTCACCACCAAAGGGATGAGAAGGCTTGCCCGCCGCCGCTTTCGATTCGGGTGGCCGGAAAAGGTTGGAGGTGCCGGTGCCACGGTCATCCCCATCCAAGGGTTCGGCGCGGACGCGCGAAGAGCCCACGCCAGCGTGACTGCGGGGCGAGGTGACGTGCCTCCGCCAGGTTCGTACCGCCGTCGAGCGCTTCCTGGCGCGTGGCGTAGATACGGGCCACGTGCCCCAGATGGGCTTGGAGCAGTGTTTGGTCCAGGGCGGTGGACGTGCCGAAAAGCCGTAAATCGCCGCCCCGGGCGCGGAGCACATGCAGCACTTCAAGCAGGCCAACTACTCCGGACGCGCCCACGTATGTCACGTCGGCAACATTCAGCAGGACCACCACCGGGCCGTCGGCCGAGGCTTTTGCCGAGAGCCGGCGAATAGCCAGGACGCGCGCGGCGTCCAGGGGGCCCGCAACGGTCAGGTCAGTTGAGGTCAACAAAGCGGGGATGGAACTCGGGGCATGGGAAAGAGTGGACATGGGGTCGCTCCTTGCTGGGGGTGTGGAACGGCGTTATTGGATTTTGTTGTCAGTGATGTGTTGGGCGTGAGCCTGGTGCGGATTCGAGGACCCCGTTGAGCTCAAGCGGGATGGGAACCGGTTCCACCAGATCCTCGCCTGGACCGTGGTAGCGTGCAGCCCCGATCACCACGCTCAGCAGCGCCAGATCCAAAGCGACCCAGGCCAACGTGATGAGGGTAGGAAAGAGCGGAGCCTCCCCGGCGGATACGCGCGCGAGGCCGATGACTGCGGAAACAACCAGTACGGCCATTGCCGCAACCTGCAACCGCACATGCTGGAAACCGCGTCCCGTGGCCTGTTTACTTTTGGCCGTGACGGAAAAAGTGAGGTGTTTGCCGAGGAAGACAGCTGCTGCTCCTGAACAGGTGGCGGCGATCCACGTGGGAAAGAGCGCGAACGACCATTGTTGGCCGCGCCACAAGCCTTTCGAGCCATTGCCCGCAACTTGGAACAGTACCTGGCACGAAACGAAGAAGGGAAGGAACAAACAGAAGAACACCACCGGACTGGCCGTCAGCGGATAGGTGCCGGCCCACAGGAAAACCACCGGCGCGGCGATGTAGCTCAGGGCAGCAAAGCCATTGAGGTAGCTGGTCATGGTGCCCAGGTACATCAGGCGCTGGGCCACCGTGAGGCCACGAAGGAACAGCGGATTGTCACTGAAAAACACCTGCATCGTTCCGGCTGCCCAGCGGTGGCGCTGGGAGAGCATGGTGGACACATCCTCGGGCGCCAGGCCGTGGACCAGGACCTCGTGGTGGTAAACGCTGCCCCAGCCCATCGCGTGAAGATGCATGGCTGTCGCCATGTCCTCGGTAATGGTGGTGGTATCCATGGGGTGAATGGCCAGTGCTTGGTCCGTGTGGGCCACATCCACCGACTCCAGGACGGCGTCGAGTTCGGGCACCACATCATCCCTGGCATCAGGAACTGACAAGGCAGCTGCATGGAAGGCTATGCGGAGTTCGAAAGTGATCTCCGCGAGGACATCGCCCATGCGGACCTGGCGCTCCGCGCGCGCTATCGCTTCGAGCGCATGTTCGACCACCGGCATGGCAGCGGGGCGTCGCCTGCCAAGTTCACCCAGAAGATCCTGCAGCCTTGCACGGCCCTTGCGGAGGGAGCTCCACGTCTGTTCTGTTGCTGTTCGCGTGTAGCGGGTCAAGCCCAGTGCCATGAGGGCTTCCCGGCGCAGGACAGCATTCGATCCACAGAAGAAGGCCGCGTCCCAGCCATCCTTGCCTTGCTGAATGGGGCCGTAAAACAGCTCCGCCTGGCTTCCCAGGGGATCCCCGTCCGGGACGTTCCAAAAGTGCTGTGGAGTCTGGACAAAAGCCACTTCGTCAGCGTCGAAATAGCCCAGGACGCGGTCCAGGAAGCGGGGCTCGGGGACCTGGTCTGCGTCCAGGATGGCCACGAACCCGCCCGTGGTCATGGACAGGGCGTTGTTGACGTTGCCCGCTTTGGCGAAGCGCTGGCGGCCATCCCATTCCGGTCCACGGGTGATATAGCCAACGCCTATTTGCCCGGCTGCTACGGCAAATTCGGCACGGTTGCCGTCGTCCAGAATCCACGTCTGATGTGGATACTCCATGTCCCTGGCGGCGATGGCCGTCTTGAGCACCAGGTCCAAGGGCTCGTTGAAGGTAGTAATGAAAACGTCCACTGTCCTGCCCGGGAGGGCAGGCGGGGGAGGTGGCCGTCGTCGAGCGTTCCACATGGTGACTGCGTACAGGGCGGACTCGCCCAGGCTGTAGGTCTCTGCGGCCACCAGCGGCAGCGAAATCCACCACGCATCCCATGCGACCGTGCCGGACCATCGCCAGCTGATGTAGATCAGTCCAAAGGAAACCACCAAAACTGCAAGGATCCTTACCAGTATTTGTCTGTAAATGCCCATCTTTAGCCTCCGGTAACTGCTGGGGAAAAGGCCAAGGCGCGGCTGCCTTCCCGGACACCCTCGTGTTGAAGGTTTGGAGGACACGGCAGACGCGCCTGGAGCGTGCATCATTGATGCTCAGAGGAAGGAATTCGGCTGCGAACGGAATATCCCTATGCCATCGCAATGACGGCATTTTCCGTCATCCAAATGGTTCCTCCTTCCACTTTCTCCCCCTTCTATTTCATCGCTGTTACGAAAAGGAAAAGTAAAATAGCGGTGATTATTTCCATGCCGTGACGTTTTGCGTGTCACCCTGAAAAGGCTTGCGCGCGGGGTTGTCGCGCCGTCAGAGTGGCCATCATGAAGCGACGACTCACGCCCCTGACGATGCTCGTCGCCGGCCTGACCCTCGCAGCCGCCGTCATAGCTCCGGAGCCATCAGCGCTGGCAGCCGCCGGCATGCCGACTCCCGGCGCCCTGGTGTGGAGCGACGAATTCAACAGTCCTGCCGGCACCGCCCCGGATCCCGGAAAGTGGTCCTATGACACGGGGGGATCCGGCTGGGGCAACGGCGAACTTCAGTACTACACTTCCAGCACCGGGAACGCCGCTGCAGACGGTCAGGGCAATCTGGCCATCACCGCCCGCCAGGAAAATCCCGCTGATTATCAATGCCACTACGGAGCATGCCAATACACCTCGGCGCGCCTTATCACCGCCGGAAAATTCAGCCGGACTCACGGCCGGTTCGAAGCCCGTCTCAAGTTACCCAAAGGGCAAGGCACATGGCCCGCGTTCTGGATGCTGGGCGACAACGTCTTTACCGATGGTTGGCCCGCCAGCGGAGAACTCGACGTCATGGAAAACGTCGGCAAGGAACCCGGAACCGTATGGGGAAGCATCCACGGGCCCGGCTACTCCGGGGCCAACTCGTCCAGTGCCGGCTACACCCTGCCCAACGGCACAGCATTGGGCGACGCCTTCCACACGTTCACCGCGGACTGGGGCCCCGACTCCATCACCTGGTACATAGACGGCACTCCCTACTCGAGGAAAACTAAAGCAACAACACCTGAGCCTTGGGTCTTTGACCACAACTTCTTCCTCCTGCTGAATCTTGCAGTGGGAGGTTACTGGCCAGGACCACCCGATTCAGGCACTGCCTTTCCCCAATCCTTGCTGGTTGATTACGTCCGTGTGTTCGAACTTGCTTCTGCTCCGTCCCCACCCGCCAACGCGCCCGGCACCAGGATCCAGGGCTACGCAGACAAGTGCATTGACGTTGCAGGCCGGCAATCCGTGGACGGTGCGCAACTGCAATTGTGGGACTGCGACACGGCAGCCTCGGAGCAATGGACATTCGCCGCCGACGGCAGCATCCGTTCACTCGGAAAATGCATGGATGTGGCCTGGGGCTCCACGTCCAATGGCGCACGCGTCCAACTCACCGGCTGCAACGGCAACGCGGCCCAGCAGTTCGTCCTGAATAACGCCGGAGACCTGGTCAATCCGCAGGCCGACAAATGTGTAGACGTGGCTGATTGGGGTTCTACCAACGGTGCGCGGCTGCAATTATGGGACTGCGCTGGTTCTGCCAACCAGAAGTGGTGGCGGATGGCGTAGGAAAGCGTCCGACGGCGGCGCGCGCCTTTGTGCGGCTTGGTCGAGTATTGCTGGGGCGGCTGGGGAGCTTCCTGGAGTAGTCGGCCGGACCCATGGATGTGCGCCGCCGTCGCGGCGGCGGGTGGTTCACCCGGCCGGGCTGGTTGTCACGGGCCCGGCCGGGTTGGGTGGGTTATATGGGCAGCTGGCAGCCTACGGGGCTGGCTGGCAGCGCGGGCAGAAGTAGATGTCCCGTTCCTCTGTCCCATCCGGGGCCGCCAGGAGCGCACGGCGGACAGTGGTGCCGCATCGCCGGCACGGCTGGCGTTCCCGGCCGTAAACCCAGTATCCCGGCCGCAGGGCCCGCGGGCCGAGGGTAGTGCGCCGCCCTGGACCGAGGTTTTCGCCGAGGAGCCGTTTGGCATCGTTGACTGTTTTGGCCAGGTCCGGAACGTCACGAATCGGAAGCGCTGGGTGGATGCCGGAGAGGAAGCAGGCTTCGCACCGGTAGATGTTGCCGATGCCTGCCAGCTTCCGCTGGTCCAACAGCGCAAAACCCATGGTGACGTCCGGCTCGGCCCGCAGCCTCCGCAGGGCTTCTTCCTCGTCCCAATCAGGGCCAAGGAGGTCCGGCCCCAAATGTCCAACAATCTTGGCTTCCTCGGCGGTGGGCACCACTTCCAGGATGCCCAGCGAGAACCCCACCGCGTCAGCCGAGGCTGTGCGGAGCACGCACCGTGCCGTATGGCCGGGCTTGGTCCAGCGGCCACCCGGAGGATAGATCATCCAGTTCCCCTCCATCTTCAGGTGGGAATGGATGGTCAGGGCCCGGGGCTTTTTGCTGGCGCCGGGTTCCTCGTCCACAGGGCCGGTGAGGCGCATCAGCAGGTGCTTGCCCCGGGGTACCACCTCGGCCATGGTCCAACCCGCAAGATTCAGGGTGGCGAAGCGGGGCACACGGAAGTCGGAGGCTGTGATGGTTTGGCCGGCCAAGGCCTCGTTCAGCCGGGACGCAGCGCGCCAAATGGAATCACCCTCAGGCACGGATCCGGAGTCCTTTCGGAGTTGAGTAGGCGCCGGCGGCAGCCAGGGCTACGGCAATGGGCGTTTCGAGGAGGTCGTGGCCGTTGACCTTCTCCATGAAGAGCTTGTCCACCGCACCACGGCGGACCACATCCACCAACGCCTGGGCCGCAAGTGTCAGCACGGCCTCGTCTTGGTTGAAGGTGAGCAGCGTCTTACCGCCGCGTTCCACATAAAGGACCAACGCGCCGTCGACCATCACCACCAGCGCTCCGGCTTTCCGTCCTGGACGGTGCCCGGAGCCGGCGTCAACGGACAACGCAGGCCACGGAAGGGCCGCTCCGTACGGATTGGCAGGATCCGTTGCGGCCAACGCCAGGGCCGACGGTTCCGCTTTGGAAATGCGGGCGTCCTCTGTGAAGGACCTCAGCCGGTCCACTGTTGCCGGGACAGCGAACTGGGCAGCCCCCAAATGCTCGATGAAGTAGCCGCGACGGCACCGGCCCGCTTCTTCCAACCGCGCCAGCACTTTGTACATGAGCCCGAAGCCGCCAATGATGTTCTCCGCCATGACCGAACCGCGGGTGACGACCCCATACCTGTCCAGGAGCAGTTCGGCCGTGCCACGGGCGTGGATGGTGGGATCCAGTTCCGGGGCAGGTAGGGCGGACCACCGGCCCACCGCGGACGGCGGCGCAGGAGCAACTCCGCCTGAAACCGAGCCGTAACGTCCACCGGTAAGCCCGGGCGAGCCCAGCAGACCTGAGCCATGGGAGCGGCCCAGCCTGCTGAGGCGCGGAGCCCGCGCCCTGGGTGCCTTGGCCACCTGCCGGTGCGCGGTCTTACCACCGGCGATCATGGCGCGCACGGGGGCAAAAGTGTCTCCTGTCACCCGGCCGGCCCAGACCAGGTCCCACAGCGCAGAGACAACGGCGTCATCACTCAACACTGAGTCCATGCCGCCGGCCACATCCGTGAGTTGCCGGAAGAAATAGCCTCCACCTGCACTGAAATGCTCCAGGAGCCGCTGCTGAGCATCGCCGGGTTCGAACTCGGGGGAGGGGTTGAGCGTGAGCTCGGCGGAATCGGCCACATGGAGGCTGATCCAGCCATCGTTTCCGGGCAGCGAGCCTGCCCCGGACCAGAGGAGTTCCCCGGCGGCCATCAGTTCGTCCAACATGGCCGGTTTGTAGTCCGCCACCCGGCTTGCCAGCACCAAAGGCTCCCAGGCTGAGGCGGGGATGGGAACTCCGGAGAGCTGGTCCACAGCCGTGATGATCCCGTCCAGTCCGCGCAACGCCTGGCTCCGCGACTTGCCCGGTGCTGTGACGTTTTGCCAGGCCGGCAGGAATCGCCCGTAGGCGGCGGTGTCCACGGGTTCCACTTCGGCGCGGAGTGCTGCGAGGGAACGCCTGCGCAGCTTCCGGAGGACCTCGGCATCGCACCACTCACTGGACGGCGGTGCATCCAAAGACATGAGCTCCGGATCTGCGCCTTCCGCGGTGGGCGGGGCTTCGGCTACAGCGTGCGGGCGGAATTCTCCCTCCACCACCCGGCCGTCCCCGGCCAGGCGCTTCAATGCTGTGTTGACCACTGCCACGCCGAGTCCCAACCTTGCGGCAGCTTCCGAGGCCGTGAACGGTCCGTGCGTGCGGGCATACCGGGAGACCAGATCGCCCAACGGATCATTGACCGGCTCGATGAATGCCAGCGGAACACCCATGGGCAGGGGAACGCCGATTGCGTCGCGGAGCCTCGCGGCATCCTCCACCGCAGCGAAGCGCTCGACGCCGCCAATGGTCACCTTGAGGGCACGGTTGGCTTTCTGGAGGGCAGCGAGGTGGGATCCGGCCTCGGTCACCGTGCCTGCTGGCGGGGCCGGCGGAGCTTCATCCAGATGTTCGTCGCCGTCCGGATGATTCACGCCGACATGCTGCTCCAGCGTTCCAGGCTGCTGCATTGTTTCAGCCGTCTCCACGCCTTGAAGCCGTTCCGCGACTTCTTCAACACTGAGCGGGCCCAACAAACGCAGCAAATCAGCCACGCCCTCCATCCCGCGCACTCGCCGATCAGGGACCAGTCGCTGCAGTTCCCGTTCCGTGGAGTCGATGACTGCCGCATCCAGGAGCTCGCGCAGTTCCACGCGCCCCAGGAGTTCGTTGAGGAGCGTCGAGTCCAAGGCCAGGGCAGCAGCCCGGCGTTCTGCCAAGGGGGAGTCGCCCTCGTAGAGGAACTGGGCCACGTAGCCAAACAACAGCGACTTCGCGAACGGGGAGGGCTGCTGCGTGGTGGTTTCCACGATTCTGAGTTCACGGCGCTCCACCGAAGCGGCAATGTCTTTGAGGGCGGGGAGGTCGTAAACGTCCTGCAGGCATTCGCGCACGGTTTCGAGCACGATGGGGAAAGACGGGTACTTCCGGGCGACATCCAGCAATTGGGCTGAACGTTGACGCTGCTGCCACAGCGGCTGGCGCTTCGCCGGGTTCTGGCGGGGCAGCAACAAAGCCCTGGCTGCACACTCGCGGAAACGTGAGGCGAACAGTGCGCTGCCGCCTACTTCCGCTGTGACAATCTGCTCCAGTTCCTCCGGGTCAAAGAGGAACAGCTCAGCACCCGGTGGTTCGTCTTCCATCATGGGCACCCGCAGGACGATGCCGTCGTCGGCCGCCATTGCGGAGCCGTCCAGGCCGTACCGTTGTTGGAGCCGTTGCCCTACGGCCAGAGCCCACGGAGCATGGACCGGCATCCCGAAGGGGCTGTGGAGGACTACCCGCCAATCGCCAAGCTCGTCGTGGAAGCGCTCCACCACAAGGGTTCTGTCGCTGGGAACAATCTCCGTGGCGTCCTTCTGTTCCCGCAGGTACTGAAGCAGGTTGCTTGCTGCAAAGGCGTCCAGGCCGCTGGCTTGGCAGCGCTCCATGGCGGGTGCCTCGTCCGCTGCAGAGAGCTCCCGGATGAAAGCTCCCAAGGCCCGGCCGAGGTCAACAGGCCTGCCGAGGGAATCACCCTTCCAGAAGGGGAGCTTGCCGGGTTGGCCGAAGGCAGGGGATACCAGCACGCGGTCGTGCGTGATGTCCTCAATTTTCCAGCTGGTGGCACCTAGCGCAAAGACGTCGCCCACGCGGGATTCGTAGACCATTTCCTCGTCGAGTTCACCCACGCGACGGCCACCCTTGGCCGCCCGGGCCGAGGCTGTGGGCTCGCTGCCGTCAGCGCTTCCAGAGGAAGCGGAGCCCTCAACTTCGGTGCCGATGATGTAGACACCGAAGAGTCCGCGGTCCGGGATGGTGCCACCGGAGGTTACTGCCAGGCGCTGGGCCCCCGGCCTGCCTTCGATGGTTCCTGCATGCCTGTCCCAGATGATGCGTGGCCGCAGCTCGGCGAACTCGTCTGAGGGGTACCGGCCTGCCAAGAGGTCCAAGGTGGCTTCGAAAGCGGATCTTGGCAGACTCGCGAACGGGGCAGACCGGCGCACGGTGCTGAACCAGTCCTCGACGTCGATGCTCCCCAAGGCAGTTGCGGCGACGGTTTGCTGGGCAAGGATATCCAAGGGATTCGTCGGGATGCTCAGGCGTTCAATCTGCCCGCTGAGCATACGTTCCACAGTGACGCTCGTGTGCAGGAGATCCGCCCTGTGCTTGGGGAACAGCACGCCTTCGGAAATCTCGCCCACCTGGTGCCCGGCACGACCTACCCGCTGCAGGCCACTGGCCACCGACGGCGGAGACTCCACTTGGATGACCAAGTCCACAGCGCCCATGTCGATGCCAAGTTCCAACGAAGAGGTTGCCACCACGCACCGGAGCCTGCCGGACTTGAGGTCGTCCTCGATCATGGCCCGCTGGTCCTTTGACACCGAGCCGTGGTGGGCGCGGGCCAATACGGGATCGGCGCCGGTTGTGCTGCCGGCCTGCGCCATCATGTGGGCCGGCGTGGCGGTGGAGGCTGGAACTGTGGACGCGGGGCTTGCGGACGCGGGGCTTGTGGACGCCTGAGCGCCGGGGTTGGCTTCCGGAGCCGCCCACTCTCCGCCGCCCACAGCCATCAACTGACGTTCGGCGTAGATTTCGTTCAGCCGCGCCGTCAAACGCTCTGAAAGGCGCCGGGAATTAGCGAACACAATGGTGGACTGCTTGGAAAGGACCAGGTCAACAATCTGCTCCTCCACATGTGGCCAGATCGACGCTTGGGGCTGCAGGCCGGAAGCCGGGCCGGAATCGAAGGCACCGGCGGCGCCCTGCAGGTCCGACATGTCCTCCACAGGCACCGTGACCGTGAGGTTCCAGTTCTTCTTGGACGGCGGGGCCACGATCTCCACTGGGGCCTGGCCCGCCAGGAACTGCGCGACCAACTCGCGCGGCTGGACGGTAGCCGAGAGACCGATGCGCTGCGCGGGCTTGGGCAGCAAGGCATCCAGACGTTCCAGTGAGACAGCTAGATGAGCCCCGCGCTTGGTGCCCGCAACCGCGTGCACTTCGTCGATGATGATGGTGTCCACTTCGCTGAGTGTCTCCCGGGCACGGGAGGTCAGCATGAGGAACAAGGACTCGGGTGTGGTGATCAGGATGTCCGGTGGGTTGGTCAACAGCGTACGGCGATCTGCCGCCGTCGTGTCTCCCGAACGGACCCCGACCGTGACAAGCGGTGCAGGCAGTCCCAAGCGCTTGGCGGTCTGGGTGATGCCGATCAGCGGTGCCCGGAGGTTCCGCTCAACGTCCACGCCTAGAGCCTTCAGCGGTGAGATGTAGAGGACGCGGGTTTTGGTCTTGGGGCGTTTGGCCCGGCCCTTGCCGTTGGCCGGAACGCTCTCGAGCCCGGGGAGGGTGTCTGACGGGGTCGAGTGCAGGCGATCCAAGGCCCAAAGGAACGCTGCGAGGGTTTTACCGGAACCGGTGGGAGCTACTACCAGGGCATGCGAACCTGAGGAAATGGCGTTCCATGCTCCGTCCTGCGCTGGCGTGGGCTCGGAAAAAGCGCCGAGGAACCATTCCCTGGTTGCCTGGCTGAAACGGCTGATGGCGCCCTCCGACGCCTGCGGCTCCTGCATTCATCCATCATGCCCCACGGCCCCGACAGAATAAGACGGAGCCGTGGGGGACAGGTCAGACTGCCTGGAATGCCGTGATGGTCAGGAGCTTGATACCGGCGTTGCTGCACGCATCGTGCGGCTCAGCGACGAACAGCGATGCGGTGTCGTTCGGCGGGTAGATACGGAAACCTGCAGCGGGGACCTTGGTGCAATCGCCGTAGTTACCGGCCTGCGTGTAGCGGATTTCGGCCCACGCCGACTTCCCTGGGGCCAGTTCGATCTTGGTGACCGGGGTGGTGGTTTCGCGGGTTGCCGGTTCGCCGATCGGTTCACCATTGGCTTCGGCGGTCAGTGAGACACCGGCGAAGCCTTCCAGGATGCAGGGCGCGGTGCCGGAGTTCGTCAGGATCAGCTTCTCGTAAATGCTGCCCGCTGCTCCGCCGCCGGTTGAATCGGTAGCCGCAGTCAAGGACGCTGCCTTGCACTGGGTGGCGCCTGCCGGCGCAGCCGACGTGGTGGGCGCCGATGGCGTCGTTGTGGCCGTTGCCGAAGGTGAGCTGGGAGTCGACGAGGCCGACGGGGTTGAAGAAGTGGGCGGGGCACTGCTGGTTCCCGCCGGGCTGGGGCTTGGCCCGCAGGCTGCCAGGAGCAGCAGTGAAGCGGCTGCCGTCGTCGTCACAAGTCCGGTTTTAATGCGCTGAGTCCACATGGGCACCAGCTTTGCCGTGGCTGTCAGGTGAGTCAATTGAGCCACGGCGAAGTGCCTGGATTGGCGCCCGGATCGTGATCTTCCGGGCGCCAACCCCGGGTCAACTACTTGGAGGAATCAGCCTTGACCGCCGCAGGCTTGGCAGCCCGGCTCCGGAAGAATGCTGCACCGCCCATGCCCAAACCAGCGATGCCAGCGATCAGGCCGGCCCAACTGCGTGCCTGCGAACCGTCGTCGGAGGTTACTGCGGAAGCCTGCTCGGTTGCGACCGTAGTGGCCGCTGCGTGGTCGCCTTCTGCAGCAGCAGGGGTGATGGTGACCGACGGCGCCGGAGCCTTGAGATCGTGCGGGTCCTGCCCCTCCTTGGCGATCTCGGACCAGTCGGTCTGGCCCTGCTCGCAGGTCTGCAGCGTTGGGAAGTAGAGGGTCTTGCCGGCGGCGTCCGGCAGCTTGACCGACAGGACCAACGCGTCACGCAGGTGCGGATCCAAAGGTGCCTTGGCCGTGTAGACAATCTGGCTGGTGCGCTTGGTGATGGTGGTGCCGTCATCCAGCTTTTTCGGCTCGGCGAGGGTCTCCGTGACCTTCTCCACGGTCCAGTTCGGGTTGACGGTCGGCTGTGCGTCATTCAGCTCTTCGGGGAGTGAAATGGCAACTTTTGTGGTGCCGAACGTGTCGCAACCGTGGGGGATGCCGAACGTGACCAAAGCGTAGGAATTGGCAGCGGTCTTGTTCGGATCGGCGGATACGTGCGCTGAGGCTCCGGCCAGGCCTGCCATCATCAGGGCGGCGGTTCCACTGGCGACGGCGGTAGCGGAAAGGGTGCGACGGAGGGCGGACTTGTTCATGGGAATGCCTTTCGGGTGCGCCGGTTGAGGCGGCGCGGGTACGGGTTTGGGAGCCCGTCACCACGCGAAGGCTTCGCGTTTGCGGCGCTTATGCGTCGCCTTGGTGCCGGGCGGAACTAGGGAAGTACGACGACGGCGGGCGGGCCGCGTCGGCTGTCTTGCCTGAGGTTCCGCCAGGGGCGGGGGATAAAGACATCGGGCGCGCCAACTGCGGCAGGCGAGGCACCGGCGTCGGGCCTGAACACCAAGGTGGGCAAGGCGAGCAGCGGCCGCAACCAAGCCGCCAACTGCCAGAGCGCATCTTCACCCTTGGCGAGGACGATCGCAGACGCAAAGGTAGCGAAGACGTGGCCCACCAGCATCATGGTGCCGAAAGCCGTCCCGAGCTCATGGGTGTGCGCTGCTGCGATGTCCATTCCGGGGCTCAAGGATTCGGCGCCGAGGTGGTGGTTCGCTGCCGGACCGGTGGCTCTGATGGGCCCCAAAGCGGTGAAGGCCTCGTGCAGCGCCAATTGTCCCGCGCCCAAGAGGCCCGCCATGAAGACGAGGTTCAGCTTGAAACGGGTAGCCAGTGTGGCCACGAGAGCCGTCAGCACCACGAGCGCCAACAGAACCGGGGCCGTGGGAAGCGTCCCGCCGCCCACAATGTGGGCACCTGCTGCGAGGAGGACCACCACAAGAGATACTGTGCCCGACCGCAGCGCATGGAAGGGAGCCCGGGTCCGCGATGTGCGCACGTGGTCCTCCCTGGTCTCGATGGCTGATTGATTGTCGGCGTCTTGATTCTATCGGGAGTTCGGCGCCGGTCTGGCCCCGGATGGGTGGCTATGTGGAAAGGTGTGCCGAGGGGTTGGCTCTCGGCACTTTGGCAGCCCATAAAGAGGTGAGAGCTAACCCCTCGTCCGCCGGACGAAGGTGGGTTGCGGGGGTTCGGGGACCTTCGCACCGGATGAAGAACGACGACGGCGGAGCTCCAGTTTGAGGCTCTCCTCACCCCGCGCCATGGCCCAGTGATGGTTGGCCGAGAACACTGGTTTCAGGAGCCAGCTCAGCCGCCGAAGCAGTGGTTTGGCTGCGCTGACCCGCCAACCGTAGGTGATGACAACTTCCGGGCCGTCGGTTTCGAATGTCCAGCGACCTGTTCCATTGAGGTCGCCAGCGGCGGTGAGGGCGAAGCCGTCAGGACTCACTGGCTCCGTTAGCGTGAGTCGCCAACGCAGTGTGTACGGAAGCCAACCTTTGGTGTGGAGGTCGAAGGTGGCGCCTACGCCGTCGAGTCCGCCGGGGGTCACGGGAGTGACCTTCAGGTAGACGGAAGGCCACCAACGCGGGAGCGTTCCGGCATTACCCAGGATGTCCAGCACTTCCTGGCGGGTTCCCGCCACGCGCCACACGGTGATGAACTCGTAGTCCGTGCTTTTGCCTGTTCTGTTGGTAGGCCCGGTCATTACTGCCTCCGAGGTGTGCAGGTTCCGAGGGTGTCTCATGGCATCCGGGGCCAATCTACTCCTGGCTTCGCCGAGGGGTTAGCTTTCGGCCTTTTGAGCGCGTGAAAGGGTTGAGATCCCGCCCCTCGCCGGGCGTGAAAGGGTTGAGATCCCGCCCCTCGGCGGTTGTGGAAGGGGTGAGATCCCGCCCTTCGGCGAGGGGTTAGCTTTCGCCCTTTTGAGTGGGTGAAAGGGTTGAGATCCCGCCCCTCGGCGGTTGTGGAAGGTGTGGGATCTAACCCTTCGCCGAGGGGTTAGCTTTCGTCTCTTTGGGTGGGGGTAAGGGCTGAGACCCCGCCCTTCGCCGAGGGGTTAGCTTTCGGCCTTTTGAGCTCATGAAAGGGGTGAGATCCCGCCCCTCGGCGGAGACGCATGGGGAGCTACTCGCCCGAGTTCTCCCGCGAGGTGATGCCGAACGGGGCTGACTTGAGCTCGGTGAAGTTTCCCACGCTGGCCCGGACCGTGCACTGCGGCGTGATTTGCAGGGCTGTGACGGTGAGGCCCGAGCTGTCCACTGCCAGCGCCCCGCCGCAGCCATCGGCGAACCGTACTCCCTGCTCACCACCGGTGACGGCAGCGAGCATTTGGGATGCCTTACCTGAGGCCGGGCTGACGTAGAGGGGATTGAGTTCATCGGCACCGCCGGCCCACACAGGGACCAGCGTGATTTTCAGGGGGCTGGGCGTGACAACACGTGCAGGGGTGCGGACCTCTACGCCCTTGAGTCGTTGCACCGGGTACGCGGTGCCTTTGACTGCAGGATTTTGCGTGGCAGCCGTGGTTGCAGCCGATCCGCTCCGAAGCCAAGCGTCCATTGCCTTCTGGTCAGCGGGCTGCACAGGCACCTTGGCGGTCAGTTGCACAGATCCTCCGGCAGGAATCTCCACCCCGGAGACTTTCCAGCCACACTCAACGTCCAGTCCGGAGATGGAAGCCTGGTTACGGCTCACAGTGCCGCCATCCCACGTCACAGCCGGGCAGGTTTCGCCATCTGCCAGACTGGGAATGACCTCCAGGAACTCACCGGACAACGGCGCTTTCTGCGCTGAGTAGGACACCGTCAAACGGACCTGACCGGAAGAAGGCTCGTACGTGGCGCTTCGTGAAATGGTCAGGCCGGTCGGCAGGGCAGGGTCCTGCAACTGCGCCGACAATTGTTGTCCAGGCGGCGTGGGAGCTACCTGCGGGCTGGTGGGGGATAGAAGGATGAAACCCACCACCATCGCCACTATCAGGAACACCGCGCCAGCGCCCAGAAGCAACGCTTTGCGTGTCCGCCAGAACGGGGTCGCGTCTTTTTCCTCTGACCGTTCCTCCGCCTGTGGGCGGACTTCGCGGCGCGGCATGGGACGGGCGATGGTAGCGCTGCCTGACTGCCCCAGATCCGGGGCAACCACATCGACGCCGGCAGATGGCGCCGCGGCAAAGGCGGTAAGTTCGTCGTCTGTAAAGGCGCCGCGAACAACGGTGGCCGGGCGTTCGACGTCGTCGAACTCTTCAGGCGCTGTCCCCCGGGAGAGAGCGGGCTTGCCGGCAAGTCCAGGCGCCAAGCGCCGGAGGTTCGAAGCCGCCTCACCGGCTGTTGGTCGTTGGTTGGGGTCCTTGGACAACATCCGTTCGAGGACGTCCCACAAAGCATCGTCCACGGGAATACGGGGAGGGCGGGATGAGACATGGCGGTAAGCCACGCTGAAGTCCGTGCCCGGACCTGCGAAGGGCGTGCGGCCGGCAAGGAGTTCGTAGAGCAGGACGCCTGTGGAATAGACATCTCCGGCGGGGCCGGACCGCCCTTGGCTGATGAGTTCGGGCGGCATGTACTGCGGAGTACCGATCAGGCCGGTCGTTTGACGGATCTTCTCACCCACGACGTCGGAAATGCCGAAGTCGGAGACCCGCACGTCGCCGCTTTCAGACTCAGTCCACGGGCGGGCCAGGAGCACATTGTCCGGCTTGATATCCCGGTGTGTCACACCGCGTGAGTGGGCAAAGGCGAGGGCATCGAAAATCTCGGCGGCCACCTTTGCGGCGTCCTCGGACGGCAACGGGCCATTGTCTTTGACGACGTCGCGCAGCGAGCCACCCGCGATGTAGTCCATGACGATGGCTAGCCGTTCACCCTCCACCACCATGTCCCGTACGGTGACGATGCCGGCGTCCTGCAGACCAAGCAGGACGGATCGCTCGCGAACAAACCGTTCCACCAGGGAGGGGTCATCGGCATGTTCCGGGCGCAGCACTTTGGCTGCCAGGGTGCGGCCATCGGTGGAGGTAACGGTCCAGACTTCCCCAACAGCGCCGGAGCCCACGCGCTCGCCGAAGCGGTATGACGCGCCCAGTGCCTGACCGGTTTGTGCCAATTGCATGTCCGTACTCTCCAAAACTATCGATCTGATTCCCGAGGCCATCCTGCGGTCCCCTGCAAAGTATCTCTGGTTGGTTTAGCTCCCGGGGCTCAGGGACTGGATCAGCGACATCTGCCCGCCGACGCCAAGGTAGCCTCGACCGGCGGTCAGCGCCACGGGTGCCTTCCGTGGAAGGGTGGCGCCCAGCAGTTCGCCGTCGTAATTGACGTCGGGCTGGAGCACCACGCCCAGGCGTGATTTGCGGATGGACTTGGTCCAGTGGCTGTACAGTCCACGCAGGTCAGCGGCCCGTCCTGAGGCAACAATGCAGAGCCCCGGAGGCCCTGAAGCGATAATCCCGGCAATGGACTGATCGGTATCCTCGAAGCGTTCGGAGTCGTCGATCAGCAGGAACACCGTGCCCCTCTCGATCCGCAGGGAAGCCAGCAACGCAGGCACTTCGTCCGTGCCTATGGCTACCCGGTCCAGACCAGCGGTGGCCAACGGGGAGCGGCGGTCGCAAATGCCCCAGACCTGGGCCGGTCCCCGGGAAGTGGCTACGCCACGGACAGCCTCGGCCAAAGCCAGCAGCACGGTGGATTTACCGGAACGGGCCGGGCCGGCAATGAGGGCGTGCTCGCCTTCGTAAATTTCCAGGAAGGCCGGTGAGAGGTCCGTTTCCCGGATTCCCACGGGGATGTGCCATGGCTCGGTTTCCAGTTGCGGCTTGACGCCCAGATCCGTCATGGTGACGTTTGTGGGCAGGCTCCTGATTGCCGTGGTCTTGGCAGGCGCGTCCCCCCAGCCTTGGCGGACACGGTCCACAGCGGCTTCCAACCCGATGCCGGGGGTGGCAACGTGCATCTGCAGGGAGGTCCGCGGATCCACGCAGCGTCCGGGGAGGGCGGCAGGGACATGTTTTGCCCGAACCCCGAGCGACGAGTAGTCATAGGTATCGGCAAGCCGGAAGAGCCACTTCTGCAGCGTCACTTCGTTCATCACAGAAGGAACTGCTTTGGCGCGGGTAGTGGTAACGGCGAAGGAGAGCCCCAGCGCCGGTCCGTCGGCATAGGCCCGGTACAACAGGCCCAGGAGCTGCTGTCCTTCGAAGTCCTGGAATTCGTCGCGCAGGGAGGCCAGACCGTCAAGCAGGACCACGGTGCGCCGATGCGTACCCGGTGCTGCCCTGCGACTTTCCAACTCTGTGTTCAGGTGCCGCAGGAACCGCGCCTGTTGCTCCTTGGCGCCGGCGCCGGTTCCCACATAGGCCACTGTGTGCGGCAGCCGTTTAAGCATCTCAAGATCACCGGAACCCATGTCCAGAACCATGAGGTCCAAATCGGCCGGATCTGCGTCCTTTGCAAGCGTCAACGCGATGGTCGCCAAGGTGGTGCTGGTACCTGAGCCCGCCACGCCCATGAGCATCAGGTTGCCCACGGACAGGTCCCAGCCGGCGGGCGACTGGCGCTGCAGCTCAGGTTCGTCCAGCAAGGTCACCAGAACGGTAGAGCCCTGCACGCTGCCGACTGTTGGGTGGCTTGCTGCAGCGGCGCCCTCCGGAGACCCCTCCGTCAGGAATCCCTCCAGTTCCACCCGCTCGCCCAACGCCTCCGGCCAAACCTGCCTCGGAGGGGCGTATCCGGCTTCAGCATTGGCATCGACCACTGCGTCGATGAGCAGGTCCAGGTCGTTCTCGTCCACAGCAGCGGACCGGGCAATCGCAGGCGCGGGGGCCGGGACACCGAACTGACGGATGTCGCGGACATCGACGGCGGGACCGCCGTCGAGCTGTGCTTGTCCGGTGACCAGCGCGGTCTGGACAGGCGTGATGTCGTCCTGGCCGAGTTTCACAAAGGCGCGGCCCATCTGGGCCCTGCCGATGGCCGAGGCAGCGGGCACGCCAATCACATTGTTGGAGTCATCGCGGCTCTGGACGCGCAACGCTACCCGAAGGTTGGTATTGGCGAGGATGTCATCACTGACCACACCGGCCGGGCGCTGAGTAGCCAGGATCATGTGCACCCCCAAGGTGCGTCCGACGGCGCCGATGCTGACCAAGGCGGTCAGGACCTCCGGGAAATCCTTGGCCAGCATGGCGAACTCATCCACCACCAGCAGCAGGCGTGGCATCGGTTCGGCCGGGTTGGTGGCCAGGTAGGCGTTGAGGTTATCGATGCCCTCGCCTGCCTCCGCGAAAACCCGCTGGCGGCGCTCCATCTCTGCTTCCAGTGCAATCAGGGCGCGGTCGGCCAGCTGTTCGTCCAGGTTGGAGATGGTTCCGATAGTGTGCGGCAGACGCTCGCAGGCCTTGAAAGCGGCCCCGCCCTTGAAGTCCACCAGAATGAAGTTCAACCGGGTGGGATCGTTGCGGGCCGCGAGTCCGGCCACCAGGGACCGTAGGAACTCGGACTTTCCAGAGCCGGTGGTACCGCCTACCAAGCCGTGTGGACCGTCTTTGACCAGGTCCAAGGTGAGTGGCCCGTTTTCGCCGGTACCAATGGGTGTGGAAATCCCGGTGGGGGCCTGCCACAGCCTGCGAATGGTCGCTGCGTCGGGGCGCTCATAGCCAAGAAGGCCCGGCATCCGCACCAAGGCGGGCAAGGATGCCCCTGGAACGCTGAGTTCGGGATCATCGAAGTGTGCCAGTCTCGTGGCGCAGCGCAAGGCTTCCTCCTGGTCGAGGCCTGCCAGAATCACATCCTCCACGCGAGTGAGGTCCTCAGGCTGCTCAACGGTCGCGGCAGCATCCGTGCCAACCCTGATGATGGTGGTGCAGGAGGCTGGCAACTGCTCCTCGGATGTCGCTATGACGATGCCCGCCACACGGGGTGGGCGTTGCTGGGGGTTGACGTGGCTGCCGGGCAGGGAACGTCCCATGCCGAGCAAGGCCCGTGCCGGGGCATCCCTGCCCTCTGTCAGTACGTCGGAATCGAGGACCACCATGAGCGCTGGAGTGGGCAATTCTTCCACTGAGTCCTTCAGTATGCGCAGCATCGCCAGGCTGGTCTCACGGTGCGCGGACATCCAGCGTTCACCCTTGCTGCTGCCGGTTTGGCGCGTGTGGGGGAGCCACGAGGCCCATTCCCATTCGTCGGCCCGGCCGGCGTCGCAGAAGACACCGATCGTCAGATCTGCCGGACCAACATGCACCGCAGCCTGGGCCACCAGGGAACGGGCCAACGCCAAGGCGCCTTCCCGCGAGCCAACGATGCCCACCACTCCGGCGTCGGTCAGGTCCACCAGTACGGGGGCTGCCAGAAGACGGGCTGCCGTGAGGGTTTCCTTAACCTTTTCGTCGGGGCGTGAGCCCGCAGCACGGTCCACCTCCGGCTTCCAGGGCACATCACCTGTGCCCGCATGCAGGGCCAGGAAGTCGTCCGAGTCCGCACGCCGCTGCCACAGTGACGTTGCCGGAAGCGCAGGTCGACGGACCACTGTGGCGGGATCGGGGACCATCCTGTGCCGACGGGCGGTTTCCACCTCGGCGGCAGTGCGGATCTGCTTCTCAAACTCCTTGAGCGCTCCGTCGAAGCGCTCGGCCTCTTCTTTCAGGCCACGGGCATGGCGGCGCTTTTGCTCGAACCACATGCCCACAGCCATCACCGGACTGAGCATGGCGAACATGGCGAACCGCATGTCACGGAGGATCATCACCATCGCAACCGCCATAACCAGCGGAGCCAGAACCGTGATGTAGCTGAACTTGTTGGCCGGGGGAACGTCCTTGCGGCTCGGCGGGACCAAAGGATCCCCGGCCGGTGCACGCCCTGGGCGCGGTGGCCTGTTAAAGGGAGCAGTGGCTGCTGGCGTCAGGTTGTGCAGGCTGCCTGGCGCGGGCGCCGGGGTCTCGTCCAAGGCAGGGCGGAGGAGAAGGACCGTGCCGCCTGCCGTGATGGTGGCCGTTTGAGTGACCAGGACCCCGTCCTCGCCCACAGGTTCCCCGTTGACCAAAGTGCCGTTGGTGGAACCGCCATCCACCACGCGGAGCCCCTCCTCTTCACGGCGAAGGCGGAAGTGGTCCCAGGAGGCACTTTCAGTAGGGAGGCTGAGATCGGCGTGGGGTGACCTGCCGATGAGCATGTCGCGTCCTTGCGGAACGTCCACCACGCCCCCAGTACGCTGACCGCCGGCCAGTGTGAGGCTCCAATCACGCACGCGGTGCGGCATTGGCCATGGTGCACGTGAGATGCGGCTGCCTTCCAGCAGAATCAGCTCGGACAGCGGTGTGGCCCCACGAACCTCTGTTTCATTGACGAACACAGGTTCCTCAGGGCCTACACGGGGTCCCCCGGCGGCTTCGACTAAGTCGGACAACGTGATGGCGGGCGCAGCGTGGGCAACCTCGCACTCGAAACGACGATCGTCCAGGTCGATCAGCACACGCATCGGGCGCTCCTCCTGTAGTGGAACTGTTCCCCTCAGTTGTGGGGACAGAAAGGGTTGTTAGGGGCTGGCAGGCGCCGGAACCCAGACGAGCCGTGGAGCGTTTTCATCTGCCGGACGAAGACCGAGGTCCTGTGGGGACGCGAAGACGGGGATCGCATCAGCGGTCAGTGCCTGGGCTTGGGTGAAGTCAAGCGGGGGGCCGGCGAGGCCTTCCCCGGGGCCGAAGGACAGGGTGCGCAGCGACGCTGCGACCTTTGACGGTTCCTTGCTCCCAGCCAGTGCAGCCGCGCGGACCAGTGCCACCACGGCGTCGTGGCTGCGGGCGTCCGCGGCCCACGCATCGGCGGAGAACGGGGTATCGTCCGTCAGGTTCTTGACCTCCGGATTCCCCCCAGCCAATCTGATACCGGAGAGGAACGCGGACATTCCCCGCCCTTGGGCATCCTGCTGGAGTGCGATTGCATCTCCGGTGGCGGGGGCAACGCTGACCAGTTGTCCTGAAGCGGTGCCGTCCAGCTCCGCGAGCGAGGATGCGAACGCGGGGGTGATGGCGCCGTCGGGAAGTACCAGCGGAACTGACACATCGCGTGATTGGAGGGCTTGGACCAGGCGGGCGAGGCGCTGCGGCGTTGCCGCCGACACCACAACAGCGTCAGCCGGGTTGGCTATCCGTATGCCTTCAGCATCTGCCGGCGCGTCCTTGGCCGGAGGACGGAGCTGGTCGCCTGTACGGATGGCTGCTTCCTGGGCAAGGTCGGCCACCTCAGTGAAACCTTCCAGGGACAGGGTGTCCGCCACCGTCACCGAGGCGGGGACCTGACCGCCGTCGCTGACCAGCAGCACCCGGCTTTTGCCGGCAAGTACGGTTCCCAGGGCCGCTTCGACTGAAGCTGCCGTGGGTCCGGTGGTCCACGTGGTTTGAGTGGGTTCGGAGGCTTCGGCGTAGGGCAGGATGACCGGGAGGTTGCGCTCCTCGGCCGCCTTCGCTGCGGCAAGGGCCTGAGGCCCGGTGCTTGCAACAACGACTCCGGACACACCCTGCTCGGCAAGGGCGCCGACGGCTGCACGTGCGCCGTCTTCGGTGCCTTGGTCGTTCTGGGTGGGCAGGGTGACCTTTGCGCCGCTTTGGGCGAAGCGCTGCGCGGCCACCACGGCGCCCTGCGCTGCTCGGTTGTATTCGGTACCTGGCTCGCCGGACTGGCCGAACGTCATGACGACGCCGATCGAAAGGTCCGCTGGCAGGCCATCAGCCTTCAGTGCAACAGGAACGGTTGCGGCCACAGGATCGGGCCGGGGAGCTTCCGTAGGACGGTTCAGCGTCATCACCAGGACTGCCGCTGCAGCAATGACGACGGCGGCTCCCGCAGCAATCAGGGCGATGAGACGTGCGCGGGGGCTCATGCTGCACCGCCGATCTTCAGTGTGTAAAGCGTCTGAGACGTAGCGCCGGCGGGCACTTCGAGTTGGAACGGCGGCAATTCATCCACCGCCGTGAGCGAGGCCTTGAACTGGGCCTGGCGCAGCAGGAGTCCTGCCACGTCCCGGGAACGGATGTTTGCGTAGCCTTCGGCGTTCTGCGAGGCAAGGGCCAACTGGAAGTCCGCGGTGTCCGCTTTTGCCGCGCTGGTGGCCATCGAGCCGAGCAGGCCTGAACCGTTCACCGCCCTGTCCCCGAGGTCCAGCATCACCTTGTTGAGGCTGGACGCGAGAAGCGCGCTGGCACCTTCGACGTCGCGGGTGGAGCCCGAGGTGCTGGCTGCGATGTTGTCCAAGGAAGCCTGGGTGCTCTTGGATAGGGCAGCAGTCAGGTCACCGCTCTGCCCCAGGAGCTCGTCACGCTGCTTGTTGACCGTTCCCTCGGCGTCTTGCACAACGTCGTCCGAGGTGGACTTCAGCCCGGAAATGGACCGGTTGAACGCTGAAGTCACGGCTTCGGAACTGGCATCGCCGATGTCGGCAACCTGCCGCACTTGTTCGTCCACGGTTTTGTAGACCTCTGCAGCAGTTTCGGCCGAAACGTCGCGGAGCGATTCCTTGATCTTATCGCCGAGCATGTCCTGCTGCTCTTTCAATTTCGCAAGTGCAGTGGTCACCGTGCCGGAAGATTCAATCGCGGCAGCGAGGGCAGCGTCGAGCGACTCGAGTCCCTTTTTGGTTCCGTTCACGTTTCCTGTTGCGGCGCCGTCGAGCGTCTTGACGGCGGTCTTGATCGCCTCCAGTTTGGTGTCGGTGGCGTCGAACGTAGCCTCCAAGGCCGTGAAGGCCTGGCCAATTGCCTGGTCGGCGGCGGTGGTGTCAGTCGCTGCGAGCACTTCGTCCCAGGCAGCTGACTGAGCTTCGAGCCGAACGTCCAGGGGCTCCTTGAAGCCCGGCGGCGGATTCAGCGCAGGTGAGGGGTTGCCGTCTTCATCAGTAGGTTCGCACGGCACTGACGTCAGGTAGGAGCGCAACCTGTCAACGTCCTTGGCGGACAGTTTGCCCTTGCCAGGGATGAGTCCGTCGTCGGACAGCTTGCAGAGTTCGTCGGCCAGTTTCTGGTTTTGCTGCAGCATGGAGCCGTTCAGCCAGGTTCCCTGACCGAGTTCGCCGTTTGCTGCCTTGGCAATGTCCGCGATGGCGAGGAGTTTCTCACGGAGGGTGTCAACACTGTTCTGCGCCGCGGTGGCTGCTTTACGGGTCGCAGCTGCAGAGTCCTCGGCTGACTTGATGGCTGTATCCAGTGCCGCGAGTGCCCTGCTGTAATCCTCCGAAGTTCCGGAGCCGTCAAGCATCGCACCGAGGTCCGTGCGCACCTTTTCAAGTGCGACGGCGGACGTCGCCTGGTCTTTGATGGCACCTTCCACGACCTGCGGCTGAAGGCCGGAGACGAGCTCGTCGCCTTCTTGCACCAGGCCCAGAAGCGCTCCGGTGACAGTGACGGCGGAACCGTAGAGGGAGCAGGTCATTGAACCCTGCTCAGCACACTCTGCAGGGGTAGGGTTCTCGGGTCCCATGGTCGCCTTGAGAGCGCCGGCGACGGTGTCACGGCAACCAGCGCTGACCTTTGCATAGGCATCCAGCTGTGAGGACATGGTAAGAACGCTGGAATAGACAGTGGCTGCGGGCGCGGCCTTGGCTACCTCAGCGGTGCAGCCGTCGCCTGATATGGGGGTGACCGGCGGTGTGGCGGAAGTGTCGCCCAGCATCGCATCCACCGCGGAGACCGTCAGTTTCAGCTGCGACATGGTGGTGGACTGGGTGGCCGTGGTTGAAGACTCCA
>NZ_JABMCX010000379.1 GCF_013179505.1 Paenarthrobacter sp. CM16 | reverse complement strand
CGAGGGCTGGTTCCCGGACCTCTGCAGGCTCCAGGACCACCAAGGCTTCGCCGGCCACTACCTGCGCGCCGGCCGAGGGCAGGACGCGATGCACGACGCCGTCCACGGGAGCCTGGATGACCGTCTCCATTTTCATCGCCTCAAGGGAAACCAAGGGCTGGCCCGCCACCACCAGGTCGCCGGGTTCCACATCCACTTTCCACACGCTCGCGGCGAACGGAGAGGTCACCAGGGTGCCGCCGTCGGGCACAACGACGTCGTCCGCCGGCGGAGCGAGGGAAACAGCCTGTTCGGCACGGTCAAACTCACCGGCTTCCTCCCACGCTTGGCGCTCCACAGCGAAAGCGGCCGACTGGGTCTCACGGAACTCCGCAATGGACACGCTGTTGCGGTCCAGGAATTCCTCATGCTCGGCAAGGGAGAAAGTGCCGTCCTCAATCTCCACGCCACGGCCGCGGCCGGCGGCCATGTCCGCACGAAGGTCCAGCAGTTCCTCGGGGCTGACGGGGTACCAGGAAATGCGGTCGAAGAACCGGAGCAACCACGGGGAGCCCGGCTCAAACGGTGAGGCATCCGCGTAGCGGGACCAAACCTGGGTTGTCCTGCCCACAAACTGGTAGCCGCCGGGGCCTTCCATGCCGTAGATGCACATGTAGGCCCCGCCGATGCCCACGGCATTCTCAGGAGTCCAGGTGCGGGCGGGGTTGTACTTGGTAGTGACCAGCCTGTGCCGCGGATCCAGGGGTGTTGCCACCGGTGCTCCGAGATATACGTCGCCCAGTCCCAACACGAGGTATTCGGCGTTGAAGACGGTATCGAAAACCTCGTTCACCGAGTCCAGGCCGTTGATCCTGCGGATGAACTCGATGTTCCATGGGCACCACGGGGCATCATCGCGGACACCGGCCATGTACCGCTCGATTGCTTCGCGGGTGGCGGGGTCATCCCATGACAAGGGGAGGCGGACGCTGCGGCTGGGCACCACCAGCTCCGAGCTTGCGGGGAGGCATGCGTCCACCTCACGCACCAGGCCCAGGAGTTTGGACGTGGGAAGGACGGACGGATCAGCCTTGATCTGCAGGGAACGGATGCCCGGGGTCAGATCCACAATGCCCGGCACGCGGAGGCGCTCGAGTTCCTGGTGCAACGCGTGGACGCGGGCACGCAGGCCAAGGTCCAGCACCATGTCGCCATACTCCACCAAAAGGTTGTCATCACCGGAGCGGCGATAGGTGACCGCAGGCCGGCCGTCGCCTTCGGGCACCCGGCCTAGCACGCCGTCGTCGCCGTCACCGCGGAGCAGCCCGGCGGCGCCTGGCAGAATCAGCTGCCTCGCAGCGCCCAGTTCCTTGACCGACGGCGCCTCCACCGAGCGGATTGGCACCAACCTGACCTTGTCCCCGGGACGCAGCTGCCCCAGCTTCCAGCGCTCGCCGGTCACCACAGTGACGGGGCAGACGAAACCGCCCAGGCTGGGGCCATCCGGGCCCAGGAGAATGGGGGTATCGCCGGTGAAGTCCAGGGCACCTACCGAATAGGCGGTGTCGTGGATGTTGGAGGGGTGCAGTCCGGCTTCGCCGCCATCGTTGCGGGCCCAGCGAGGTTTGGGTCCGATCAGGCGGACGCCCGTGCGCGCCGAGTTGAAGTGGACCTCGTATTCGGCGGCATAGAGCTCTTCAATGTCTTCACGTTGGAAGAATTCAGGCGCACCGTGGGGACCTTCCACCACTTTCAGCTGCCATTCGGTGGTGAGCACGGGGCGGCTTTCCGCGGGAACAGGACCGGGGACTGTCTCAGGCAGGTGTCCGGCCACTGTGCGGAGGACATCACTGGCGCGAAGCACCCTGCCGCCGTGGCCGCCAAACTGGCCCAGCGTGAAGGTCGATGCGCTGCCGAGGTACTGGGGAACGTCCAGCCCGCCTTCGAAGAGGATGTAACCCCTCAGCCCCGATCCGTCAGCGGAGCCGACGTCCAGGAGGCCATTCTCCGGGACCGTGATGGGTTCCCAGGTGCTGGCCGGATTGCCGTTGACGGTCACGGTGACGTCCGCACCGGTGACGCACACCGTGGTTGCGTGCGTGAAGCGGAGCGCCGGACCCGCCATGGTGAATTCCAGGCCGGGGACACCTTCGGGGTTGCCCAGCGCGGTGTTGCCCAGCCGGAACGACAAATCATCCATGGGTCCACTGGGCGGCACGCCGATCTGCCACAGCCCGGTCCTGCCGGGCCAGTCCTGCACGCTGGTCTGGAGCCCCGGCCGTTCAACAGTGATCCGCGGCTCGGGATCGCCCACGGTGTTCAGGGTCCCGGTTGAATGCTTCGCGTCGCGGACCACGCCCATCCCGGCCACGGCCCGCAGCATGCCCAGATTGGTTTCGATGCCATCAATACGTGTTCCTGCCAGCGCATCAGCCAGGGCGTCGAAGGCGGCGTCACGGGTTGCCCCGGAAGTAATGATCTTGCCCAGCAGGGGATCGTAACTGGTGGAGACTTCGCTGCCGGTCTCCACCCAGGCGTCAATGCGTACGACGTCGGAGCTTGGGTATTGCGCGTTGGTGACGGTCCCGGCGCTGGGCTGGAAATTCCGGGCCGGGTCTTCCGCATAGATACGGGCTTCCACAGCGTGTCCTGAAACGGGCACACTGTCCGGCACTCCCTGGAGCACTGGCTCTTGCTGTGCGAGGTCCAGCATCCACTGCACCAGGTCCACACCCGTGATGGCTTCGGTGACCGGGTGCTCCACCTGCAAGCGTGCGTTGACTTCCAGGAAAGAGGCTTCCTGGCGGACGGGATCGTAAACAAACTCCACTGTGCCTGCAGAACGGTAGCCCACGGAGGCGCACAAGGCGCGGGAGCTTCGGTGCAGTTCCTCGCGCAGGGCTTCCGGCAAGTCTGGTGCGGGTGCTTCTTCGAGCACCTTCTGGTGGCGGCGCTGCAGTGAGCAATCACGGTCACCGAGGCTTACTACCCTGCCCTCGCCGTCGCCGAATACCTGGACTTCGACGTGTCGCGCGTGCTCGATGTAGCGTTCGGCAAAGACGCCTGCCGTTCCAAAGCTGGAGCTGGCCAGGCGGGCCACACGTGAGTAGTTGTCACGAAGTTCGGCGTCATCACGGCACACGGCCATGCCAATGCCGCCTCCGCCGCCCGTGGCCTTGAGCATGAGGGGGTAGCCGATGGTTTCCGCTGCTGCGACGGCTTCGTGCAGGTCTGCCAGCAGGCCGGACCCGGCGATCATGGGAACGCCGGCCCGTTGCGCAGCGTCGCGGGCGGTGTGCTTGGTGCCGAAGATCCGCAGTTGCTCGGGGGTGGGTCCCACGAACACCAGCCCTGCCGCTTCCACGGCTTGCGCGAACGCAGCGTCTTCGGACAGGAATCCGTAGCCGGGATGGATGGCGCCTGCCCCGGTGGCTGCTGCGGCCTTGAGGATGGCGTCCACCTTGAGATACGAGTCCTTGGCCGGAGCTGGTCCCAGCAGGACTGCCTCGTCGGCGAGCTTCACATGCTTTGCGCCTCGGTCAGCTTCGGAGAAGACGGCCACAGTGCGCAGCCCCGCTTTCCGGGCGGACTCGATGATCCGGCAGGCGATCTCGCCACGGTTGGCAATAAGAAGGGTATCGAAACGGCTCATGCGCGGGCCTCCGGACGTGTGACGATCATGCGCACCGGCGTGGGGTTGAAGCCGTTGCAGGGGTTGTTGATTTGGGGGCAGTTGGACACCAGCACC
>NZ_JABMCX010000378.1 GCF_013179505.1 Paenarthrobacter sp. CM16 | reverse complement strand
GCGGTAAGGGCTTCAACGCGGACGGGACAGGGGACATCTTCGCCCGCGATACCGGGGGCAACCTGTGGTTGTACCCCAGCAACGGCAGCGGCGGCTGGTTGCCCGCCCAGAAGATCGGTCAGGGCTGGAACGGGTTCAATTCCCTCTTTTCACCCGGCGACTTCGACGGCGACGGGAACGTGGACGTCATGGCCCGCGATGGCGCCGGAAGGCTCTTCCTTTACCAAGGCAATGGCCAGGGTGGCTGGCTTCGATCGTTCCAGATCGGGCAGGGCTGGGGGGCCGTCAAGGATATCGTGGCACCGGGCGACTTCAACGGTGACGGCACCGCCGACCTGATTGCCCGGGACGCCTCGAACACGATGGTGATGTATCCCGGGAATGGACGGGGCGGCTTCCTGACCCCATACACGCTCAGTGGTGGTTGGGGCGACTTTAATGCCTTCATCTCTCCATCATCACGTTCCATCTTCGCCCGTGACAGCTCAGGTAACCTACGGGCCTACTCCGGCTCCGGAAATGGCTATTTCTACGAGAACGCATGGACGCCCAACGCTTTTAACGCTTACGCAGGCTACGGCTGGGGAGGATTCAGCCGTATCGGCGCACCCGGAGACTTCGATAGTGACGGTGTTCCAGAGGTATACGGGATCCACCCTGATGGACGGCTCACCATGTTCTACGGATTGGGCCATATCGCACTGAAACGCCAAGCCACTATCGGTTGGGGCTGGAACGCCTTCAACACTGTCTTCTAGGCCATGCTTACTCCTACTTCACACCATTCGAGGAAAGACATCATGACGACTCGGACCGCTGCGGGGCTTGGCCCCATCACGTTTCGGCGCTTTGCGGCCCTTCTGGGACTCGTCCTGGCCGCAGTGATGCTGGCGCCGTCCGGGATCTCCCCTGCGGCGGCAGCTGAAGACCCCGTGCCAAAGCTCGTTTCCGTCCAACGGATCTCCACCCCCACTGTTGCCCCCGGCGGCACAGTGAAGATCGCCTTCACTTTGGCGCAGCGAGCCCAGCGGGTGGAGTTCCGTTACACCGACGAATCCCTAGTCACCGAACACCGCGTCATTTGGTCGGGGACACCGGCTGCCGGACCGTTGACCGCAACAGCGTCGTCTGCGGTGGCAGCCGACGCTTTCTTCAATGGCGTTCACAAGTTGCAGAGCGTGATCATCACCTACGGTCAACAGACACTGGGCTACTACCGTGGCTCAACCTCTGGAGAGACACTCCCTGCTGCGTGGGAGACACTTGACTTCACAGTCAGCAATTCCGCAAAAATCCTTAGTGCCAACGCCAACCTGACCCTGCCCGCCCTGGGGATCAGGAAGGAAGCGGGCTACTCCAACCTTTCCTTCAGCGTCAACCACGGAACGTGGGCTGCGCCGCCGTCGGACTACACCTACGAATGGTTCCGGGATGGCGTCCGCCAGACTGCCGACGCCAGTTGGTTCGATGTTCCGGACAAGTTTGCCGGTACGGGCTCCGGCCTGACCTTGAAACTCACAGCCATGGCAGCAGGCCGCCTGCCGGAAACTGTTGAAACCGCTCCCTTCTATTTGGCGGACGCGGTCGATCCACGGCTGCCCTCCAATGTCGCCGTGCGAAGCCCCATCAACGCAGGGTTCGACGCCTCAACCATCAAAGGTCTCCCGGCCGGAGCCAAGCCGACGGTCAGCTACCAATGGCTGGTGGACGTCGCAGTGCCTATTGCCGGAGCAACCGGCGCTACGTACAGCCCCAAACCAGGCGACGTGGGCAAGCAACTGGGCGTAGCGGCGGTTGTCAGCTACGCCGGAAGCGTGGTGGGCATCTTCCGCAGCTCGAGCGACCCAAGGGTCAAGATGCACTCGCTCCTGCGTGATTTCGACGGCGACAGCAGGCCTGACGTGATCACCAGGAAACCCAACGGCACACTCATCTTGTTCTCGGGGGGAGACAGCGGAGAGTTCAAGAGCGGGAGCAAAGACATTGGCTGGGGCTGGGCAAATTTCACCTCCTTGTCATCTCCGGGCGACTTCGACGGCGACGGCAAAATGGATGTTCTGGCCCGTGATGCATCCGGGCAGCTATGGCTATACCGGGGCAACGGACGCGGCGGCTGGCTGGGTTCCTCGGTCATTGGCACAGGGTGGGGTGGTTTCAGCGAGATCATTCCCGCCAGCGACTTCAACGGCGACGGAACAAGCGACATCTTGGCCCGCGATACGCAGGGCCGGATGTTCCTCTACCCTGGCAACGGCCGTGGCGGATGGCTCACAGCATCGCAGGTCGGGCAGGCGTGGAACGTCTTCAACAAAGTGTTCACGCCAGGGGACTTCAGCGGAGACGGCACCTCCGACATTCTGGCCAGAGGAACGGACGGCAGGCTCCATGCCTACTACCCCGATGGAAAGGGTGGCTGGTCTTCCTCGCGGATATTGCAGGGCAATTACGCATCAAGCCGCTTTATGGGTCCCCTCGGCGGTTTCAATGCGTGGGAGCAGTACAACTACTTCTTCAACGTAACTGATCAGGGTGCTTTCCGCGGGGAGGAGATGAGTCCGGACGGGTACTACTACCGCCAATCGCATGAGATCGGCACCGGTTGGGGTTACCTAACCGCCGTCTTCTAAGGCGATTTCGGTTGATTCCGGGACTTGACTTGTCTTTTCCCTGAACTTTTGTCTGTAAATTGCCAGACTGTCGTTCCGCCGTTGTACTCTCAAGTCACTTACACCCGCCGGCCATCCGGGACCGGCTCGATTTGGGGGAACAATGGGGATCACTCCTTTGCGCCGTGTGCGCAGCTGGCTGGCAATGATGACAGGCAGCATCGTCCTGGTTGGCGGGCTGGGCTTAGCCCCGGCAGCGCAGGCCGATGACACTTTTGCGCCGGTCCCGGTGGCGGTCTCCACTACGCCGGACTCGATCGCTGCGGGCGGACAAGCGACATCCAGGATCACGGTCCAAGCCTCAGGTCCTGTCAACGACGTTTACGTGCTCTTCCGCAACACCGCCACCGGAAAGCTGCACACGCAGATGACGCAAGGCTCCTACAGCGCTGCCGACTCGACGTACTCGTTCGACGTGTTCTTCGCTCAGGGCACTTCGCCAGGAACTTATGTTGCGCAGTATCTCCAGATCCTCACCGCTGCCGGTCAGGAACTCGGCTACTGGCGCGACGGTTCGCTGATCCACAACCCGGGCAATTTGCCGGGTTCCGGCACTGCTGCTGTTGCCCTGGATGCCTTGGACTTCAACTACGTGACGCCAGTGGACATTGACCGGCCCCACACCTCAGGCTCTTACCGCACAGAGTACTGGGATCCCTACACCATGAGCCTTTTCATCCGTGACTCCTCAGGCCGCTTGGGCTTGTTTCCCACCGGAGGCAACGGTACGTGGAAGCAGGCCTACGAAGTTGGCTCCGGTTGGAACATCTTCAACCTGATGTTCTCCGCCGGTGACTTCAACAACGACGGCGAGAACGACGTCATTGCCCGTGACAATGCAGGTTCTCTTTTCCTCTACCCGGCAGATGGCCAGGGCGGCTGGTACCCCCGCCAGCAAATTGGTTGGGGCTGGGGCATTTTCAGCTCGATCTTCCCTGCCGCCGACTTCAGCGGTGACGGCAACAACGATCTCCTGGCACGAAAGCCCTCCGGTGAGCTCGTCCTGTATCCGGGCAATGGATACGGCGGATTCCTCGGTGCGTCAACAGTTGGCTGGGGTTGGAAC
>NZ_JABMCX010000377.1 GCF_013179505.1 Paenarthrobacter sp. CM16 | reverse complement strand
CGGTACCGCCGGCGTTGCCGGGAGGTCGGACGTTACAGAAGCGTCGACGTCGGCCCCTGCCTTGGCCGAACCATTCACCTTCGCGTCGGCGGCCTTGCCGGCATCGACCACTGCCTCGCAGTGCGCCTCCACCTTCGCTTCGCCGCCGGCGGCAATGGTCAGGGACTCAAAGCCCGGGACCTTGGAATCAGACTTCAGGTCACCGTTGAGGAACGCGGTGCACAAGCCGAAAGCCTCCGGGGACGTGGCGTCCTCCACTGTGGCTTTCGCGCCGGATGCAGCCTCGGCAGCCGTTGACTGACCGGCTTCGGCGGCTTCGGCGGCCTTTGCCTGCGCGGTCCCGACGGCGTCAGTCGCCTTGGCGGTGGCGGTCCGGGCGGCGTCGGCTGCTTCGGCGGCCGTGCCGTCAACCGGAGCAGGGGCGCCAACGAGGTCATGTGCGGCCTGCTGGATCCCGGTGGGGAGTGCACCGTTGAAAGCAGCTACACCGGTTCCGCCGGCAGCTACAGCTCCGGCGGCCAGAACGCCCGCGGCGACTTTGCTGGTGGCGAGGACAGTGAACAAGGACATAAAACCCTCCGACAAATTCTTGGGATTGCCCCGGCAGCGGTTGGGTCGCTGCCGGATGATCAGCGTGCGGACGTGGCCCGCACTCCCCTTACATCGTTTGCGGCGGCGGTGAGGTTACGCCTTGTCAACAGAAAACTTTTTGGTCACAGCGTCCCGCTCAGTTGTCCACACTGGCTAGATGTCCCCATGGCCGGGCCGGCTGCAGCCAACTATGCTCAGGAAAATGCCTGCGCCGTTGGTTGCCTGGCTTTGTATGTCACTACGTTCAGGGGATACGTGATGGGACTGGGTACCTAATGGGACAAGGATTAGTCGGCGCGGACGTCGGAGATCTTCGGCGCTTATCGTCCGTGATGGATGCTGAAGCCGAGAAGATCACGGGTCTTCAGCGGCAACTGACCGCGATGATTCAGAACGGAACGTATTGGCGCGGAAATGACGCCGACCAGTTCCGCAGCAGGTGGCAAAGCGATCTGCACGGACGGCTGAGCGCGGCTGCGACTTGCCTTCGGAACAATGCCCGCGCACTGAAGCTCAACGCGGAGCAGCAGGAACAGGCGTCCACAGGTGGCGCGGGAGGATCCAAGGGAGGACCCTCTGCCGGGTCCTTCAAGGGTATTCCGAGGGAGCTTGGCTTCACTTTTGATTCCACCAGCTATGGGCCGTTCACCGTTGAAGGCGAGGGCTCCATTGACAGCCAGGCAACGGGTGAGTCCCACGGTTCATTTGGTCCGGGTGGGATCGACGTCGGGGGTTCCGGAGAGGCTTCCTCTGGAGGGGACATGACATGGAAGGCGGAGTCCGAGGTAGGGCCCGTCAAGACGACTGTCACCAATGAAACCTTTGTTGGGGCCCGCGCAGAAGGCGAGTACGGGGCCAGCGTGCCGTTCGGGCTCGGACTTCCCAGCGCCCACGCCACCGGCGAAGCATTCGTAGGTGCAGAGAACGTGACCACCACACGATCCGACTTCTTCGACGGATGGGTCACCAACACCTCCACCACGCGGATGATGGCGGGGGTCGAGGCCAGCGCCCACGCCAATGCCAGCAGCCCGTTCCTGTTCTCCGCGGGCGGTGAAGGCTTTGCCGGCCAAAAACTCACTATGGATAACAAGACCGAGTTCGCCGGCGGGCTGTTCTCCCTGGGGCAGGGCGGAGAATTACGCGCCGGAGCCTGGGCAAGCGCGGGCGAAGGCGAAATGAGCGTCAAGGGCGGCGAAACAACCGGCACAGCGTTCAGCGCCGGCGCCGGGGCGGAACTGACCGGAAGCCGGTACGTAGAAGTTCTGGGCCAGACGCTGACCCTTAATGCAACAGTCGCCGCCGGAGCCGGCGAGGGCCACTTCTTCACCGCTTCCATGGACGAGGACGGGCTCACTCTCGGCGCGGGTGCCAAAATCACTGCGGAGCTGGGGCTGGGAGCCGGTGGCCAGATCACCATCAGCCCGTCCGGGTTGGTGGATTCCGTGACCGGGTTCGTCGACTTCCTCAGCAAATAGCTTCCTGTACTGACAACGCACCGAAAGGGCCCCATGACCTCGCACCAGGTTTTCCCGTCCGCAGTATTCCCCGCCTACCCCACCATCAAACTCAACCCGCCGGCAGGGTGGACAGATCAAGTGGTCCCGGACGCCGTTGGTGCCCTGATGGCCCCTGCCGCGGAAGGGCGCTACACAGCAAACGTGGTGATTTCCGTGTCGCGCCGCTTGCCCGGATACCAGCTCCAGGACATTGCCGCGTCAGTGGACTCATTCCTGGATGCCTTGCCGGATGCCGTTCTGCTGGGCACGGAACCGGTGGTGATCAACGGCCGGGATTGGCACGTACGCGAGGCACGCTACACGCACCCGCAGGCCGGTTCCCTGGCCCAGTTCACGGCCGTCACGGTAGTACAGCAGGAGACTGCTGTTGATATCGTCCAGCTGACCGGCAGCTGCCAGCCGGACGAAGGGAACCAGGACCTCAAAGCCATCTACTCGCTGGTTGCCAGCGCGGACGTTACGCCAGCGTCCTAGCCTGCTCGATCAGTTTCAGCACAGCAACCGAGCCTGCCGGATCCACCGGTAACGGAAGCGCGGACGCCGCGCCGCCGTCGTCGAGCTTGTCCGCCAGGATCCGGTAAAACTCGGGGTAGGCGCCGCGCTCAGTGGGGACCGCCCTGCGCTGCCCGTTCCGCTCCAGCGTGCCATGGTTTTGGGCCGGTTCGACGCCGTACTCGGCGTCCGTAGGCAGCCCGCCCGCCAGCACGTGCGGTTCCTGCGGGTCGGTACCGAACTTCACGAAACCGCCCTCCGTGCCCAAAACGCGGAAGCGCGGGCCGTGCAGGTGGCTGGTCAGGTTGATGCGGACGTGGCTGACCACGCCCGACTGGTGCCTGAGTGCCAGGAAGACATCATCGTCCGCTGATTCCTGGGGACGGCGGGCCTGGGTTTCCGCGTAAGTGACGGTTGCTGGGCCAAAGAACTGCAGGCATAGATCCAGAACGTGGGTGCCGAGGTCGAACAGGACACCGCCGCCTTCCTCCGCCGTGGCACCGGCCTTCCAGGCTTTGGCGATCTCCGGTGCCCAGCGTTCCATCCCTACCTCGAACCGGGTCACGGAGCCCAGCGTCCCGGCGTCGAGCAGTTTCTTGACGGTAAGCGAGTCGCCGTCCCAACGCCGGTTTTGGTACACGGTGAGGACGCGGCCCAGTTGTGCGGCCAGGCTGATCAGTTCTTCGCCCTCTGCGCTGCGGACCGTGAACGGTTTATCCACCACGACGTCGAGCCCGGCTTCCAGCGCTGCCTTCGCGAGCGGGAAGTGCGTTGCGGGCGGTGTGCCCAGGACGATGAGGTCCAGCTGATCGGCGAGGGCCAGGATGTCCTCGGGCGTGTTGACAATGGTGGTGTGCGGATAGCGAGCTTTTGCTTTCGCCTGCCGTCCGGCGTCGGAGGTGGCAATGACGGCTAGTTCGTAGGCGGGGTTGGCGGCGATGAAGGGCGCGTGAAAGACGCTCCCCGAAAGGCCAAAACCTGCGACGGCGGTACGGATCGGCTGGGAAGTCATGACCCTAGGCTACCGATCCTCTCTCACGTAATAGCCCTTTCACGCCAACCCTCGTTACCTTTTTCGTAGCCCGTTTCCTGGTGCAGGATATGGGTGTGCTGGCCTGCTGATCCCGGCATGATTGCGACCCTCTGTTGATTCGATGATCTTGAGAGTGTTGTCACCGGGGTTGGT
>NZ_JABMCX010000376.1 GCF_013179505.1 Paenarthrobacter sp. CM16 | reverse complement strand
CGGACTCGGGCAGGCCATGGATAACCAAGGCTCCGGTGTAGCCGGTGAGGGCCAGTCCGGCGAGGATGGCATTCCACGGCAGGTCACCCTGACCCGGTGCGAGGGCGCGACGGCCGGGAACCAGTTCTTTGGCATGGGCCAAGGCGATGTCTGGTCCCAGGGTTTCCAAGGCGGCGTTGATCACCGGGAGAGTGGTGGCATCGGACAGATCGGCGGTGTCAAGGATGTTGGCGGCGTCGAAGACAATCTTCAGTGCCGGTGAGCCGATCTCGTCCAGCATTTTGCGGGCGAGGTCGGCAGTGGAGACCACGTTGGTGTGTTCGGGTTCGACGGCGACCACGACGCCGGCGGCTTCTGCCAGTGCGGCGAGCTTGGTGAGGGAGTCGCGTGAGTCGGCCCAGGCTTCGGGGGTGGAGTTATCCGGGTGGTGGCGCCACATGTCTTCGGCGTCGCGGCTGCCGCTGCACAGCGTGATCACGGGGATGCCGAGTTCCACTGAGACCCGTACGACTTCGGCGAACCGGGCAATGCCGGTGTTCCGTACTTCGGGGTCCGGGTGAGCGGCGTTGAACGTTCCAGAGATGGCCGCCAGTTGGACGTTGTTGGCTGCCGCAGCGGATTTGATCCGCTCGATGATCTCCGGTTCCACTTTTTCGGGCACGGTGGGAATGCCTGCGATGGAGAGGTTGTATTGGACGGCGGTGATGCCGGCCGCTGCGACGGCGGCCATGTTGGCTTCGATGCCGGTGGCTTCGAAGGTCTTGGCAAAGATTCCGACCTGCATTTAGACGGCTCCCTCGGTGTCGGCCAGGCGTACCCAGTCGCCGGATTCCACGGAGCGGGAGAGGGCGACCATGCCGCGGACACTGGCGAGGCCGTCAAGGGCGGTGGCACCGCGTGGGGTGGATCCGGTGTTGGCGGCGCGGGCGAGGTCTTCGAGCTGGAGGCGGAAGACGTTGGCGTCAGCGCCGATGGGCTGGTGGTACATGTCGTCCTTGGCGGAGAAGGCCTGGACTTCGGCGGCTTTGAGGTACCAGGGGTTGTGGATTTTGCCGATGACGCTGCCTTCGCTGCCGTAGACCTGGAAGCCCTCCCACCAGTCCATGCGCACGGCGAGGGTGAGGTCGAGCTGCCCGAGGCAGCCGTTCTCGAATTCGACGTCGAGGAACCAGCAGTAGGTGCTGGCCTTGGTGGAAAGGCGGGCGCGGATCGCGGCGATGGGGCCGCCGAGGTAGCGGGCGGTGTCCAGCAAGTGGCTGCCGTGGCCGAGCACGTAGTAGCGCTGGCGGTTTGCCTTGGGGTCCCCGGCCGGGCGGCGGGCAGCGGCGCTGTGCTCGATCAGGGGACGGATGGTGTCGGTGACGGTATAGCGGTAGGTGGAGTCGCAGTACCAGTGCTTGAGGCCGATCAGCTCGCCGATTTCGTCGCGGATGAAGTCGTGGGCGAAGGCGATGCCCGGGTCGTAACGCTTTTCGTGGCCGACCAGGACAACCCGGCCGCTTTGCTTCTGGGCAGCGACCAGGGCCTCGGATTCTTCGACCGTGGTGCCCATGGGCTTTTCTACGAGTACGTGTTTGCCGGCTTCGAGGGCGCGGATTGCCAGGGGCACGTGGAACTGGTCGGCGACGGCGACGACGACGGCGTCGACGTTTTCGTCGGCGAGCATCTTGTCATAGTCATTGAAGGACGTAGTGGGCTGGTGGATCAGGGTCATGCGGTCGCGCAGGTCGTCGGCGGCGTCGCAGATCGCGTACAGTTCGATCTCTTTGGACTTGCGGGCTGCGGGGAAGTGGGCGGCTTGTGCGATGTCGCCGGCGCCGAGGACGCCGACCCGGAAGAGGTTCTCTGTCATGGTCTTTCCTGTCTACGGAATGGGTTGATGGTAAGGGAGGGCCGGCGTCTCATCGGCTGGGCGACGAGACGCCGGCGCCCTGATGATTAGACGACGATAGGGGCAACGAGGCTGTATCGTCCGGCAACTGTGCGTCCAGCTTCGGCCGGGCCGGAAGTGATGCTTAGCTGGTCAACGGCCTTCTTTGTGGTGATGACCACGGGTGTCACCGTGGAGTAGCCGGCTTCTCTGACGATCCTGAGATCCACTTCGCAAAGCAGATCGCCGGCAGTGACGTCGTCGCCCTTGGCCACGTGGGCGGTAAAGCCTTCGCCTTTGAGCTTGACGGTGTCCATGCCGATGTGAATGAGGACATCGACGCCGTCGCTGGTCCGGATCCCGTAGGCGTGGCCGGTGGGGAAGACCGTGACGATCCGGCCGGATACCGGCGCTACGAAGCGTCCGTCGTCGGGGTCGATCGCGAAGCCGCCGCCCAGCGTTCCGCCAGCGAAGACGGGGTCGGGGACGTCGGAGAGCGGGATGATGGTGCCGTTGGCAGGTGCCACGAGCTCCTGCTGGTCGGTGCTCGCCGACTGCATGGCCGCGGAAGAGGATTTTTCCTCAACTTCCTGGCTTGAGTGGCGGGCCTTGCGGCCGAAAATTCCGGAATTGGGACCTTCGTAGCCAAGGGTCAGGATCGTTGCCATGGAAACGAGGAATGCAACGCCAATTCCGAAGGCGTAGAGCGGGATGTTGTTGAAGGCGGGGATGGTCAGCAATGACGTGAAGAGGAAGGCGTTGGTGGTGACGCCGCCGCCGAGGCCCATGATGAAAGCGCCTGTGATGCTTCCTGCGAGGATCGCCGGGATGGTTCGCTTGGCGAAGCGCAGGTGGACACCGTAGAGGGACGGCTCGGAAATTCCGCCGAGGAGGCCTGCTGTGAGGGCACCGCCTGCGACTTGTTCCATCTGCTTGTTCTTCTTGCGGGCCGCGATGATCAGCACGCCGGCGGTGACGCCGAAGCAGCCGAAGTTCCATGCGCCCATCGGGCCCTGGATGAAGTCATAGCCGAGGGTGGAGATGTTGAGGAACATGATCGGGACAACCGACCATGCCGTTCCGGTGATGACCAGGAAGGGGTAGAGGGCGCCGACCAGGACGGAGAAGATCAGCGGCGAGAAGTTGTTGACGGTAACGAAGAGGTTGCCGATGCCGCTGCCGGCGTAAACACCCAGGGGGGCGAGGACGAAGGCGGTCACAGGGATCATGACGAGCATCGCCAGGAAGGGGATGAAAATGACCTGGAGGTTGCTCGGGATGACCTTGCGCAGGAAGGAGTACAGCGGGCCGAGGAGAAGCGCCATCAGCAGCGGGGGGAAGACCTGGGAGCTGTAGTTGAAGATCGTCAAGGGGAGGCCGAAGACGTCGACGACGGCGGGAAGCTGAGCGTCCGCTCCGGCGAGCTGGGTAAAAGCCGGCAGCATCATGACTGCCATGATCGAAAAGCCAACCCACGGATCCGCGCCGACCTTTTTGGTCGCGTTGTAGGCCACCATCAGGGGCAGGAAGACGAAAACGGCCTGCCAGGCAAGGTTCACGAAGCTCAGCGAGGCGTCCAGTGTGACACCGGGGGCGTTCCACGCCGGAATGACTTTCAAGGTCGCCAGGAGTGCCATGGCCGTGATGAAGATCGAGGCTCCGAGCATGGCGCCCAATACCGGGCGGAAGGAGTCCGCCAGGAATTCGAAGAACCAGTTGATCCACGCGTACTTGCCCCGTGGTCCCTTGCCTTGTAGCTCGGATTTGAGCTCGCGCATGGCGTCGGGGTCGGTGTTGGCGCCGCCTTGGCCGAGTTGGGGAAAGTCCCTGGTCATTTCGACGTACAGATGGTTGACGGCTCCGCCAACGATGACCTGGTAGCGGTGTTCATCCTGCCGCACTACTCCCATCACCTCGGGAATGGCGTCCACGGCTTCATCGCTGACCAG
>NZ_JABMCX010000375.1 GCF_013179505.1 Paenarthrobacter sp. CM16 | reverse complement strand
TGCGCTCATGCCTTCCCAGCCGCTGCCGACCTGCACACGCGCGAGCCAGCCGCCGGAGCCGTTGCCGGGGTAAAGCCACAACACCCCGCCGCCGTCACGGGCCAAGACATCGGCGTTGCCGTCTCCATTGAAGTCGCCGGGAGACACCAGGGCGCTCATGACGTTCCAGCCTTGTCCCACCTGGACACGGGGCAGCCAGCCGCCGGAGCCATCGCCGGGGTAGAGCCAGAGCACCCCCGCTGTATCTCTAGCCAAAATGTCTGCCTTGCGATCTTTATTGAAGTCGTTCTTGAGGGGCTGCTCCGCATTTCCGTCAATGACGCCCACGGAATCACTCTCGGCGTTGACCACGTAAACCCTGTTGTTGGACGTGTTCACGACTGCAGCGTCGGGTTCCTGACCGGTGTAAAGCGCAATGCTGGTGTTGTTTCGGCCATCAATAACGGTGGCTCCACGGCCAGTCTGGGTGGCGTAGATCTTATTGTTGGACGGGTTTACCACGATGCTGCGAACCCTGGTAGCCGTGGCTATGTGCGCAGTTTCCGTCAGGGTAGTGCCGTCGATCACCTTGACGGATCCGTCGCTGCTCCAGGTGTCGGATTCAACGTAGACCTTGTCGGTAGCAGGGTTCACAGCCAAAGTTCCCAGTGGGCTTTCGGACGCCATGGATCCTACGATCGTGTCGCTGGCGCCGTCGATGACTTTGACGCTCGATCCATATTTTGGAGTCGTCGTGAAGTAGATCCTGTTTTTTGACGGATTGATCGTGATAGCGCCGATCCCGTCCGCACCCACAGATACCGTTGACGTGATCTTGCCGCTGGCATCGATCACTTTCACAGTTCCACCGGAAAGTGCGTAGACCTTGTTGGTGCTTGTATTGACCGCGATGTCCAGAGCTCCCGTGGAGGTCGGGATAGGCGTGGCTGTGTTTGTGGCGCCATCGATGATCTTAAGGCCAGCTGGTGTGCTGACATAGACCTTATTGGTCTTTTCGTTCACCGCGAGGACGCCCGCTTTGGCGCCAACAGGGACGATTGTCGCTGCGTTGGTTACTCCGTCAAGCACGGCGACAGAGTTCGCATCGCTCACATAGACCTTGTTGGTCTTTGAGTTCACCGCGACATCCGACGGATAGTCAGATGGCAGGTATATGCGCCCGCCGCCGCTTCCCCCGACGCTGAAAATGCCCTCCCACGTGGCCACATACGCCGTATCGGTTGAAGTGTTCACGGCGATTGACGCAGGCCGGTCGCCCACTGGGACGACGTCGTCAACTGCATCTGCGGTCGCAGGCGAGGCCGAGGTTCCCAACAACACGGTCATGGCCAAGCCGAGCGAAACAGCCCCGACCGCAGTTCTGCGCCGGTTTGGTGCGTTCACCGTCCCCCACGCGCGCGAACGATCCAAAACAGCAGTCATTGAAACCCCCGGAAGTAGTGACGCGGAAGCGCGTCTTCATGGGAATTGTATAGCCCGATTAGCACGGCCGGTGAATGCTACTGATGCTCTGCGAGTGGTCTTGGGGCAGGGACGAAAAGTCTCGGGGGAGCCGAGGGCCTCTTGCTCCAAGTAAAGGACCAAGCTGAGTTTTTTTCGAGAGAGAGAGAATGACGCAGTAATTGTGCGGGAATCACGAAAAAGCGTCATCTCCTTTGGTTCTATTGCCAGTGGTGACGCTGGACGTTACGGTGTGATCACCATCACCGCATCGTGTTCTACTTCTGGGGGCATTACATGAAACGTTCTATGGTCGCTTTAGCGGGCGCTCTTGCGCTTGCGCTTACGGGCGCAGCCTCTCCGGCTTTTGCCACTACAGCCATCACACCTGCACAGGTCACTACCGGATTTGCAGGCTCAGCATACGGTTCCTACATCTTCAACACTGACAAAACACTGACTTCCGGTCCCACCGCGAGTGCAAGCATTGCCTGTACTGGCGCAACGGGAAAGACAGCCTCCAACAATGTCAGCGGACTAAACGTCCCCGCCGTTGGAACTGTCGGCAATGCGACCACGACCGTCAAGACAGTTCTCACCACAACCGGTAAACGAATTGAGGGCAAGTCCACGGTTGCCGGGGCGAATCTCTTGGGTGGTCTCATCACAGCCGGCGCTATAACCTCCGAAAGCACGGCCGATAAGAACACGGCAGGTGCCTTTGCCGGGACGAATAAAACAACGATCGCCGACCTCAAAGTGTTGGGCATTGCTGTAAATGCCAACCCGGCAGCAAATACCGTTATCGATCTCAAGGTGCCGCTTCTGGGCTCGGTAGGAAAAGTTACGCTGAACGGTCAGGAGAAGCGCTTGGTCGGCACCACCTATCAAGTCTCCACTACAGCCCTCCGGGTGGAGATCCTGAAAGCCGGGCTCCTTGGCCTGAAGGTTGGTACAGACATCCGCCTCGGCGTAAGTAACGTCAAGTTGACCCCGCCGCAGACCGGCTATCTAGCTGGGACAGGTTACGGTACGAGGGCTACCCTGGCGTCGGGTCTCATTGGGTCCGGCCCGACTGCACTGGCATCCGTCAAATGCAGTGGAGGAACGACCACGGCGAATGTAGCGGCCGTGAACATCCCCGGTGTGGCCTCTGCCGGGGCTTCGGTGACGACGGCTACGGGCGTTCTCACACCTGAGGCGAAAAGCGCCGTGGTCAATACCATTAGCGGAGTCAATGTTCTGAATGGCGTCATTAAGGTTGACGCGATCAAGGCCGAAACGAGCGCAAGCCGCGCTCCGGGTGGGGGCGCAGTCAAGCTGACGGACACGTCCACCTTCACGAATCTCCGGATCGCTGGATTGCCCGCAATCAACGCTTCTGTTGCGCCAAACACGGTAATTCAGGTTCCAGGCCTAGGCCAAGTCACTTTGCACAAAGTCAGCAAGTCATCGACCACAATTATTGTCACTATGGTTGAGATCGTACTTAGCCAAGCCCTTGGGACTCTTCCTACAGGGTCAAGAATCCAAATCGGATACTCCAACTCAAGCGTCGGAGCATAAGCCCGTGGTGTTCTGACTCATCGATATTTCATAGCAAGGACCATAAGGTCCCGCCAACGTCGAGTTGGCGGGACCTTATGGTGTTGTGCAGCCGTTTAGTTGACTTCCGGATACTCTGCCTGGAGCTTGGGCAATCCATAGAGGTTTCGGGACTCCAGCAACTGTAGGCAACTGGGCGTGTGCCGTGGCATCGGATAGTGTCGTCTGCGGGCCAAGTGCCCACGACCTGTACTGCTAACTCCCAGGAGAACCCCACTTTTATGAGACGCGCACTCTCTGCTGCAATGATCACGCTCGCTCTTGCTGGGTGTTCGGCTCCGAGTCAGTCTGAGCCATCGCCCACGACGACGCAGTCCAAGCCAGCAGTCCCGAAGGTGACGGAGGAACAGAGCGCGGACCTGATGAAACGCATCTCTCCTGTGGCTCCGAAGTTCACGCAGGAAGAGATAGCAACCAACTCCCGCTATGTCTGTGCGGCCATGCTCCAGGGCGGAAGTGACAAAGCGCTCGTGGCTACAGTGGTCAAGCATTTCAATCGCGCCGACGATCCGATAGCCGATACCGAGGCGGCGGGGGTCGTAGAGGCCATCCGAGCCAACGGTTTCTGCAAAGATGGCGCAACCTCTTAGACGCTTACGAGGCTATGAGAAAGCCCCTGTATGCGATGACCTGCGCGTACAGGGGCAAAAGCTCATCAAGACATGATGTCGAGTCCGGGACTAGTTTCCTTTTTCCAGAGCATGGGCCGTGACATAGGCGCCTAACTGGTCCTTGGAAAGGGCTCCTGCGATGTCCGAGATGGCTGCTGTATCG
>NZ_JABMCX010000374.1 GCF_013179505.1 Paenarthrobacter sp. CM16 | reverse complement strand
GGCTTAGCGCGCATGCGGCAGAAGCGACAATGAAGATCAGCATGCCCAACCCGTAGGCGCGCCGGGCGCCTGCACGGTCCGAGAGCGTGCCGGCGAACAGTTGGAGGGCAGAGAACATCAACGTGTAGCCGGTCACGACCCACTGCAGCCCGGAGAGGCCACCGCCGAGGTCATTACGGATTTCCGGGAGGGCGACGTTGACGATCTGAGCGTCCAGGGCGACCACGAAGAAGCCCAGCATGGCCACTATCAGGGACGCCCTGGGTCGGACAACAACAGCCGGGCGGCTGGCAGTGGGGACAGACATGGCGTCCTTTCGAAACACAGGAAACGGGCTTCTTCAAGAAAACCAGCCCGCGTGTGGGCGCGGGAGTGTCTGTTGTGCGGTGTACTGGCAGTTCCTGTTAGGACATCGGTGGATCGCCGTAGCCTAGAAGCATGGACAACACCAACGACGTCCGCGACTTCCTCATGAGCCGCCGGGCACGCATTACCCCGGCCCAGGCAGGGCTCCCCGCATACGGTGGAACCAGGAGGGTGGCTGGTCTCAAACGCGAAGAAGTAGCCATGCTCTCCGGCGTGAGCACCGAGTACTACGCCCGGCTCGAACGAGGAAACCTGCGAGGTGTGTCCGAGTCCGTTCTCGACTCGTTAGCCCGAGCCCTGCAGCTAGATGAGGCAGAGCGCGCGCACCTGTATGACCTCGCCAAAGCGGCCGCGCCCACCGCAGCATCGGCGTCGCGGCGCGCCCGTGCGGAGGTGCGTCCGAGCATCGAAAGAGTCTTGGCGGGGATGACCGGGTCACCCGCCTACGTCCGGAATGCGCGTATGGACGTCGTGGCGGCCAACAGCCTGTGTTTCGCTCTCTACGCCGAAATCCTCAGCCCCGAAAAGCTTCCGCTGAACCTTGCCCGGTTCATGTTCCTGGATCCCCGGTCCAAGGACTTTTTCGTCGCCTGGGATACCCTCGCCGATGACTTTGCAGCGGCGATGCGCACAGAATCCGGACAGAACCCAAGGGACCGCGCCCTGAACAGCCTCATCGGTGACCTCGCCGCCGGCAGCACCGAATTCTCTACACGGTGGGCCCGGCACAACGTGCGCTTCCACCGCACCGCCCGCAAAAAAATGCGCAACCAACTCGTAGGAGAGATTGAACTCACCGGCGACGCTCTGGAACTGCCCGGCGAAGGACTCACCTTGATCGCCTACTCAGCCGAACCCGGAAGCCACGCACAGGATCAACTCGACTTCCTCGCCAGCTGGAGCAGCAGCAACAAAAACCACCCCGAACCGGCGCCCCTCACTCCGCCGCCCGCCTGGCTAAGGGACCAGTAAGGGGATCACTGCTGAAACACATTCCTCGGGCCCTGCAGGCGTCAAAGTCGTGCAGGTCCACTTCGGCGTGAGAGTTCAAAACTAAGTCAGAGCGAGCGCTTCGAGTTGGTCCTGTCCATGGACCCGACACCGGCATCAGGAATGAATAGGGGAGCGGTGCGGTTCGGACTATTAGTCGCGGGCGGGTGACTCTGGAGCTTTACCGGTTCCCGCGTTCGGCGGCGTGTTGAATCGCAGCGGCAGAGTCGTTCTATTGGAGGTACCGAAACGCGCTCCATCCAGGATTGAGGACTTTGCAGCCCGCGACATGCCGGGCGCCGAAGCTTGGCATGCCCTTGCGCCCCGACATGCGGAAGAAAGCCTTGCCGCCGCAGGCTATGCATACGAGGTGGGACCGCCGGAGATTGATGCCGTGTTGTCCAAGGGAGGTGAAGTCGTCGACTTTCCACTCTCTCTTGTCGGCCAAGCAAAGAACCAGTCTCAAGGTTGCTCCTTCATCAACGGGTCAGAGTATGAACGCCTTTGATAGCGCTGCTTTGGCTGTAATTGCCGCGCCGTACAGGCCTGCGTCGTCGCTCAGTTCTGCGTGCACAATTCGAGGAACGGGGTGGCCGCCCTTGGCGAGCGAATCGGACAGGGACTTCGTCAGGGGGCTCCACAGCGGTTCGCCTGCCCTTGATACTCCACCGCCGATGGCAATCACTTCGGGGTCCAGGACGCGCACCAGATTGGCGATTGCTTCGCCAACCCGGGTTGCTGCGTCGGACATGATCTTGAGGCAGTTGGGGTCCCCTGCAGCAGCGAGCTCTCCCACCAGTCGTGCGCTGACTGGTTGGGTTCTTGCCGCGGCGGCAAGGCCAGGAGATACGGTGCTGCCGAGCAAGTGGTTTGCCTGCCCGGCGATGGCCGTACCGGAGGCAAGGTCCTCAAGGCTGCGCGCTGTCCGTTCGCCGGGGGCCCGCACCGTGATCCTGCCGAATTCGCCGGCGGCACCATGGCGACCTGTGAGGAGGCGTCCGCCAGCGATGATCCCGCAGCCAATGCCGGTGCTGATGGTCACGTAGCAAAAGTCCTGGGTCCCTCGGCCGGCACCCAGCTCCCATTCGCTGACTGTGGCAGCATTGGCATCATTGATGATCTCTATCGGCAGGTCAACGCGTTCCTGGAGAAGTTGGCGCAGGGGGAAGGAGTCGAAGACTCCGATATTCGGGGCGTCACGGATCGATCCTTTCACAGGATCCACTGGGCCCAAGGCGCTGACGCCGACTGCCCGTATCCGTCCGCCCGCGACATCTTGGGCATGGTGGATGCTGCGGATCATTTCCTCCACTACCGCGGCTACCCCTCGGGGCGTGGGCACACTCCAGCGTTCCACCTGCCGGGACCCGTCGAAGATGGCGGTGCGCAGCTGGGTGCCACCCAAATCCATCGCCAAGACATCAGGTGCTTCCCCCTTGGCTGTCATGTCAGACGGACTTCCACTCGGTGGTGTCCACGAACCCGGAAATCGCAACGTCTACCTCGGCCGCGAACGTTGCAGCATCCCGGTCTTTGCTGGGTACCTCCACCAGCAGGGCTCCGGGAATGGTATCGGCATATGCCGTGGCAATCTCCCACGGATGGAACGGGTCATCGCGGTGGCCCACAACGAGCGTGGGCACGTCGATACGTGCCCACTCGTCCCTGCTGCGGGAGGGGGCGTCCGTGGGAAAGCTCCGAAGGACCTGTGCGTTAATGGCCGCACGCGGCCTTGTGACCTGGTGGCGAAGTGACTGGGCGGCGGACTCGGATTCGGCCTCGACATTCTTGTACAACTCAGTCACAGTGAGCTGGTTGAGTGCTTCATCCGGCTCATGTCCTTCGAGCAGATCGGCCATCAGCTGATACGCCGAGACGTTGCGTACCGCCTGGGCGTGTTCGAGCCAGGCCGGCCTGCACAGCACGAGCCCGGCAACCCTGCCCGGGTAGCGGACAGCAGCGTTGAGGGCTGTGCCTGCGCCGAGGGAAATTCCTCCAACGATGAACTTCTCGAAGCCAAGTTCATCGGCCAAGGCCACCACGTCGTCCGCGAAAGCATCGAACGAACACCGGTCCCTGACAATGTCGCTGCTGGATCCGTGCCCACCGGCGTCCATGCACACCAGCGTGGACTGTTCCAAGTGTTGGATGTACCCGAGAGGCTGGTTCCGGTCCCCGCCCATTCCGTGCTGGAAGATGAACGGAAGCCGGTCTGCGGACGGTGCGACGGCCGGAACGATCTCGTACTCGAGGCTGGCGCCGTCGTCCCGAATGAGCCTGGGCATCAGACGGTGACCTCCAGGCGGTGGCGCAGGAACTCGACGCCGGACCCGACCTCGGACTCGGGCAGGCCATGGATAACCAAGGCTCCGGTGTAGCCGGTGAGGGCCAGTCCGGCGAGGATGGCATTCCACGGCAGGTCACCCTGACCCGGTGCGAGGGCGCGACGGCCGGGAACCAGTTC
>NZ_JABMCX010000373.1 GCF_013179505.1 Paenarthrobacter sp. CM16 | reverse complement strand
CCACGCCGCCACCGCCCATCAGCAGCGCGTTCCACAGGATTCCTTCGCCGCCGCGCAAACTGCCGATGCGGAGAAGGTCCATAGAGATTCCGGCGTGCCACCCGAGGAGCAGGGTGCCCGCATAGGCGCAGGCCTGGGCAAGGATCAGCGTCCTGGCCGCCAGAATCGGGTTGAGCATGTTCTTCTTTTTGCCATTGCGCCACCGCAGTACGCGAATGCCCATGATGAGCGTCAGGCCTGCGATAACGGCCATGGTCACCAGCGCGGAGACCGGCAGGACCGGGGTGGGCATGCTGAAGCGGTTGGTGGTGGCCGTTGCCAACCAGCCAATGACCGCAGCGATGACGGCGATGAGCACCAGGACTACCGGGCGCATTGCTTTCATGGCTGCTCCACTGCTCCGGTCGCAGGCACACCGGCGACGTCACCGTAACCGTCAAAGCGCCGGATATCAGGCATATCGGCGGCGGCGGCGGCCAGTTCGGCGACGCTCTGCCCATTCAACCGGGCGTGCGGTTCCAGCAGCGACCACGGGTAGAGCACGAATGCGCGCTCAGCTGCCCGCGGATGGGGAAGCGTCAGAATAGGATCCTCACTCACGAGATCACCGAAAACGACGATGTCTACATCCAGCGTCCTAGGACCCCAGCGCACCTCACGCGTACGGTGATGCTGCTGTTCGACGTCGTGGCAATGCTTCAGGAGTTCCAACGGGGTCAGCGTTGTTTCGACAGCCATCACCATATTCAGGAAGTCCGGCTGTCCCTCCGGACCGCCCACAGCCTTGGTCTGCACCACCGGGGACACTCCCAAAAGACGAACTTCGGGGGGATCAACCAAGGCGGCCACAGCCGTGGACAGGGTGTCGTTGCGTTCCCCCAGGTTACTGCCGAGGGCCAGGATGGCCTTGGTGTAACCGGATGTCATGATCGCTCCCGGTGCACGCTGACCGTAACGTCGCCGAACGGCACCTCAATGGGGGCCTTGGGCTTGTGAACGGTGACATCGACGGCGGCCACGCTGTAGTTCTCCAGGATGGCCTCGGCGATCCTGACCGCCAGTCCCTCGATCAGGTTCAGGGGCTCGCCCTCGATGTGCCGGGTAATCAGTTCAGCCACTTCACCGTAGTGGGCCGTGTACTGGAGATCATCCGTCTCAGCCGCTTTGGTGAAGTCCGTGTACAGCACCGCGTCCACCACGAAAGGCTGGCCGTCACGGCGCTCGAAATCGAACACTCCGTGATAACCGACGGCGGTGACGCCTGTCAGCGTGATCCTGTCCACAGCGTTTCCTATCAGCGGGCGATACGGGCAGCGACCTTGACAGCGTCAAGGCTGGGGCCGACGTCGTGAACGCGGACAGCCCAGGCGCCCTTGGTGGCGCTCAAAGCGGTGATGGCTGCCGTAGCGGCGTCGCGCTCCAACGGAGCAGCCGACTTGCCGGCCACCGTAAGCAAGGAACCGAGGAACCGCTTGCGGGAAGCAGCCACCATCACCTTGTGGCCCAGCGCGAAGAGCTGGTCCAGGTTCTTGAGGATCTCCCAGTTCTGGTCCTCGTTCTTGGAGAACCCAACACCGGGATCGATGATGATCTGCTCGGGCGCAACGCCTGCTGCGTACAGTTTGTCGCGGACACCGCTGAGCTCGGCCACCACATCTTCTGTGACGTTGTTGTAGTCCGTGAGGCTGTCCATGGTGGAGGCATCACCGCGGCGGTGCGTCAGGATGTACGGAACCTTGGTCCGGGCAACGAGCTCGGGCATGTCCGGTTCAATGGTCAACCCCGAGACATCGTTGATGATGGCTGCGCCCGCCTCAATGGCAGCTGCTGCGGTAGAGGTGTGCATGGTGTCGATGCTGACCAGCGCGCCGGCTTTGACCAACGCCTCAATCACTGGGATAACGCGGCGCTGTTCTTCCTCCGGGGTAACGGGCTCAGCGCCCGAACGGGTGGATTCACCACCGACGTCAATGATGTCTGCGCCTGCATAGAACATGCGCAAGCCCAGCGCGATGGCGGTGTCCGGTGTCCGGTGCGTGCCGCCGTCGCTGAAGGAATCCGGGGTGACATTGAGGATTCCCATGACGAGCGTGCGGTCCGTTGGCAGATCCTGGAACCTGGCCGCGGGCCGCGGTTTACGGAGAACCGGCAGCGGGCTTGTGGCCGGGCCGGTTCCGGGTGCTGCAGCGAGGGAGTCCATAGTGCTTACCTTCCGAGTATGAGGCTCATGGCCTCGGCGCGGGTGGCCGGGTCATGGAGTTGACCGCGCACCGCACTGGTGACGGTCTTTGCGCCGGGCTTGCGGATGCCACGCATGGACATACACATGTGTTCACATTCGACAACCACGATCGCGCCACGAGGGTTGAGGTGCTTCACGAGCGCCTCAACAATCTGGGTGGTCAGGCGCTCCTGCACCTGCGGCCGGCGCGCGTAAATATCGACCAGCCGCGCCAACTTGCTCAGGCCGGTCACCTTTCCGTCATGTGACGGAATGTAACCAACATGCGCGACGCCGTGGAACGGCACCAGATGGTGCTCACACGTCGAGTAGAAGGGGATGTCCTTCACAAGGACAAGCTCTTCATGGTCGAGGTCGAACGTGGTGGACAGGACATCCGCGGGGTGCTGGTGCAGACCCGCGAAGACCTCGGCGTACGCCTTGGCCACGCGCTTTGGCGTGTCCAGGAGGCCCCCACGCTCAGGGTCTTCCCCGATGGCAAGGAGGATCTCGCGGACAGCCGCTTCAATGCGCGGACGGTCAACTTTGTGGGCGTGCTGGGAGCCCGCGGCTGAACCGTGGGCGGCGGCGAGGTCGTCGTCGTCGTCGAAATGAGTCACGGCAGATAGCTTAGCCGTGATGCGTGGAGTCGTTGCCGCCGTCGGGCCGCGGTGCCTGGAAGGAGTCCTGGCTGCTGACCCCCTGGGCATGCGGTGCGACGACGTCCAGCGGCTCGTCCAGGCGTGCCTTCTTGGCCTCTTCCTGGGCTTCGCGCTCAGCCTTTTCCGCACGGCTTTCCACCGGCGGGATCGACTGCACCGGGCGTGATTCCTTGGACAGCCAGATCTCGCGGAAATCGCGCTTCCGGATGTCGTGGAAGATCTCGGCGATCTCAGCCTGGTTCAGGGTTTCCCGTTCCAGGAGTTCCAATGCCAGACGGTCCAGGACGTCCCGGTTTTCCGTGAGGATGGCGTAGGCCTCGTCGTGTGCCTGATCGATGAGGCGACGTACTTCTTCGTCCACAACGTAGGCGATCTGGTCCGAGAAGTTGCGCTCCTGCGCGGCATCGCGGCCGAGGAACGGCTCGCCGCCGCCCTGGCCCAGTTTCACGGCGCCAACGCGTTCGCTCATACCGTACTGAGTGACCATCTTCCGGGCCGTGGACGTTGCCTTCTCGATGTCATTGGAAGCGCCGGTGGAGGGATCGTGGAACACGATTTCCTCAGCAACACGGCCACCCATGGCGTAGGCCATCTGGTCCAGCAACTCGTTACGGGTGACCGAGTACTTGTCATCCTCGGGAATCACCATGGTGTAGCCGAGTGCCCGGCCGCGGGGAAGGATGGTGATCTTGGTGACCGGCGCGGAGTTGCGCAGGGCAGCAGCAACCAGTGCGTGGCCGCCTTCGTGGTAAGCGGTGATCTTGCGCTCGAGTTCCTTCATGACGCGGCTGCGCTTCTGCGGGCCGGCCATGACACGGTCGATTGCCTCGTCCAGCGCGCGGTCATCAATCAGGTTGGCGTTCGAACGCGCGGTCAGCAGTGCGGCCTCGTTGAGGACGTTGGCAAGGTCGGCGCCGGTGTAGCCCGGGGTCTTCTTGG
>NZ_JABMCX010000372.1 GCF_013179505.1 Paenarthrobacter sp. CM16 | reverse complement strand
AAGAGCACGACCTCCTGCTGGTGGAGCCTTCGCCCGCCTCAACCCCGGACGAACAACTCCGGGAGTCTCTTCGTCGCGTTGCCGACCCAGGGCTCCTGACCACCCCGTACCTTTCTCTTCGCCTCCACTTGTGGGCCCTCGCCCAGGCCGACGAGGAGTTTGCCCGGATCAACGCCGCAGCTTTCGACCGGTACCTTCAAGGGCTTGCGGCATTGATCGGCAATGCCGTTTCCGGGTTGTCGCAGGATGAATCCAGGGAGCGGGCGGCCGACATCGTGGTGGTGCAGAACGGCATGTGGCTCACCACCCTCCTGGGGATCGACAAGGCCGCAATCGAGCGCGGCATTGCCCGCACGGAAGAGATTGCCTTCGCGCCGTCGCGGCACCAGGCCGGGTCTTAGTCTTCCGGAAGAAACGACGACGGCGGCAGCACCGCCGTCGTTGTCTGCCTTGTCCGGATCAGCTCGGGGGACGGATTTCACCGGAGCCCCGCTGTATCAATTCGGTGGGGACGACATAGGTCCGGGCGGGGTTCGCGTCGCCGTCGATCCTTGCAAGGATCCGCTCAGCTGCAAGCTTGCCGATGCGCTCGGGGTGCTGGGCGATCACGGTGATCCCGGGGTCCATCATGTCGGCCAACATGAAATCATCGAACCCGATGAGGGCAACCTTGTGATGCAGTCCCAGTGCTTTAAGGGCCCGCATGGCGCCAAACGTCACCAGGTTCTGACTGGAGAAAATCGCCGTCGGAGGGTTTTCCGAGGTGAGTAGTTCGTGAGCGGCCCGAAAGGCGGTTTCCTCATCGTGCAGGTTCTCCCGAACCGCGACAACGGAGGTGGAAATGCCTGCACCGCCGACGCCGTCCAGGAATCCCGTCCGGCGCTTCCCGGCAGTCTGGATGTCCGTCCGGTCGCCAAGGTAGGCCAGCCGGGTATGTCCGTGCTCGATGAGATGGGCCGCCGCGTTTGCCGCACCGACTTCGTTATCAGTGACTACCGCGTCAGCTTCGATACCCGCCGGTTCACGGTCAATGAATACCAGTGGCAGGTCCCGGGAGTGCTCCGGGATCATGTAGGCCTGGCTCTTGGAAATGGTGGTCAGGACAAGCCCGTCAACCCGGCGGCCCAGGAAAGCTGAAATGAGCTTCTTTTCCCGCTCGGGATCGTCATCCAGGCTGGCGGCGAAGACTGCAATTCCGCGCAAAGCCAGGGCGTCTTCCATGGCCCTGTGAATTTCTCCACTGAACGGGTTGGATACGCTCGGAAGCAGCAGGCCTATGGACTGGGTCTTGCGTCCGGAACGCTTGAGGCTGCCCGCAGTGATGTCCAGTTGGTACTGCAGTTGTTCGGTGGCACGGATGACGCGCTGCCGGGTGGCCTCGGAGACTCCAGGCTCGTCGTTGACTACCCGGGAGACCGTTTTGATCCCAACCCCGGCGAGATCCGCCACGTTCTTCATCGTTGGGCGCTTGTGCCCGGAATCCGGTTGATAAGGATTGGACACCGTTGTCAACTTGCTTCTCCTCATCTTGATTCAACACTTGACTCTATCGTGTGGGCTTGCTTACATGTTGACTGACAACGTTGTCATTGTGAAAATGCGCCCGGACCCATCCCCCTGCCGCTCCTCCGATCAGCCGGCAACCCGACGAAAGAACCAAGATGCACAACCTTGCCCCGGGCGGATCCGCCCAAACCCCCCTGGACGTCCTCGTTATCGGCGAGGCCTTGGTGGACATTGTGAACACCCGGGAAGGACGCATCAGCTACCCTGGCGGGTCCCCTGCCAACGTCGCCTACGGGCTGGGCCGTCTCGGGGTGCCGACCGGGCTTCTCACAGCGATCGGCGACGACGAACACGGCTCCGCCATCACCTCCCACCTCCACAGCGCCGGCGTCCACCTGCTTCCAGGATCAACGTCCCTTGGGCGCACTGCCACGGCCACCGCTACCCTCGCAACGGACGGGTCGGCCAGCTACGAGTTCGACATCCGCTGGGAACTTGCACCCGTTGCCCCGGCCATGATTCCCAAAGTCCTGCATACCGGATCCATCGCCACCTTCCTGGCCCCGGGAGCGTCCACCGTGCGCACCCTCCTTGAGCAGAGCCACGACTCCTGCCTGGTCACCTATGACCCCAACATCCGCCCGGCCCTCCTTGGCAGCCACGCCGAAGCGCAGCGGACCTTCGAGGACCTGCTCCCCCTTATTGACGTCATCAAACTCAGCGATGAGGACGCGCAGTGGCTCTATCCCGAGTCCTCGCCGGACGACGTCGCCTCCCGCCTACTCAACCACGGCGCCCGGATGGCCGTCATCACCCGTGGCGCCGAAGGTGCACTCCTTGCCACTCCGGGGGCGCGCGCCACCATCCCGTCCGTGAAGACCCAGGTTGCAGACACTATCGGCGCCGGCGACTCCTACATGGCCGCGCTCATCTTTGAACTGCTGGCCAGAGGGGAAAAGGCGTTTGCACCAACAGCCCTCGGCCACATCGGACAGACCGCTGCTATTGCCGCCGCGATCACCGTCAGCAGGCCCGGCGCCAATCCTCCAACCTCCGATGAACTTCAAGCCCGGTTGGAAGGACTCAACCAGCAGCCGCTGGCCTCTGTATAGACCGGGGCAGAACTCCCCATGGCACTGCTGCGGGCCGACGCCTACGATGTCAGTGGACCACTCGGTCCCCTTTAGTCACTTTTTTGGGGAAAAGGACCTTACCCATGCCGTTGCAGCGACGTGCCGCCCACCATCCGATTCGAAGGACGCGGCAGGGGGTGTGGGCCATCCTGACGGCAGTCATCCTGGTGGCTGCGGGCCTCTTCGCCGGCGCCGCGCCCGCTTCGGCCGCGACGTACACGTTCAAGGGAGTCGTCAAAGGAAAATTGACAGCTACCGCAACGGCCACTCCCCTGGGCGACGTGTGGGTGGGTGCGTATACCAACGACGAACGGGCCTCCTATGTAGCCGGCGCCTGGTCCGCGGCCGATGGCTCCTACAGTTTCACCGTGCCGGCGGCCGGCAGTTACAAGATATGGACTACCTGCAGCACCGGACCCTGTTCCGCCACGTATGCGGATGAGTGGAACGGCAACCAGTCCAGTTCCTACGGTTCGACGCCGGTTGCCGTCACCGACGCTGCCCCCACCACCACTTTCAACCCGCAGTTGGAAGCCTTCGGCAGCATGACCGGCCGGGTCACCAATAAGGCCGGCCAGCCACTGACTGCTGTGTCCGTTTCAGCTTCGCCCAACAACGGCGGACAGATCAGCAGCACCAAGCCAGACGCCAACGGCTACTTCACCCTTACCAAGATCCGCCCCAACCAGGCCTACATCAGCGTCCGGGACGAGTCCGGCCAGCGCCTCTACCTGGAGCAGTACTGGACCGGCACCACCATGGTGGACACCTACACAGTGGCCGCTGTTCCTGCGGGAGTTAAATGGACCAACGTGAACTTCGTCCTCAAGGATGAAACCGTCATGGAGGCCACCGTCGTCGATCCGGCCGGCGCGCCGATTGCCGACGTCGGGTATTCGCCGATGGTCTACAACGAAGCCACGGCAGCTTGGGAGGGCCCGCAGATGGGGCCGCTGACCTCGGATGCGCAGGGCAAGATCTACTGGCGCATGACGGTGGGCAGGAAGTACAAGCTCTGCGTCTCGGACACTTTCTACGAGGGCGCACCCCGCGAGAAGCGATACAAGGCCGAGTGCTACGACAACACCGCCACCCTGGACACGGCCACCGTCCTGACGGCCACTGCTGCCGGCCAGCGCATCAAGCTGACCATGCAGCTGGACGTTGCGGGGCTGTCGCTGACACCTGACAGGCCTTTCGTTTACGGCTCTGCCCAGGCAGGTCAGAAGCT
>NZ_JABMCX010000371.1 GCF_013179505.1 Paenarthrobacter sp. CM16 | reverse complement strand
CAGCGGACAACCACGGGAGATGCGGGGCCAGGACGGTTGCGGCCAGGAGGCCTACTGAACCGATCAAACCCAGCAGCACGCCGCCATTGAACGAGTTGGCGATGGTCAGGAAGAAGAGTGGAAAAGCGAAGGACGCCGTGACGGACGCGAACTGGTCAACGGACAGCGAACCTACCCGGACGATGGTTCCAGGCTGCAATCTGCGGGCTACGAAGAGGGCCCCCACCACCAAAGGCAGGATGATGCCCAGCAGGAGGAAGAAAAGGTTGCCGAGGTTCCATAGGTTGTAGCGCTCCCCGAACATCGGCAGCAAGGACGCAACAAACATCAACAGCGTGGAGCCGAATACAGTGAGGTCCCGGATGGTGAAGGGCCCCGCGATGGCGTCGTACTTGGTGGCATCTTTCCCGGCAGCGTCAGAAGTTCCAGCGGCGTTGCCACGTGGTGCGGTGGCCGTTCCAGCCGTGGTCTCCGGTCCCGTTCGTGGTGAGTCGTGCGGGCCTGGGCTCAGCTGGTTCATCTATTTCTCCTTCGTACGGCGGCGTCTTGGGCAGTCCGGACAGGTGACCCCCGCAGGATTCCGCGGAAAACCGGTCACGCTCAAGGTGAGTCCCAAGACTTCTTCAGCCTATGCCACCCCACTGACAGGGTTCTAGCTGAAAACGGCCATCCGGCTTCGCCCACAGCAAACTCCAAGGTCCCTTACAGATAGTGACCGCCTCCGGCAGCGCATACTACGGCGGGAGGGTGCCGCCGTCGTGCGTCATGTAAACGGTTCCCGGACGCCGGTGATGCCATTCGTCGCTAAATCGGCGCCGCTCGCTGGCGCGTTTGTGACCACGCACACGTAGGACCTTCCAAAGCGATAGTGTTGATGGCGGACAGCACTCTGCGGACCTTTGAGGGACGCGCTCGACGCCGACGACGGCCCGGGCGGGTACCTCATGGCAGGATCCGCGCAGCAAAGATCGATGAATGATGAGGTTCACCATGTCCCAGGACACCACCGGATCCACGGCCACCGCTGCAGCTTCAACTGCTCAGAACGGTCCGGCCGCACACGTGGAGGCGCTTGAAAACCTTCTCCACGAGAACCGTAAATTCGCGCCATCGGCGGAGTTCGCCGCGAACGCCGTGACCAGTGCTGACGCCTACGCAGAGGCTGAAGCTGATCGTCCTGCTTTTTGGGCCAAGCAGGCCCGCGAGCTGTTGACGTGGGACAAGGACTTCACCGAGGCCCTCGATTGGTCCAACCCGCCCTTCGCCAAATGGTTGGTCGGCGGCGAGGTCAACGCTGCGTACAACGCGCTGGACCGCCATGTTGAAAATGGCTTGGGCGACCGCGTTGCCATCTACTTCGAAGGCGAACCCGGGGACACCCGCACCTACACGTACGCTGAACTGACCGAAGAGGTCAAGAAGGCAGCCAACGCTTTCGAGTCCCTCGGCGTGGCCAAGGGCGACCGCGTGGCCGTCTACCTGCCCATGATCCCCGAGGCAGTCATCACGCTCCTTGCCTGCGCCAGGATCGGTGCCGTGCACTCGGTAGTGTTCGGTGGCTTCTCCGCCGATGCCCTGCGTTCCCGGATCGAGGATGCCGAAGCCAAGCTGGTGGTCACCGCCGATGGCACCTACCGCCGCGGCAAGCCGAGCGCCCTGAAGCCGGCAGTGGACGAAGCCCTTTCCAAAGAGGGTCATACTGTCCAGAACGTCGTGGTGGTCAAGCGCAACGGCGAGGACGTCAACTGGGTTGAAGGCCGCGACCTCTGGTGGTCCGACACCGTGGATAAGGCATCAACCGAACACACCGCCGTCGGCCATGACTCCGAGCACCCGCTGTTCATCCTTTACACCTCGGGCACCACCGGTAAGCCCAAGGGCATCCTGCACACCACCGGCGGCTACCTCACGCAGGGCGCCTACACGCACAAAGCCGTGTTTGACCTCCACCCCGAAACGGACGTGTACTGGTGCACGGCCGACGTCGGATGGGTCACCGGCCACTCCTACGTCACCTACGCTCCGCTCATCAACGGCGCCACCCAGGTCATGTACGAAGGCACCCCGGACTCCCCGCACCAGGGCCGCTGGTGGGAAATCGTGGAGAAGTACAAAGTTTCCATCCTGTACACCGCACCCACGGCGATCCGGACCTTCATGAAGTGGGGCCGGGACATCCCGGACAAGTACGATCTCTCCTCCATCCGTGTCTTGGGTTCGGTGGGCGAATCCATCAACCCGGAAGCATGGATGTGGTACCGCGACGTCATTGGTGCCAACGCCGGCAAGAACGGTGAGAAGAAGGAAAACCCCGCGCCGATCGTGGACACCTGGTGGCAGACCGAAACCGGCGCCCAGATGATCGCGCCGCTGCCCGGCGTCACGGCCACCAAGCCCGGCTCGGCGCAGGTTCCGCTGCCCGGAATCGCCGTGGACGTCGTGGACGAAGCCGGCCAGTCCGTGGCCAACGGTGAAGGCGGCTACCTGGTGGTCCGCGAACCGTGGCCGTCCATGCTGCGCGGCATCTGGGGCGACCCCGAGCGTTTCAAGGACACGTACTGGTCCCGGTTCGAGGCCATGTACTTCGCCGGCGACGGTGCCAAGAAGGACGAGGACGGCGACGTCTGGCTCCTGGGCCGCGTGGACGATGTCATGAACGTTTCCGGCCACCGCCTCTCCACCACGGAAATCGAATCGGCACTGGTCTCTCACCCCTCCGTTGCCGAAGCAGCCGTTGTGGGCGCGGCGGACGACACCACCGGCCAGGCCGTAGTCGCGTTCGTCATCCTTCGCGGTGACGCCGTGAACAACGGCGACGAAACCGTCCTGGAACTGCGCAACCATGTGGGCAAGGAAATCGGCCCGATCGCCAAGCCCAAGCAGCTGCTGATCGTTCCGGAACTGCCCAAGACACGATCCGGCAAGATCGTCCGGCGCCTCCTGAAGGACATCGCGGAAGGTCGCGATACCGGTGACGCCACCACCCTGGCAGACCCCGGCATCATGCAGCAGATTGCTGATTCGCTCCGCAAGTAGATAACGCACGACGGCGCCGCTCACCTCCCGGGGGGCGGGGCCGTCGTGCTTTAAGCAGTCGTATGACGGCCGGGTGACGACGCCGCGATCCAATGAGCCGCCGGGCGGAGGGCCCCCGCCCTAGACTGGAGCCAGACTCAGCCCCATGTTTGACGAGGTTCCCCAGAAAGGCCCCGATGCTTCAGGCAGCACGCCACACCGCCATCATCGACGCCGTCCAGCGCGAGCGCGTCGTCCGGGTCTCGGACCTCGCACAATTGCTGGGGGTCTCCCCCATGACCGTCCGGCGGGACATCGAAGCCCTTGAGGAAGCGGGCCGGGTAGAGCGCATCCACGGCGGAGCCAAGCTTCCGGGCGATGCGAGCACCCACGAACCTGGCTTTGAGCTCAAGTCCACTCAGCTCACCGCGGAGAAGCACGCCATCGCCGTCGAGGCCGCCTCGATGGTCCAGGAAGGCATGGCGATCGGTCTCAGCGCTGGAACCACCACCTGGGCCCTGGCCCAGGAACTGGTTCACGGCCCCCGTATCACTGTGGTCACCAACTCCGTGCGGATCGCTGACCTCTTCCATCACGGATCGTCATCGGGACCCGCCCGGTTCGGATCTACCGTGATCCTGATTGGCGGCGAGCGCACACCGTCCGATGCTTTGGTGGGGCCGATTGCCACTTCTTCCCTCAAGCAACTCCACCTCGATGTCCTGTTCCTGGGGGTACACGGCATGGATGCACAGGCCGGTTTCACTACGCCCAACCTGCTGGAAGCCGAAACCGACCGCGCGTTCATGACGTCAGCGCGAAGCACCGTGGTGCTGGCTGATCACAGCAAATGGGGCGTGGTGGGCAT
>NZ_JABMCX010000370.1 GCF_013179505.1 Paenarthrobacter sp. CM16 | reverse complement strand
CGGAGACCTTGGAAGCTGCAACGTAGTCCCTGTTCCTCACTGACAGTGTTTGCGCCCGAAGAACACGGGCCGAGGCTGCCCAACTGGTCAACGCCAGAACCACGGCGATGGTCCACAAGCCGCGGCTTTCGCGCGGAACGAAACCGGAGATGACGATGACCAGCGGAAGGCCGGGGATCACCAGGAATACGTTGGAAAGCAGGGAGAAGACTTCATCCGCGAATCCGCCGATGTAGGCGCCGTAAATGCCGAAGAATGCCGACAGGACCGTGGCAAGGACGCCTACGAGGAACCCGATCTGAAGTGAGCCGCGGGTGGCGTGCGCAAGCTGGGCCAGGACGTCCTGGCCGGTTTGGGTGGTGCCCAGCCAGTGTTCTGCGGAGGGACCGCTGAGCCCCACGTTGCTGATGGCTGCGGGGTCGCCCACCAACAGCGGACCTATGGCTCCGAACACGATGATGGATCCGATAAGGACCAAGCCCGTGATCAACCAGGGAGTAGGGGTGGGGAGCATGAGGCGCCAAGCCGGCTTGGGGCGCTGGCCGCGGCCCCGCGAAATGGTGGCCAGCTCGTCCGTGGGATCGGCCGGCGCCTGTCCCGTCATGGATTGAATGTTGGTCATGTGAATCTGCTCCTTAGCCCCTGGCCCGTGTGCGGGGATCGACCAGGCTGTAGAGGAGGTCGACCAGGAGGTTCGCTGCCAGGACAGCGATGGTGATGTAGAGGAACACGCCCTGCATGAGTGCGTAATCGTTGTTGGTTACTGCTGCCAGCAACCGGGATCCGATTCCCGGGTAGGAAAAGACCTGTTCGGTCACCACGGATCCCGAGACGACGAACCCCAATGAGATGGCAAATCCAGCTACGGATGGGAGAACTGCATTGCGGGCTGCGTAGTTACGGAGGATCCAGCGATCCGGAAGTCCTTTGGCCCGGGCCGTCAGCACGTAGTCTTCGGACAGTGTGGAGACCATCATGTTGCGCATCCCCAGCAACCATCCACCGAGGGAGGCGATGACAATGGTGAGCGCCGGCAGGATCGCGTGTTCTATTGCCGAGAGGATGAAGGGCCCGTTGAAGCCGGGGTCCAGCACCACGTTGTAGCCGCCTTGTCCCGGGAACAATCCCAGTCCACGGGACAGGATGTAGACCAGGACCAGGGCCAGCCAGAAGTAGGGAACAGCTGCAAGGAGCGTGGTTGCCGGAACCAATGAGTCCAACCACGTGCCCGGCCTCCAGCCCACAAAGGCGCCGAGCAGGATCCCCAGGAGGGCTGCGATGATGGTGGAAACGCCCACCAGAATCACCGTCCAGGGCATGGATGCTCCGATGACGTCTGTTACCTTGGCCGGGAAGTAGCTGATGGACACCCCAAGATCGCCCTGGAAGATGTTGACCAGGTAGGTCCAGTACTGGGCCAGGATGGGCTGGGTATCGTCGCCGCCCAGGAGGATGGCGTAGGACTTTCGGGTCTCCTCGGTGATGTTTCCTCCCCGCTGTTGAAGCTTTGCCAGCAGGATGTCCACGGGGTTGCCGGGAAGCAGCCGGGGAATGATGAAGTTCAGGGTCAGTGCCGCCCACAGAGCTGCGGCATAGAAGCCCAATTTTCGGATGACGTAGTTCACGGTTTAGCCTTCGGCGGGCTTGAGGGACTTGTAGATCTGTGCCGCGTCCAAGCGGGACCACACTGCGGGGAAGGCGTACATGTTGTCCTCGCTGGGCCAGCCACTGAACTTGGCCTTGTTCCAGATGCTGGTGGTGCCGCCTGTGACAACCGGGATGTAGGGCATGTCCTCAACGATGGCTGACTGGATGATGTCGAACTGCTGCTGCCGTTCCGCCTTCTTGTCGAAGGGCAGATTCTTGACTGTTTCCAAAGCCGCATCGACTACGGGGTTCGAGTACCGCGCATAGTTTGTTCCTGCCGACTGCCCCACAGGGGCGGAAGTGGCGGAGGAGAAGAAGTAGTTATAGACGTAGTACGGGTCAGCGGCCGGCCCTTGGTAGAGGGAGTCAATGGCCAGCTGGAACTTGCCCTTGGTCCGCTTGTCCGTCCACTCGTTCCAGGAAGATTGTGAAGCCTGAACGTCGATGCCTGCCGCCTTGGCCTGCTCTGAAATGGTTTGAATCGCCGTGATGTAGTCGGTCCAGCCAGTGACGACTTCAACGGTCAGGGTCAGCTTTTGGCCGTCCTTGGCATAGATTCCATCGCTGCCCTTGGCCCAACCGGCGGCCTCCAGGGTCTTTTGCGCGGAGGAGGCGTCTGCCGTTTCGGGGGCAACGGCGGGCTTGACCGCCGTCGAGATCCACTCGGACTGCGTATCTGTCAGGGCGAACGACGGCGAGATGGGTGAGGCCGTGTTTTCGTAGGCCAGCTTGTTGAGCTGGGTTCGGTCAATGGCCAGGTAGAGGGCTTTGCGGACGGCAGGATCCGTCTGCGGTCCCGTGCAGCCCAGCTGGACATTGGCGCAGGCGGCGAGGACCTGCTGGCTCTGGGCGACTGTCTGCTTTTCATACTTGGGGAAGTTCTTGGACACGTTTTGGATGTCCGGAACAGGCCCCGTCTGCCAGTCGATGGTGCCCGAGGCGATAGCGTCGGCGCCGGCGGTGTTGCCCGAAAGCGCGATGTACCGGACGTTCTTGACGGCTGGTTCGCCGCCCCAGTAGGTGGGGTTGGCTTTAAGGGTGAACGCTTGGGGCTTGAAGTCGGCCAGCTGGTACGCGCCGGTACCCACAGGCTTTTCCACGACGTCGGTTTCAGGGTTGATCTTTGACCAGATGTGTTCGGGAACGATCACGGCCTGGGTGAGGATGTCCGGTCCGGTGACGAAGGCCGGAGTGTCCCAAACGAACGTGATGTGGTTCTGGTCCACCACGTTCACCATGCCCTTGAAGCCCAAGCTGTTCAGGGCCGGATGCTGCTTAAGGAGGTTGAACGTGAAGGCTACGTCATCTGCCGTGAAAGCTTCGCCATCGCTCCACTTCACACCCTCCCTGAGGGTCACGGACAGCTCTGTACCGGCCGCATTCCAGGCGTATTCCATGCCCAGCAACGGCTCGGGCTTGGCGTCGGCCGAAGCCTTGTTTTGGTAGAAGAGCGGTTCGAAGATTGCTCCCGGCCCAGCAACTTGCGAGGGGGAGAAAGGGTTGAAGTTGATTTGGTAATCGCCGGCCTGACCGGTGTAGGCGATCAGCGTGGAGTCGTTTGCTTCAGAGTTTCCGCCGCCTGAGCAGCCACTGAGGAGGAAGCCCAGTGCCGTTGCACCGGCAGCCAAAGCGAGGGTACTGCGCCGGAAGCCGGCAGCCCGGTTTCGAGAGGTGAGGAGCATCTCTGGTCCCTTTCATCTAGCCGGACCGCTGTGACCGGCTGGGGTTTTTATGTGCCGTGGATCACGACCTATGAAAAAGTTAGGTGATTAAATTAAGTCAGTCAAGTTATTATGGAAACGAATCTCAGGCATCCGACCGAAAAGGAAAGAGTGACTACCATCACCACGCATCCACCCCCGGCCGCCTCAACCAAGGCCAGGCTGCTGGACATCATGCGCACCCGCGGAACTGTCAGCAGGGTCGAACTTGTGGGCGCTACCGGCCTCACCCCCGGAACCATCACCAATGTGATCCGCGAACTGCTCGACGACGGCCTGGTGCAGGAAGTGGGACAGGCGCGCTCAACCGGCGGGCAACCGCGGCGCCTCCTCCAGCTCTGCGCCCAAGCCCATTACGCCGTGGGCGTCCAGATGGATCGATGCACCAGTTCCATAGTCCTGGCCGACTTCACCGGCCGTCTCGTGGCACAGAAAACCCTTCAAGGGTCAGGCAGTCACGCTCCCGGGGAGATGCTCGACATCATCGCCGTACAGATCCATAACCTGCTTGAAGC
>NZ_JABMCX010000037.1 GCF_013179505.1 Paenarthrobacter sp. CM16 | reverse complement strand
CAGCTCCAGGCCGGTGATGCTCAGGATACCGGCGGCTTCGTTTGCCGTGATGCTGTAGACGTCCATCGATCCATCTTTCCAGCCCCGTGGGTCATTGCCAGACAGGGATGACGGGCTATCGGCATAGTTCGTAGCAGTTTTTCCGAGTTCAGAGCCCTGAGCCCTAGGCGGTAGGAGGATTAAGCAGGGGCAATTTCCCCTCTTTTACGAGGTACCCAAGAACGACTAGCCCGACCGCCACGGAGGTGCCGATCGCTACGACCTTTGCGAAAGAACGCTCGTTTGCCTGCCGAATATCCTTCTCATTTCCTCGAACCTGTCCGAGCACGCGCTCTTCCGCTTGGATCAACCGGTACCGTTGCTCTGGGTTCAGCCCCCCGCGGGCGAGCTCGTTGTCTATCGAATCAATGAGCTTGTCGGCGGTCTCCTTCACTCGCTCCCCGCCGCGGTCATTCGAGGTGAGGAACTCACTGAATCCCTCTCGGACCGACTGGTAGCCCGCAGCGAGGTGGTCGAGCACATCGGGTCGGTTCTGAATCATTCCGGCGAAGCGAGCCGGGTGATCCAAAGTCTCGTCGACGAGTCCGGGCGAAGGTGAGGATAAGTCCCTGCTGAACTCGTCCTCTGTTTCGCCCTTCATACTCTCGCCGGTCATCGTGTCCCCTATCTTGGCTCCTGCAAACAATCGTAGCCGCTGTCCCAGTGGCAATGCCGGGACCGAAGGTACGGCGACTGTGGTGCAGATGAGCAGTCCTGCCGCCGCCTCGCGCTGCGGCCCCGAAGGCCATCCGTAGATGCGTTCAGTGAAGCTGGCAGCGCCCATAACCGCAGGACATTGCCAGCTCACGAATGAGCGTATGGGCGAAGGTGTGCAGGAGCCAGTACCGCGGGCCAGGCAGCCGGGTGTCGGGATTTACTGTTGCGGCGGTCTCTGAGAAGCGGCTGTATAAAAAATTCAATTGGCGTGCCTGCTTATGAGCCGCCCGCAGGGGAGAGCCGAGGATCTTCTTTTCCCAAGCGTCCACAACGTTCAGGTCGAGTTGGAGGAAGAGTCCTTCACCTCGGTCTCGGTGGCCGGCACCCAGACGGGCTTGCCTTTGCGTGTCTGCTTAACCAGTCGACTGGCAAGATCGTTGACGCGGTCCATCTCGTCCAGACGGGTAAACCCAAGAACCACGATATTTTTTTCATCCGGTTCACTGCAACGATTCGAGTGATGCGTGGATGGAGATCCTGCCCCCGTTGCATCTGGTGACCATCAGGCCACGGGAGTTCTGCTGCTCCGGGAACAGGGCCGGCTTTTGCAGATACCGCCATTCCGGCACAAGCAGTTCCACAGGACCCCACGTAGCGAGCTTCTCCTGGCGGACTTCTTCCGGATCCACCGGCGCCAGCACGTCCGCGGCCGCAGCCGCAAGATTCTGGTCCGTAACCCCTTTGAGGTCGACTTTGCCGTCTGCCACGTCCCTGAGAGTGTCGAGATCAGAGGCGTATTTCGCGATCTTGTCGATGCCCAATGCTGCGCGCAATTGGTCGGCGAGGGCTTCGGCTTCTTCCGCCTCGGTGCACGGCATGACAATGACCGATTGGATGGAGGAGGGGGCGGGCATTGCATTCGGCGTCGAAGGCGTACAGGTCGGGTGCCGTCCCCGGCATTTCTGCGGGAGCTTGTCACGGCCAGCAGCGCCTTGGGCTTCGGCCATTCCACGTGTGGCGCCGCAGGACGCGCAGCTGATGACCGAGGAGAGGCTGCTTGGCTGGCTACCCCGGCGCTAGACCGGCGAGCCGGCGTGTTTCCCTAAAACTTCATCCGAGGCTTCGGTCAGCGGCCCCTGACCCTAGGGGCGAAGACCGGCAAGTTGATAACTTCCATGACGGCGACGACCAGCCGATGCACTCGAGAGCACTCGTCTCAGGAAGCGTTGTATCAATCTCTAGGCGTCAAGCACATATGACGCATCAGCAGCCTGCTTTGCCAAACCGGCGAGCAGAACCCACAGCTCTTCAATGCTCTTCCTACCGGCGGTCAACCGTTGACGGGCGACATCCCGTTGCCCCACCGCCCCATTCACTGCTTTCTCAAACTCCAAGGCTTCCATCCTGACCGGCGGTTCCATCAAGACGCATTTTCGTGCCCACAAGAGGATTGCCGGAGTGAGGCTCAAGAGGCCGAGGACCAGCCCTTCAAGTTCATTCCACCTTGATCAATGGCCACCAGACCACCAGCAAACCAGGCGATCAGCGCACGCTCGGCTGCAGCGCCGCTGTGCGATGCGATCTTCCGACCCGTTCCTGCGTGAGCGATCCTGGCGGCACCAAGCGCTTCGCAGAGACACTGTTCGCGCGCATCGAGGCTAACTAAGCAGGCGTCCCCTCTTATGTAGTATCTGAAATAGATATCCAGCCAGCGAGGGCTGTCACGAAGATGGGGAAGAACGATGCGGTCTGACGCGCAAAACGGGAACCTGGCGACGCCTACGGAAGCTGAGGAACGTAAGTCCGCTGTCGAGGCAGTGGCAGATCACCTTGAGGGCCTTGTGCGGGGCGGTATGGGCATTTCAGTCGCCGTTCAGTCTCTATCCACCGGATTTTTCAAAGTTGAGGCGAAGATGCTCAACGACGCGAGAGCCGAGTACGAGCGGCGCAAGAAGATCATCGAGGAATGGGACGACTTCCCAGACGGTGACGTGATTCAGGGTGACAACGATTTTCGCTGGTACGGCGGACCCAGGGACGGCGACTTTTTCTGGCCTCCACTTCGGAACCGTCTTCGTGCAGAACTCCAGGATGCAGTCGACGAGGTGGACCGTTCTTCCTCTCGCATCATTTCCTTGGGTGAGCCGGCGGGAGAACCGACCATTGACACCAAGGGCCTGGTCCTGGGCCATGTGCAGAGCGGCAAGACCACCAACTTCATGTCGGTCATCGCTAAGGCGGCAGATGTCGGATACCGGCTAATCATCGTCTTGTCCGGTATCACGGACAACCTGCGTCAACAGACCCAGGAACGCCTGTTCGAATACCTCGTGGAACCATGCCGGACCAAGGTCCACTTGCTCACCACCCAGGAACACGATTTTTCCGAACTCACGGCTTCAGAGGCCCTTCTTAGTCAAGACGACCTCAGGCTCCTCGCCATCGTCAAAAAGAATCCCGCGCGCTTGAAGCGCTTGAATGCCTGGATTAAGAAGGCATCGGCCACGACCCTCGCCAGTTGCCCCATTCTCATCATCGATGACGAAGCGGACCAAGCTTCCATAGACGTGGGAACGTCTAACCGCCAATCCACGATAAATAAGTTGATTGGGGAGCTTCTATCGCACCCCAAGGCCGCATATATCGCCTATACGGCTACTCCTTTCGCGAATCTCCTGATCGATCCGGACAACGAGGCCGGTCTGTATCCAAGGGACTTCGTCGTGACGCTGCCTCGCCCCGAGGCCTACTTTGGGCCCGAACGGATATTTGGGACGCTCGAGGTCGAAGAAGGTGTGGAGCCGGACGACGGTCTGGACATCGTGCGCGAGATCCCTTTCGAGGATGTGGAAGCAGTCCGGCCGCCCGGGAAGAAGGAAGAACTCGAAGTCTGGAGCGCGGACGTCCCTCCATCGCTAGGGGAAGCGATTCAATGGTTCCTACTCTCCACCACTGCCCGGCGGCTGCGATCGAAGGACACTCGGCACTCCTCGATGCTTGTCCATACATCAATGCGTGCTCAGGCCCACAAGGCAATTAAGGAAGCTGTCGAAGACGAATTGACGGGCCTTCGGAAGCGTCTTGCATCAGGGGATCCGGCGCTCATGCAAGACTTGACTGACCTGTGGGACAAGGAGACCGCTCGAGTTTCAGCCTCGTCCTTCGGAAACGCGCACATCAGCACCCAAGAAGTGCTGCGCGCTATGGCTAGCACACTGAACTCCACGTCCGTTGTCATGGACAACTACCTCTCCGAGGAACGACTCAAGTTCACTAAGGAAAAACCCGAAACCGTCATTGTCGTCGGAGGAAATACCCTCTCACGAGGACTAACCCTGGAGGGGTTGATCTCCAGCTACTTTGTCCGCGCTGCATCCGCTTATGACACTCTTCTGCAGATGGGCCGCTGGTTCGGTTACCGCAAGGGCTACGAGGATCTGGTTCGAGTATGGATGACGACGGAGCTGCGGGAGTGGTTCATCGCATTGGCAACAGTCGAAGCGGAGATACGGGAAGAGATCGACACGTACGCGAAGGAAGGAAAGAAGCCTTGGCAGCTACCGGTCCGTATTCGATCCCATCCTCAAATGGCGATTACCGCCGCAGCCAAGATGCGCAGCGCCGTCAAGGCCAACGTCAGTTACTCGGGCACGAAGGTTCAGACCATTTTGTTCAAGGACGCGGATAAGGACTGGCTGCAAGGTAACTTGGACGCCACCGCCAAACTGGTCAGGGCCGCGCAGCTCGCGGGGCACAACGAGAATGAACTGCCCAGCAAAACCTTCCGAGGCTTCGCGGGCGTCTCATCGGACTTGATTCTGGACTTTTTGGATGACTACCAGGTCCACGAGGACGCCCGGACGATCAGGACGAGCACAGTCCGTGAATACATTCGGGCCCAGAACGAGAAGGGGGCGCTGGAATCGTGGAACGTCGTATTCATCGAACGACAGAACAGCCACGAATCCGATCTTTCACTTGGGCTTGAAAAGCCCTTGAGGCTCCTGCGGCGCCGGAAACTGGTGCCGGGCGCTGCTGGTTTGGCTAACCTCAAAGCGATCACCTCGCGATGGGATCGGTTCGCTGATTTGCACTACACAAAAAAGTCCATCGTGGATTCCTTGGGATTGCCCGGTGAACCCAAAGTCCGGGATCGGCATTTGCGTGACCTGCGGAAGACCCGTGGCTTGGACAAGGTGGGCCTTCTCGTAATCTATCCGATTAGTAAGCGATCTGAGGCTGCACAAGAGGCAGACACGATCAGTGCTGAGATTGAAGAGGTCGATCATGGGTCAGCGGCACCAGCGAAAACAGAACGTGCGCCGCTCGAAGCTCCGCAGCACCTGATAGGTATCAGTCTCATGTTCCCGGAAGCGCGAGACCTGCAGGACACGGTTGACTATTACAGCGCCAGGATCGAGCCCGACTACCTTGAGGATGTCGAAGAAGAACTCAGGGCGGTTGACGACTTGGATGAGACGCATCTAAAGCAGGAAGACGCAGCGGCAGCTAAATGACTCAACTGAAGGAATCCTCAAGTTCGATATTCACATTCCTGCGCGGACAAGTGCCGGCTCCGCACAAGCTCACCGTACGCAGTACTGAAGTAGCCACACCTCAGGGGACGGTCGTACACGCCATCGACGGAAACGGCTATCCAACTCTCCTCATACCCGTCCCGCCTTCAGCCGAAAACAGTATCGACTGGCAGAATCGGTCTGTCAGCTTCGGGTATCGGACCCTCCCCGTAGCAGGGAAACATCAATCGTTCCTAGCCCTGCAGTGCTTGTCGGAGCGTGTGTTTCCACAGTTCAGCTTGCTGGCGGACGACATTCTGGATGCGCTGGCTGAGAAACCGAATGAGGCAGATCCGGTAACTCGGCAAACTGTCGGGCGGTGGAAGGAAATGCTCCAAGACACGAAGCAGCGCTTGCTAGGCGAAGCTCAACTGGCTGGCCTCTACGGGGAACTTGTGTTTCTGGAACAGTTGGCGTTCCACCATGGCCCGTGGGTGATTCGGGCGTGGACAGGGCCGCGAGGCAACCGTCACGACTTTGAATTTGCCAATGCCTCATTCGAGGTCAAGACAACGACGAACCACAACAACATGGTCGTCGCCTTCCACGGGGTACGGCAACTCGAGAGCACCGGAGGGCTGCCCCTTTTCGTTATCGCCTACCAGGTGGAGCCCACACCGCAAGGTGAATCGGTTCCAACGCTGTTGCAGCGGGTTTTCGAAGCTGGCATAGACCGGTTGGAGCTCTTGAAGCTGCTTGAAAAAGTCGGGTACTTTGAAGCGGATTCAGGACACTACTCGGCATACCGCTTCTCGGCACTCGCTGTGAAGACTTTCGCCGTCGACAACGATTTCCCACGAATCACCCATGAAACTCTTACTGCTCCAGGGATTCTCGATAGGATCACCGCCATTCAATACTCAGTCGATCTCGGCCCAATTGAGGATACTGAATTTCCACTTGAGCAGCTTCAGGAAGCAGTGGAAACGTGGGAGTAGATTTTCGCTTGTTCAGGCACCCTTGGGAAGCAACAGGTAGTGGTGACGCTAAATCGATCCAGAAGGCCATGGGCAAAACGAGCTTGGATCTCTGGAGCGTCCTCCTGCGGGAAGCTCTTCAGAACAGCTGGGATGCGCGGTTGGCTGAGCGGATCGAGTTTCACGTCGCAGACACCCGTCTCTCGGAAGAGCAGTCCGGGATCTTGGTGCATGACCTGTTCAATGAGCTCCCTCCCCAAGGTGCTTCCCGAGGGATCCCCCAGAAGGTCAACAATGGCCGCATCCGAGTCCTGACGATCTCTGACTACGGGACAAAGGGACTTGGGGGGCCCATCCGGGCAAATGTCGAACCCGAACCGGGGGAACGCGACGATTTCTCTGACTTCGTCCGTAATTTCGGAAGAAGCGATAGCAAGGGGCTTGAAGGCGGCACATACGGCTACGGCAAGGGAGTTCTCTACCAGGCAAGCCAAGTGGGCGTCTGCTTGGTCTACTCGCAGGCAAAGGTCAACGGTAGGCTCGAAAATCGACTGATAGGTGTCTCCGGAGGTGATAACGGGTACGTCGACAACGGCTTCAAGTTCACTGGACGGAACTGGTGGGGAGTGCTGGCCGAAGATGGAGTGATTGATCCAGCGACAGGTCCGGAGGCCAGGGCAATTGCGGAATCAGTGGGAATGCCAGTGCCAGCGCACGACGAAACCGGGACATGCATCATGATTCTGGCTCCGCACTTTTTCCAAGGAGAGGCTGGCGACGTCGGGCCAAAGGACCGAATTACTGCCATCAGGGCTGCGGCTGTGAAGTGGGCCTGGCCTCATGCTGTCGATATTGGTGAAGGGCCCAACGTTGGCTTTGCCTTCTCATATGATGGTGAGTTCCTGCCTTCGATCGAGCCTTTCAAAGAGCCTTCAGTGAAGCACTTTGCCCACGCCTATGCCGACATGGAACGGGCAGCTTCGTCCAAGCGTGCCCCGTTGGCACCTCAGACGAAGCTAGAAGTGATCATGTCTCAGAATCCGATTTTCCGACTGGGCACCCTGTCAATGCGCCAAGCCATCAATCACATCTCGGACGACCGGGCATTGCAGAACACAGTTGCTTTGATGAGGAACCCGCGGATCGTGGTCAAATATCTTGCGGTCGCGGCTCCCGTAGACGACTACTCCGTATACTCTGTGTTTCTCGCAGACCCGGAAGTGGATGAGGATTTCGCAACATCTGAGCCTGTCACCCATGATGACTGGATCGTGAAGGACGCGATGACCAGAGGCAACCGGAATTTTGTCCGAATCGCCTTGAACCGCATCGAGAACACCTTCAAGAACATGCATCGGCCCTCCGCGCCTTCAACTGCTGCTCAGCAGGCGGCGGGAGCAACGCGCATTGCTACGGCATTGGGAGGACTTGTTGGCGGTATCAGCGGCCATGGCGCCGCCTCCCAGCCCGGAAAGGGTCCTGGCCCTGGGGGAGGAGCCTCGAGGAGTCGCCGCGCTGCTGCTCGGCTCACGTCCCCGCCAAGGTTGCTTGTATTGGGTGGCATAGCCCATGTCGCATTCTCGTATTCCCTAACGGGCGGGAAATCAGGTGAGCTGTTTGATCTGTCGGTGCGAGCCCACGTTGTCACTGTCACGGGCGCAATCGAAGGGGACGCCCCGCTCGGGGCGGAGGGACCTCAGTTCGTGGGCTGGAAGGTCGATGGCCAACTGGTGAAGGAGCCGTCAATCCGGGTTGTAGCGCAGTCCCAGCAGGAGTACCTCGCGATTTTCACCCAACCGGACGATACCGCCATTTCATCAACTGTTGATCTGAAGCTGGTTTCGCCATGAGAACAGTAAGTTTAGGGCATTTAGTTCTCGAAGACGGCGTAATCGAAAAGCCTGAGTGGGAGTATTCGGTTAATGGACGAGTCACGCAGTTGTCGGACGGCGCCCTTCCCGACTGGAACTATTTCTCGGACGTTGTGGCATCTTGTAAGGTCACTGTGAACCTCGTACTCGTGCGCGACGAACTAAAACTTCCGCATGACGCAGTCCTTGGATGGGTGCTAGTGGCACGGTCTTCGGCTTCGAACATAATTACAACCAGTCCTCCGCAGGCTGTACTAGATGGAGTCCAAGAGGTATCGCTACTGGTTCCTGCTTCGGCTGTTGGCGGAATCATGACTCTCGAGTTGGAGATGGCACTGCTTACGCCGTCCGCTGCTCAGTCGGCGCGCTTCGCACCGTCCAAGGTCGGCCACACTGTGTACCGTCACTCTTCAAAGCTGATCCTTGAAGGAGACGCCGGCCAGCTTCCGATACTCCCTGTGTCATTTAGAGATCATGGAATCAAGAACCCGGAGGCCGCCTTGTGGTGGCTGCGTCTTCTATCGAAAGACCTGCACGACGCTGTGGAAGCTACGCTCTGGATGTGGCTAAACACCGACAATCCCCAGCTTCGCCCACTCATTGACCACACAGAGTCCGAGACTGGCGATGTTTGGATGCAGGTGCTGAAGATGGACTTCATTCGCCAGCTCCTTCGAGAGGCCGTGGCTCATCCGGACTTGGACCCCGCCCATGATTATCCCGAGGGTTCGCTCGGTGCACTGCTGCTGGGTGTTGTCCGACTCATTGGAGGTTCGGTAAACGAGGTTCGAAGCAAGTACGCGGACGATCCGGGAAGAGTTGAAGCTGGGCTTCAAGGTGTTGTCCTCGGGAGCGCAAGATGAGCCCGGCTCCGGTTTGCTTTCCCAGGCTTCCTTTGTCGCAGGCTGTTGCCACTTGGCAGGATTTGAGCCGCAAGTCACTGGAGGAGATTACAGAATTCGCCGGTGCAGTATCTACTGCCGGAGCGGCATTCTATCCAGTAGCCACCGGCCGGTGCACTGACTCAGACCTCCTTGAGCTCAGGCAAGCGGTGATGGAGGCAGCCCGGGCCCACGGATACCCGGATGTCGGGCGCGGTAAAGAGAAAACCGCCTTTGACCAGGCTGTCTCCAAGATTCTTTACGAGAAAATGAATATCCTCCCGTCCGATGCAACGAGCGTCGAAGTGTGGAACTTCATCAACGTCCGAGTACTTCCTGACGTCGTCATTTGGCGGTACGGTCGCCGTTCGATCGACGGTTCCCGGTGGGAAGTCACCGAGGAGCGACTCTATTCAATGAAGCGAACCACATTCGGCCGACTTTGGTGGCGCGCATGCCTGCTCGGGCCGGACATTTCGCAGAGGCTTGCGGAGGACGAATCGGTTCAGCTGATCGAGCGTCCGCTCATCACAGGGTATGCTCCACTAGCCCGGGCAATAGCCATCAGACATTTGGCAACCATCTCAGTTACCAGACGAATGGATCTTCTTAGAGATGCCATGAAGCGCTTCACCAGGCGCTTGGTGGTCGTCAGCGTCTTTCATATGTCCGATTCCCAGTTGACGGAACTAGTCGACGACGTCTTTCGTGAGAGCCAAGAAGCACTGAAGGCCGAAGAGTCTAGAAGATAGCGGCGATTCGCTGGCCGATTTGATGGGCCAGCAGCGGGGGGACTGCATTTCCGACTTGGGTGAACTGCTGAGTCCGGTTTCCGAGGAAAACGTAGTCATCCGGAAAAGTTTGCAGGCGGGCTGCTTCGCGGACCGTGAGGCTTCTCATCTGGGCTGGATCAGGGTGAATGTAGTAGTGGCCGTCCTTGGCTATGTGGGAAACAATCGTGGTGGACGGTGCACTGGCTACCTGCACACGGAACCTGTCTTCGAAAGGCACAACGTCAGCTTCGATATTAGCGTGAAGCGGCCAAAGGCTTCGGGGCAGCTCCCGGACCTTCGGGCTAGTTAGTCTCTGCTGGGCGAGGGTGCTTAACGCGCCGTATCGCAGTAGGTCTTGAACCATGTGGCTCCGGGCTTCGTGATTCCATGTCGGTAAGGAAGCAACTGTCGCCGGCCGGATGAACTCGTGGTAGCGCGTAACGCTTTCGTCCATTGCCGTGGGTAGCGCGGCCGGAGCGTCTGTAGAGCTTGGCTTAAGCGCAGTCTTGCCCACGGCGCTCCGAGACCCCGGTACAAAGTCCCTTACGGAGCGGCGGATGTCATACCAGGCCTGCGAGTCGTCGACCTTGAAACGAGAAATTCTCGAGCGCAGCGCCGGGAGATTGCCGATGGCATCACTGACCGTGACCAGTCCCGACGGTTCCAGCGCTGCGGGCCTAGACAGACCGCTCTGAGCGAGGACGCCGACGATGATCAGCCGGTGTCGCTTCTGCGGAACTCCGTAATTTTCGGACCGGATCACGAACTCTGAGGCTTCGTGTTCGGCACCTTTGTTGTCCACCACCATGGAGAACAAATCATATTCGAGGCCCTCCGCAGGCCGCTCGAGGTCTGCGCGGATCATGTCGAACATCTTTTCGCCGCGGTTTACCGACGAGAGCAGACCCTTTACGTTCTCCATTACGAAAACCGTTGGTCGGTGCGTCCTGATTATGTGGAGGTACTCCCGGTACAGGAAGTGTTTGTGGTCGTCTTGAAAGTTAAGGTCTCGAGTGCGCCGCGATCTCCCGGCTAATGAATAGGCCTGGCAGGGCGGGCCACCGATCAGGACCCATTTGTCGACGTTTGGTCCAATTGCGCGCTTGATTATGGCATCTGACTCGGCCCGGCTTTCCTCTGCCAGAACGAACTCGTGCACCTCTTCCAGAGCATCTTTGTAGGCCACTTGGAAGTCAGGGTCAGCATGGAGCGCCGTCATGGACAACTCGCCGCGAAAGAAGTCATCCAGCCCCCTCGATGCGTCGGCTCCGCCGTTGCGCAGGGCACGCATTGCGCTTCTGAACCGCAGCGTCTGGACGGCGGATTTCTCCATCTCGATTGAGGCTACAGTGCGGAAGACACTTCCACCGCTGCTGTCGCGGACAGAGGAGAAACCCTCGTTCAAGCCGCCGGGGCCGGCGAATACATCGACTACGGGTATCACGTGCTTCTCCTTATGTACTGCTGAAACTCAAAGTTACCAGGCAAACCGTCTTTAGCCGTTCGCGACCTGCCAGCGCTGTCGGTAATCGGAAGTGACGTGCTGGCTCCAAGGAGGTGCCATTCCGCCGCTCAGAACTCTGTGTATGCGGATTCATCCCGGCTTGTGGCGTGCGTGCCGACGGGAGTACTTCGGCGAGACTGCTGCGGCGGCGTGTGCTGACCTGTGACGAACGTCGCTCGCCCTCCAGAAGCCTAACTAAATGGGAATTGCTGTCACAGAGGAGGCTAACCCCTAGGCTTGCAGATCATCCAGCCGACAATGTCCAGTGCACGAAGGAGAGTGATCTTCGGCCCCGGGGCAAATTTCGGCAATTTCTTCCCAAAGATCATGCTGGCTGTCTAGATCACATTGCACGGCTTCAGCCAAGAAAGTCGGTAGTCCAGTTTGTTGAGCTTTCTGACTTTCGGGACGGGCGCACCCTCGCAATCCGTGTAGCAGTGGGCGATGTTGGCGTAAAGAGCGGAAGCAGTTCGGGTCGCTTGCGGCGGAGGAACTTGGAGAGGGTGGTCAGTTTGACGTTGTCGGCCCGTTTTTCTTCCAAGATGCCAAAGAGATCTGCAATGGCCTCCCTGGTGCTGTGCGAGGCATCGCGAAGGCTTCCCTTCAGCCCGGGGTGTTTGAGTCAGGTCCCACCGATCAGAAACCCGTCCGGCTGTCACTCGTATTCCTGTTTGGATTCCTGTTCTCGCTGTGACAGTAGTGCTCGCGATTGATGCTTGAATCTCACTGAGTACGTCATCGATCTCGGTGTCAAGCGTTTTCCTGCTCGGGAGACTCGCTATAAGGCGTCTGACCGCTGATCTGCCAGAGTTTCATGACGACCGGCCCTCCTTTCATGTGGCAGCCCGTTGACGTTCTCACATGGAAAGCCCACTTGGTAAGCCGGATTATCTGGACGGCACAGATGTAGCGGAGCCACCGACGCACGTAGTGGTTCCCGTTTCCGCCGACTGATCCGGGCTGTCGGTGCCTCTCCGCGGGGCGAGGGGTTTCGGGGTCGTGTGGTGACGAAAAAAGTACGAAGAGCTCCGGACGCACGGAGTATCCGGATGAATACACAGGTAATCGGTCCTGTCAAGAAAAAAGAAAGAAACCCCCGGAATTCCGCAGATTTCCGGGGGTTCTAACCGAGCTTCCTATCAGAATCGAACTGATGACCTTTTCATTACGAGTGAAACGCTTGACGAGTCGCGAGACCCCCCCATGCATGGTGGTCAACGCCGCAATTCGCAACCGGAGCTGATTGGGAGCGACTCGTGGCTGCTCAGGAAGGAGTAGCTAACCCCTCTATTGCCGCTGTGAAACCAGCCCAGACTTTTCGCTGGTAAAGGTCAGGATGCGGGTATTCATGGAAATTTTGCTCCATGAAAGCTTCGAGCAAGTCCGCGCAGCTGGCGTACTCGTCGGCAACGGCTTCGGCTTCTGCATGGGTCCACACGGCAACCTGATGGGTTCCCATCCCGGATGCCTTCTCGGAAACCCTTCGGCTAAGGACGGCGACATGTTCGCCCGGTTTAGTTCCGCGTTTCCAGACGGCGTGAACTAGCAGGTTCCGGGAGCTGCGCAGCTTGTCCAGCCTCTTTGTGATGGAAACTATTTCCTTGACGTGATCATCGGTCAGACTGTAGTTGTAGCGCAGTACCTTGAGGCAGGATCGTCCAAGGGCAGATGAGTCATCGCCAGACGCAATGACTCGACCGAAGGGCGACCCGATGAGGCAGCAATACAGCTCGCGGAGTAAGTCATCAACAATCGCGCTTTCGCCTGCTACTCGTCCGATAGCCGCGAGCATGGTCTTTGTAGGGGGGTTGGTCGTCGCCACGTGGCCATGGTAACGGACCGAAGGCCCGGAGTGACGCGCACTCTCGCTCTCTACTTGAAATAGCGACACAAGTCGGGACGCGTGTTGCCCACTGACGGTCCAGCCGTGTTCCGCCTTGCTCCTCTCCTGGGGCCTTCGGCCTCGGAGCCCTCCGATGGGCAGTGCAGCCAGTCTTCGGCAAACCTCCAGCAAGTGTCACACCGAGGGCCTCCGAGTCTGGTCCGAGGAGGTGCGCCGTACCGTTGCTGTCAGGGAGCAGAGCGGACGGGAGCATCACAGCCGGGACGCCGGTCACCGACAAGCAGCCTCGGTGGGGGAACCCTGAGTGATGTTGGTGGCCCCCAAACGGCTCAGGTATGACACTCGCAGCAGATATGTAGACAATCGATGCCGAACGTCCCTACGTTGTCAGGAACTTGCCGGGGTGAGGTGTTTGTGAGTGATGACGAGAGCTGCCAGGATGGATGTCCGCTGGATTTCAGGCGGGCAAGCCCTGCCATGTCATTCCTGTCATCTCCCATGGGTATGACCACCAATGGTCCGACTGCCGAAATGTCAGGGTCACCATCAGGGCCGAGCGCTTAGGGCGGCTGGTTGCTGTTCAACTATCGCCCTCACGCCCGCGCAGACTCACCGCACGTCTTGTGCTTGCGTTGTCAGGGAATCGACGTCAGAGCCTGCTCCGACTGCTCTCGGGGCGGATGGCGGACGAGTATCTGGCCCCTCGCCGCGGGCTACTGCTCCGCCACCCATTCGGCTTCTTTGCCGGAAATGTGGCGACGATTGGCTGACAAGCCTCGCATGGCGGTTCGTGCCCAGAAAAGCCCAACTGATGACCCCACGCTGCCTGGGCAGCGCAGCGGGAGCACAGTCCAACCTCAATGTAGTGGCGCTTGTTGGTGTCGAACGTCCTGGCCTGCCGAAGGGTTTCCATAGAGGCGGCACGCCCGGACACAGACTTGGTCATGGGTTTTTCCTTTATCGGGTTTGTTGGTAAGAAGTGGGGTGCGTGGAACTGCGTGAGTCGGGAATCGGAATTAAAGACTTCGGTAAGCGCCTCTTTTGGATCGATCAAGGGCGGCATCTCCGGTCCGTAAACGTAGTAGGAAGGACGGACAGGCACGCATTTGCTGTGCGAAGGACGCAAGAGCTACGTGGGTACGACACTCACAGTTCTTCCTCCGGAATCAACAGCGACCATCCATAGTTGCGGCCGAAACGAGTGTCGAGGTTACGGTCGAGATACCCTTCCAAATGGAGCTCCGACATGATCCCGAACACTGCAAGGTCCCTCCTGTTACGCCCAAGCGCGGCATTGATACGCTGCCAATCCGTGAAGGCAACGCGGCCGAGCCCAACGGAACGGGCCATCACAGCTGCCACCTCCAGGGCTTCAAATGGCAGACGGCCATCGGCGGCGATCGCTTGGAGCCAAGCGTCCAGAAACGGGTTCATCGGGACGACCTGTTGTCCGGGGCACGGACGACCAGGTTGTGGCTTGTGTGGCGACTGGCCGTCAGATACCAGGCCAAACGACGGATTGATAACTTCTGGCATTAGGTAACTCCATCTGTTGGGTAAAAGGGTCATGCCAATGGCGGGAAAAACCTTTTGGGTTGGGGGTGAAAAGTTTGAGCGCAAGCGCTGCCAGAGCAACTCGGGCTATTCAGCCTGTAGGCATAGCTCACGGCAAGGATCCTCTAGCGGGAGATCTCCTGCTGTCGCATCCAGTCCTCGACGTCGGAAAGACGGTAGACAATCTTTGATCCAACGCGGAGGCGCTTGGGGCCGTCGGTCAGGTGAGTGGCGAGGAATTTCTCGCTCACACCCATGAATGCCGCCGTCGCGCGGCGATCCATGTAGAGGGACTGGGAGACTTGCTGGGCCTTTTCAACGAGGGCGTTGACGTGAATGGGAGTAGCGGACACGGAGAACTCCATCTTGTAGGACCGTCGGGATAAGGAGACGGCACCGAGGTTTATATTGAGCTGACTGCACGTGGATACACCTGTGGAAGGGGTGCCTCCTTGCCCACCGGAAGTGGGCTCCTTCGTGATCCGAGGTTGTTCCGAGATCTTCCGGGGACTTGGGAGAAGCTGATATGAACATTCTGGGGAGCTAACCCATGAGCGATTGCTCGCGAATGTACGACTTTCTGGCTAGTCTTGTCTCATGGCGATCAGAAGGCTTCCAAATGGAAGGTACGAGCATGACTATCGGGTGGACGGTAAGCGTCGCTACAAGCGCTTCAGGACTAAAGGTGAAGCGCAGGCGCACGACCTGGAGGTCAGAACCGCAAGGGCGGGCGGCACCCTCGTTGATACCCGTAAGGGCGGTAAGATCCGGTTTCAGGATCTGTACGAAGAGTGGATAGCGCGCATTGAAAAGGTCGGGGCAAGGGGGTCTCGCCCTTCGTCTCCGGTCACGGTCGCCGGGTACAGGCGCATTTATAAGTCCCACATGAAGCCCCACCTTGAGAACCGGGTGCTGGCTACCATTTCGCTAACGGTCATCAATGACTGGCTGGAAACATTCTCCACGGACGATGCGCGGCAGCGGTCGTACCGACAGCTGGGACGGATGCTTGAGTATGCCGTCGGAAGAGGGTATCTGGCGGCTAATCCGGCCCGCAACGCAACAATCAATCATGTTCAGCAACCCGAACCAGTTCGTGATCCCGCCGCGCTGACAGCTGCCCAGCTCCAATCGTTCGCCGAACAAGCTGCAAATGGCGGACGGTACGCGGGAGCTGCCCATGACGTCTATAGGCTTCTGATCCTTTTCGCTGGCACAACAGGCCTCCGATGGTCAGAAATCGCTGGACTCTACGCCGATGCCCTAACATTTGGCGACAAGCCGCAGGTTATCGTCCGAACAACCTTGGTACCAGTAGACGGTCGTCTGCAGTTCCGGGAAACCACCAAATCTCGCAAGCTGCGAAAGGTCCCCATCCCAAAGTCTATTGCTGCGTTGCTGGAAGATCACTTGGAACGAACACACCTTGGTGGTCTCGTGTTCACCTCGCCAACGGGTGCTCCGCTACGATCGTCTAATTTTGCTCGCCGCGTGTTCCAGCCAGCCGTTGAGAGGTGCCGTGCTGACGATCCAACTTTTCCAAACATGGTCTTTCACGACCTCCGAAGAACCGCCGTGACATTGGCGATAAGCGCTGGCGCGAACGTGAAAGTGGTTCAGCAAATTGCTGGTCACAGTTCGGCGACGACTACCTTGGATGTATATGCGCAGCTGTTCGCGGATGACGCACATGCCTCGGCCAGCGCGGTCGACGAGCTGCTGAATTCCGCTACAGTTCAACGCCCGTAGTTGCTGTTGATCGGGGGCAAAGTATCTGGCTGTCGAAAGGCTGTTTCCTAACCGAAATTGTGCATATTTACGTGGGTTTACTACTCGACTCATAATCGTGAGGTCGGGAGATCGAGCCTCCCCACCGCTACAGAGCAAGACCCCGCAGCTTTCGCCTGCGGGGTCTTTTTTCGTTCAGTGGGACAGAATGGGTCCATGAGCCGAATCGCAATCATTGGCGGCCACGGGAAAGTGGCCCTGCATCTGTCCCGCATTCTCAGTGATGAAGGTCACGACGTCACCTCGTTTATTCGAAATCCCGATCATGTGGCGGATGTCACGGAGACCGGAGCCTCCGCGGCGGTCCTGGACGTTGAGAACTCGACGACGGCGGAACTCGTCGAGGCGCTCAGGGGCCATGACGCGGTGGTGTGGTCCGCCGGCGCCGGGGGAGGCAATCCTGCCAGGACCTATGCCGTGGATCGTGACGCAGCCATCCGCTCAATGGACGCTGCAGCCGAGGCCGGCGTCAAGCGCTACGTGATGGTCTCCTACATCGGCGCAGCCAAGGACCACGGAGTCCCTGCGGACAACCCGTTCTTTGCCTACGCGGAAGCCAAAGCGGCCGCGGATGACTACCTGCGCGGCACGGCCCTGGACTGGACTGTCCTGGGTCCGGGTACCCTCACCAACGAGCCCGCCACGGGTTTGATCCAGACTTCGCCGGAGAATCCCGGCAATGGCACGGAAACGTCGCGGGCGAACGTTGCCTTGGTCACGGCGGCGGTCCTGGAACTGCCGGGTACCATCCACAGGACCATTGCGTTCAAGGATGGAACCGTAGATGTTGTGGACGCACTCACCGAGGACTGATGCGCGCTCCCTCCCGGGGATAGGCGTGCTCGCCGGGATATGTTGGTAGGGAACTTTTTCGGCTTGGCCTGGGGAAGTGCCGCACAACCTCAGGGGAAGCAGGAAAATGGATCAGTTGGCGCTCATTGTCGGGTTGCTGCTTGCAACGGTGGTGGCAGTGGGCCTGGGGGACAAGCTGAGGCTTCCCTACCCGGTCCTGATGCTGCTCCTGGCGGTTGCCCTGACGTTCATTCCGGGCTTTCCCGAGTTTGAGATCTCGCCTGAACTGATCTTGCCGATCTTCCTTCCACCCTTGCTGTTCGCCACGGCGCAGAAGAGTTCCTGGGCAGTGTTCCGCGTACGCTGGCGCACGCTGCTGCTGATGGCCGTGGCCCTGGTGGTGGTCTCCACTGCCGTGGTGGCCGGTGCTGCCTGGCTCATGATTCCGGGCATCGGTATCCCCGCTGCCATTGCGCTGGGTGCCATGGTGGCACCTCCGGACCCTGTGGCCGTGGAGTCCGTGGCCGGCCGGGTTCACATGCCCCGCCGGCTTATCACGGTCCTCCAGAGCGAAGGACTCTTCAACGACGCCGCGGCGATCGTGATCTTCCAAGCGGCGGTGGCTGCCACCATGTCCGGCAAGGACGTGGGTCCAGAGGTCATTCCGCAGTTTGTCATCGGGGCAGCGCTGGCGGTCTTGATCGGCATCGCGATGGGATGGCTGACCAAGTTCATCACCCAATTGGTGACCTCCATGGTTGCCCGCAGTGCTGTCACCTTGGTGGTTCCTTTCGCCGCCTACATCCTCGCCGAAGAGCTGCACGCCTCCGGTGTGGTGGCCGTCGTCGTGACTGCCCTGGAACTCCAGCGCCATACGCGGCCGCAGGACGCGGCCGAGCGCATCACCCGCACTGCCTTCTGGGATGTGGTGGAATTGCTGGCCACCGGGCTGGCCTTTGGCTTGGTGGGGCTGGAAATCCGCCACGTCATCCGTGATGAAGGCACTGCCATCTTCGGGATGATCGGCATGGCCGTGGTGATCTGCATCCTGGTCTTTGTGGTGCGCTTCCTCTGGCTGGGACTCCTTGCCCTCACCGCACGCAAGCGCAGGAACCTGCTGCAACCTACTTCGCCCAAGGAAGTGCTGATCCTGACCTGGTGCGGCATGCGTGGCCTGGCTACCCTCGCCCTCGCCCTGGCCCTCCCCATGACCTTGCCGGACGGCAGCGAGTTCCCGGCCCGCCACGAGATCCTGGTCATTGCCTGCGCGGTTCTCCTGGCCACCTTGGTCCTGCCCGGCCTGACGCTTCCCTGGCTCATGCGCGTGCTGCACGCAACCGAGGACGGATCACATGAACAGGACGCTGCCAAAGTTTTGGCCAAGCGGGCGCAATCGGCCGCTGTTGCAGCCTTGAAGGAACACGACCTCATGAAGGAACTCCCCGCCGAGAAGGTGGCCCTTGTGAAGGAGAAGATGCGGCGTCTCCATGCGGAGTTGTTGGATGGCACGCTGCAGAATGAATCCGTTGCCGAGAAGCGCAAGCGTGGGCGGGAACTGTCCATCGCCGTGCAGACCATTGCCCTGGACGCCGCCCGCCAGGAAGTGGTGGCTGCCCGCAACGAGCCAGGAACCGATCCCGAGGTGGCAGACCGCGTCCTCCGGCAACTGGACCTGCGAACGATGTCGATGCCGGACTAAGGCAACGCCGGGAGATCTATGCCGGACCGGCGGCGGCCATCTGATGTGAGGCAGAAGCCGGATACAAATCCAACGCATGCTCTTCGACGTAGTCCAATGCATGGCGGATGGCGCCGAGGGACACGATGCCGTCTCCCAGGGTGGAGGTTGCCAGCCGTGGGGGAGTGAAGGTGAAGTCCGGTATCTGCTGTTCCATCGCCGGGATCAGGGAACCGGCAGATGCTGCGACGGCTCCGGCAATAACCACCAGCTCAGGGTTGACCAAGGTGCTGATGGAACCAACAACCCGGGCCATCCGGTGTGCCATGCGGTCCAGGACACCGCCGGCTGCTTCGTCGCCGTCCGCTGCTGCCCTGAACACCATCTCCGCGGTCAAGGTTTGGGGATCATCGCCGCAGAGGGCCCGCATCTTTGTTTCCGCGCCGGCAACCAGGGCTTCCCTGCCCCACAGCGCTGCATAGTGGGCGATGCCGTAGGTGTCACCGACGCCATCCACGGTGTCCAGAAATCCCAGCTCGCCGAAGCCGCCCACATGCCCGTGGAGCAGCCGGCCGGATTCGAGGATGCCGGATCCCAAGCGGTCTCCTGCCAGCATGACCACAAGGTTGTCGACTCCTTGCGCGGTGCCTTGCCACCGTTCTGCCAAGGCGGCGAGGTTTGCATCATTTTCCAGGAGTACATGCCAGCCATGGCGCTCGGAGACTATTCGGCGGACGTCGAATGATTTCCAGAATTCCTGCGCTCTGAGGACCTCGCCCTCCCGGCTTACCGGGGCAGCAACGCCAACGGACACGGCAAGAACTGAGTCTGCAGTTACGCCGGCCTTCTCCAAGGCATCCGCGGCAATCCGGTCCAACACGTCGGCGCGTTCATTGGCCGGAACGTTGTAGGTGCGGAACGGCGTCGTGACCCTGGACAGTGGCGTTCCGGCCATGTCGGCCACGATCGCTGTGATCTTGGTGGCGCCGATGTCGATGCCAATCACACTGGCCGCGCTGTCGTCAAAAGCGAAACGGCGGGCTGGCCTGCCCTTGACGTAGTCACCGGCTCCTCGTTGGTTCTCCAATTCCTGGAGCCAGCCGAGCCGGACGAGTTCGTCGCAGATCGAAATGACGGTGGCACGGGAGAGTCCGGTGGCAGCCATCAGCTCGGTGCCAGTGAGTATTCCCCCGCCGCGCATGGCCTTGAGCATTGCCGTCGCGTTGACCCTTCGAACCAATTGCGTCGACGGTGCGGTGCCGGTCTGCATTCGAAAGCTCCCACTTCTTCAGCCCCATCGGAATGATAGAGCGGTCTCTCTAAATTTAGTACATAAATTTAAATGTCGACGCATTTGGGAGAACGCTTGACCCTGTGGCGCCCATCACCCACCATGGTTACCGATAGGACGTAAATTTAGCTCCTATCTAAACTTCGGGCGGCGAGGCGCATCATCCGCCGTCCGATGCACATGCGGCCACTGAGGCCCGCGAAACGAAAGGGCAACGGTGTCTGTGAAAATGACACACAGGAAACGCTTCGCAGCAATGGGGTTGGGTTTGGCGCTGCTCGCAGGCCTCCTCTCAGGCTGCGCCGAAGATTCAGGCTCGGGACAAACGGGCAAGGAAACCATCCGCTTCACGTTCAGCAAACGGGAAGCCATTGGTTTCATGACCAAACTGGTCGCCGACTACAACGTTTCGCAGGACCATACCGAGGTGGTCCTGGACACTTCCGGCGTCGACGTCGTGTCCGCGAGTTTCGTTCGCGGCAATCCGCCGGACATTGCCCTTGCAAACTACAACATGGAGACTTCGCGATTCGTCCAGCGCGGCGCGTTGAGCGATCTGTCCGGTACGGAGGCGTCCTCCCGCATCCGTGAAGACCTCAAACCGCTCATGGAACAGTACGGTTCCTATCCCGGCCGGACCAGTGCCCTGCCGTACTCGGTCATGGCGTCCTCGGTGATCTACAACAAGGACATCTTCGCGGCCAACAACATCAAGGTGCCCACCACCTGGAGCGAATTGATCGCGGCATGCGAGAAGCTGAAAGCCGCGGGTGTTACGCCGTTCTATGCCACGTGGAAGGATGACTGGACCATTGCCCAGGGGTGGTTTGACTACTCTGTGGGTGGCCAAGTGGACACTCTTGACTTCTTCAAGAAACTTGCGGCCCAGGGCGTGGACGTGGGGCCGGAGTCCTCGGCGTCGTTCCGGAAGGACTTTGACCAGCCTGTGCAGAAGATGCTGACGCTGGCCAGGAGCTACGTCAACAAGGACGCTGCAAGCCGGGCGTACGGCGATGGCAACCTGGCTTTCTCGCAGGGCAAGGCTGCCATGTACCTGCAGGGCCCGTGGGCGTTCAGCGAGATCGCCAAGACCGCCCCCGATCTCAAACTCGGTACCTTTCCGTTGCCGATGACCGAGGACCCCGCTGACTTGCGGGTTCGCGTGAATGTGGACCTCGCGGCGTGGATTCCGGAGGCTTCCAAGCACAAAGACGCTGCGCGGGAGTTCCTGGAGTACCTCTACCAGCCGGAAATCATTGAGGCCTACAACAAATCCCAGTTGGGTTTCACCCCTACCAAGGACTCCGCAGTGGTGCCCGATCCCCGGATCGAAGGGATGGTGCAGTACTACGAGGACGCCAAGGTCTATCAGGGTCCTTCCGTGCTGGTTCCCCGCACCATCCCGATCATGAACTACACCCAAGCACTCGTGTTCGGCGCAAATCCGGCATCCACCCTCAGCACACTCGACGCAGATTGGGCGCGCCTGGCGTTCCGCCAGTAGTGCAGACCATAGGGAGTCAGACACATGTCCAGCATCAGCACCCCAACCACCAGCTCCGGTCACAGCCGCCGGAACCAGGATCTGTCCCCGCGGAGTCGGCGCGCGAAAGGCCATCAAGGGCCACGTCCCCGGCACCCGCGCAGCAAGCGGCGCGTCGAGCCCATCTTCTACGTCTTCCTGGTGCCCAGCCTCGTCCTTTTCACCCTGGCCATCACCGTCCCGGGCATCATCGGAATCTTCTTCAGCTTCACCAACTCGATCGGCATTGGCGACTGGGACTTTGTGGGCCTGACCAACTACATTGCGATCTTCAGTGACCCCGCCATCCTGCAGAGCTACCTTTTCACCTTCGGCTTCTCCATAGTGACGGTCATTGCCGTCAATCTGGTGGCTTTCCTTCTTGCCGTCGGGCTCACGGCGCGCATCCGGATGAAGACTGCGCTGCGGACCATCTTCGTCATCCCCATGGTGGTTTCGGGCATCATCATCGCCTACGTCTTCAACTTCCTGTTCTCCAACTCCCTGCCATCGCTCGGTGCCGCAACAGGAGTTCCCTGGCTGGAAAGCAGCCTGCTCGCCAACCCGGATCTTGCCTGGATCGCAGTTGTGCTTGTCACGGCCTGGCAGGCGGTCCCAGGGGCTCTGCTCATCTACATTGCCGGGCTTGTGGCCGTTCCCGGAGACGTCTATGAGGCGGCGGAAATCGACGGTGCCGGCAAATTCCAGCAGTTGGTGAAGATCACGCTTCCCTTGGTGGCCGGTTATGTGGTCATCAACATCATCCTCGGGTTCAAAGGCTTCCTCAACGCCTACGACATCATCGTGGGGCTGACAAACGGAGGCCCGGGAACCTCCACCAGAAGTATCGCGATGACTGTCATTGCCGGATTCAATGGCGGCGACTACGCCTATCAAATGGCCAACGCCACGATCTTCTTCGTGGTGGCCATCCTGATCTCTCTCGTACAGCTCTCGCTGACCCGCGGACGGAATGCACTCTAATGACCAACACCTCGATGACCACCAAGCCAGCCTCCAGCAAATCCGGCACCAAAGTTGAACGCGTCAACTGGCCGGCAACCACTGTCCTGGTCCTCTGCGCAGTGACCGTGCTCCTTCCCCTGTATGTCACCGTTTCCATGGCGTTCAAGACCCAGGGGCAGGCGGTGGACGGCAATGCTTTCTCCTTTCCCGCCCCGTTCAGCCTCGACGGCTTCGTCCAGGCATGGACCCTGACGAACTTCCCCGTGGGAGCGGCGATGTCTTTGCTGGTGACAGCCGGGACGGTGTTGGCCACGATCATCCTGGCTGCCTTCGCCTCGTACGCGATCGTGCGCAACTGGGAGCGGCGGCTCTTCAGGTATTCCTTCTTTTACCTGCTGGGCGCAATGTTCATTCCCTTCCCTGTGGTTGCCTTGCCGCAGATCCAGCTCACCGGCCGCCTCGGCCTGGACAACCCGTTCGGCGTTATCCTGCTGGCCACCATGTTCCAGTTGAGTTTCAGTGTGCTGCTGTTCACTGCGTTCCTCCGGTCCATCCCCATGGAACTGGAAGAGAGCGCCAGGATAGACGGCGCAACCACCTGGCAGACCTTCTGGAAGCTGATTTTTCCGCTACTGGCACCCATGAGCGCAACAGTGGGGATCTTCGCATTCCTGTACGCGTGGAATGACTTCATGATGCCGTCGTTGATTATTTCCGATCCGGCAATGCAGACGCTTCCCGTGAGGCAGAACCTGTTCCAGACGCAGTTCAGCAACAACTACCACGTGTCCTTCGCGTCCTACCTGATGGCGATGGCACCGGCGATTGTCGCGTACCTGTTCACGCAGCGATGGGTCATGGCCGGCGTGACGCAAGGCGCGGTCAAGGGCTAACCGTTGTTGACCTTCCCGGATAGCCGTTTCATACTGGTCGGGAAGATAAATTTAGAATCTAAATCAAAGGAGTTTCGTGAGTACTTCCGCCACCCAGGCACACCGTACAGACGCCGGACGCATGTCCGATCCGAACTGGTGGCGCCAAGCGGCCGTCTATCAGATCTACCCGCGCAGCTTCTACGATGCGAACGGTGACGGGCTCGGTGACCTCAAGGGCGTCACGGC
>NZ_JABMCX010000369.1 GCF_013179505.1 Paenarthrobacter sp. CM16 | reverse complement strand
CTACAGTCGGTCTCCCTGCCCACCACGCTGCCCTTTGGGCAGCAGCTCGAGATCCTTGAACGCTTCGCCCTGGAGGTCATTCCGGCCGTCCGGGCTGCCGCGCCCACCACCCTCTGGGAGTCCGGTGATCCCTTCGGTGGCCGACCCGAATTAGCCGGGGCCACTGATCCCGACGCAGCAGCAACTGTCACAGCAGACCACGCCTTGAACAGGACGGATAACGCACTTGTCTACGCACACTGAAACAGCTACGCACACTGAAACCCCTGCGCACACCGCAACAGCACTCGAATCCTTCGACGAGGAATGGCAGGAATGGCACGCCGCGCATGAGAAGCACCGGGCGCACCCGCACGGCTTCCTTGCCGTGACCCACCTGCACTGGCTCAGCAGCGAAGCCACCCGGCTGGAAGGTGCGCCGGGAACGTGGAGGGTGGACGCCGACGTCGTGCGTGTTGTTCTGGAACCGGGCGAAAGCCTGCAGCAGGACGGCGTGGAACTGGCCGCCGGCTCGGGCAAGACGCTGCAGCTGGGGCCTATTGAGGAGCGTGGCGGCATCAACCTCGTCTCCGGCGAAACCGTCATTGAGGTGGCCAAGCGCGGCGGCGAGTACATCGTGCGACCGCGAAACCCGTCCAACGCCCTCCTCCAGGAGTACCAGGGCACACCCGCCTACACGCCCAATGCTGCGTTTGCCGTGGCTGGTACCTTCGTCCCGTTCGAGGCTCCGCGACCTACGACGGTGGGCGCCGCCGTCGAAGGGATCCAGCACGTGTACGAGGCTCCGGGGGAGATCCGCTTCAAACTGGCCGGTGAAGAACTCGCGCTGACGGCGTTCAACGGATACGCGCCAGGATCACTGTCCGTGCTGTTCACCGACCAGACCTCCGGCAAAACCACGTACGAGGCCAACCGCTCGCTGTCCGTGGTTCCCGCAGCTGATGGCTCAGTGGTGCTCGACTTCAACCGCGCCGTGAACCTTCCCTGCGCCTACACGGACCTCGCCACGTGCCCGCTGCCGCCCGCAGAAAACCGCCTTCCCGTGGCCATCGAAGCCGGCGAAAAGATTCCCTACGAACGTCAGGATCAGAAGTGACTTCCTCCGAAGAAAACAGGGCCGGATTCCTGGCCATTGAACTCGACGGTGCGGGGTATGAAAACCTTGCCGCCGCCGTCCTCGCCGCGGAGTCCGCCGGTTTCCACGTGGCAACCTTCAAGGACACTCCGGAGGCCGGACGCGCCAACGCCCTGCAGCGCGCGGCCTTTGCCGGGCCGGTAACCCGGACCATCGCGGTGGTTCCCGAGGTAGACACGGTCTATACCGAACCGTTCCATGTCTCCACGCAGCTCGCCAGCCTGGACTATGTCTCCGGTGGGCGTGCCGGGTGGATCGTCACCGCAGCAGAATCACCCGAAGCTGCCGCCGCCGTCGGACGCTCCTTTGTCCAGGGCGGGGCACTGACCCAGGAAGCCGCCGCCTCCATCGAGGTCAGCCGCCGGTTGTGGGACTCGTGGGAGGACGACGCCGTGATCCGCGATGTCGCCACGGGCCGGTACATCGACGTGGACAAGCTGCACTATGCGGACTTCGAAACGCCTGCGGACTTCACAGGCCCCGCTTACTCGGTGAAGGGTCCGTCCATCATCCCCAGGCCGCTCCAAGGGCAGCTGCCCGTGCTCGCTGCGGCATCCCTGGTGGGCGAAGGCCTGGTGCCGGCCGAAGCAGTGGACGCTGTACTGGTTACCGCGCCGACACCGGAGCTGCTCAGCGCCGAGATCCGCGACGTGCGCGCACGGCTTGGCGCTTCAGTAGCGGTTGTCGCAGAGCTGGACGTCGTCCTGGACGCCCGCGGGCAGGCGGCGGAGTCGCGCGTGGTGACATCCCGGCAAAGCGGCCTTGCGCGTTTTGTTGGATCGGCCGCCGGCCTCACCGAACTGCTCGACTCACTTCTCCAGGAAGCCGACGGCGTTCGCCTCCACCCTGCTGACCTGAGCGTGGAACTGGATGAGCTCTCGCGGGTTGTCCTTCCGGAACTCCGGCGAAGGGGCTCCCTGCGGGCGCCCCTGCAGGACGGCACGTTCCGCGAGCTGCTGGGCCTCGCCCCGGCGGAAAACCGCTATGCAACCACCGCTTCCGGCTCAGGAAAGTAAAGGAACACCATGACACGCGACATTTTCCAGCCGAGCGGCCAGATCCAGTTCGGAATCTTCTTCCAAGGCGTCAACTCCGGCACCATTTGGAAGGCCGCAGAATCCGGTTCGCAGACGGACTTTGAGTCCTTTCGCCGGCTCGTCCAGACCGCAGAGCGCGGCAAGTTCGCCGCCTTCTTCCTGGGCGAAGGACTGCGTCTTCGCGAGCACCTCGGCCGCCCGCACGCCCTGGACGTGGTAGGCCGTCCCGATGCCCAGACCATGCTGGCCGCGCTCGCTGCCGTGACCAAAAACATCGGGTTGGTGGCAACCCAAAACACCACCTACAACGACCCCGCAGACCTCGCGCACCGTTTGTCCTCCCTGGACCTCATCTCAGGAGGACGCGCCGCGTGGAACATTGTCACCACGGACAACGCCTGGACCGGTGCGAACTTCCGCCGCGGGGGCTACCTGGACCACGCCGATCGCTACAAGCACGCTGAAGCTTTTGTTGAGACCGCCAAACGCATCTGGGACTCCTGGGAAACCGCGTCCGGTCCGGCCCGGAGGGTTCTGCACGAAGGCCAGCACTACACCGTGGACGTCAAGCCGTTGTTGCCCCGAAGCGCCCAATACCGTCCCGTGCTCTTCCAAGCGGGCGACTCACCTGAAGGTCGCGACTTCGCAGCCCGCCAGGCGGATGTGATCTTCTCCGCCCACCCCAAGTTCGATGACGCCGTGGAGTTCCGCCGCGACATCGTGGCACGCTCCATCGCAGCCGGGCGTGGAGCCAATGCCGTGCAGATCATGCCCGCCAGCGAGTTCATCCTGGCCGCCACCGATCAGGAAGCCCGGGAAAAGAAGGACTGGGTCCGCAGCCTCCAGATCGGCCCGCAGCAAGCCATCGCCTACCTGGAACAGTTCTGGGGCCGGGAGCTCTCCTCCTACGATCCCGATGGTCCCCTTCCGGAGATCGACCCCGTAGTGGAGGAAACCTCCGAGACCCGAGGCAGCGGCTTCCACGGCGCCAAGGCACGCCAACTCGCTGACCAGTGGAGGGCCGAGGCCAAGGACAAGGGCCTTTCCATCCGCCAGTTCGTCACCTCCAAGACGGCACGCATCGATGCCACCTTCACCGGCTCCTACACGGCCGTTGCCGATCATTTGGCCGAATACGCCCGGGTTGGCGCCGTGGACGGCTTCAACATCTCGCCGTGGCTGGTCCCCACCGGCCTGGATGACATCGTGAACCACCTGGTGCCCGAGCTCCAGGAACGCGGCGTCTACCCCACGGAATACCGCGGCACTACGCTCCGGGAAAACCTGGGGTTGGAGACGCCAGTGCGCTCAACAGAGTCGGTGCGGGTCCCATGAGCACGGGCCGCCTGCTGCAGCTCTGCCGGCGCTGGCTGGGCATCACGCCGGGCCAGCACGGCGGAGCGCCCGACGACGGCGGGGCGGGTGCCGCCGTCGTCGACCCTTCGCGCGGGACCGTACATATTCAGCTGACCGTGATGGGGCAGCCGCTGTAGCACCCGGGGCTTAGAGCAGTTCCTTGAAGACGTTCCAACCCCGGCCGACAGGGCCGTAAGGGCCGTAGAGGCCAGTGGCGGAAGCGCCGGTGATGTAGCTCAAAAGATCGCCGTTGGCGGCGACGGCCGAGAGTTCGTTGTATTTCGAGTGGCTGGAACTACCAATTCCTGCTACCTCGGAAAACGTCTCCCACCCCGGGCCGAGGGACGCAGGTTCCTC
>NZ_JABMCX010000368.1 GCF_013179505.1 Paenarthrobacter sp. CM16 | reverse complement strand
CCGCTCCGTCACCTTGCCCAGCTGCGTGGTGCGGGCCGCCCATGCCGCGATCTCAGCCTCGTGCTCCCGCCGCTGCCGGACCGAAATGCCGATGCCGGTGGCCAAAAGATTGGACAACATGATGGTCACCGCTGTGGCGATGTTGTTGATCAGGTGGAAATTCTCCGGGACGTCCTGCAGGGCGTCCATCCCGCTGGGACTGGTCCACATGAAGAGATAGAGCAGGCTCAGGGGCAGGCTGGCGGCCACGAACACCACTAAAGCAAGGCTGCGTTTCCGGATGGAGGCCACGGCATAGAGCGCGAACCACAAACCTGCCGAGACGTTCGAACCCCACGGATTCAGGATGGTGGCCGCAATTTCAAGGAGGACGACGGCCAGCACAACCTGCAGCGGGAATTGCCGCCTGAAGATCAATGCGATGGCAATCATCAGCAGGATTGCCACCACCAGCCACTTGCCATCGACGATGGAGGTGATGATGGTGGGCAACGCCAACAGAACGTAGCTAAGGATCACCACGGCGTCCATGGCACGCGGCCGCTTGTAGAAGTAGCGGCGTATCCTGCCCCTGCGGCGCTGGGTGATTTCAGCGAAGGACGCGTCCACCGTAGCGGTGGCCGCGTCCTTCACCAGTGGAGCTTCAGTCATGAATTGAGCCTAGACGGCAACCCGTCCTAGACGTCCCGCTTCTTCAGCAGGATCATGGCCAGAGCCACCGGAACAACAACCCACGCGCCCAGGACCAGCGCAGCCTGCCACGCTTCCAGCGTTTCAGGAACATGCTCGACGGCGGTCATGGGAGTGATGGTGCTGGTGGGCAGGTACTTGTTGGCTTCCTTGAAGAAGTCGCCGGGAATGAGCTGGAAGGCAATCGGTGCAACGAACAGGAGCCCCACCAGGCTCATGATGCCGCCGGCCGAGTTCCGCACGATGGTTCCCAGGGCCATGCCAATGGCGGCTACTGCTGCCACATAGAGGCTGTTTACCAGGAGAAGCTTGACGGACTGCGAGCTGCCAAGGTCCAGCTTGAGGTCGTAGTTGTCCACGATGGGCAGAGAGACCAAGCCGGCGATGTAGATGGATACAGCGGTCAGGAGGAAGGCGCTGACCATGACCACAACCAGCTTGGCCAGGAACGGCGAGAGCCTCTTGGGAACGGCGGCAAACGTGGAGCGTGCCATTCCCGTGGTGAATTCGGAGCTCATGAGCAGGACACCCAGTGAACCGAGGATGAGCTGGGCGAACGAGATTCCGGAGCTGGGAATGCTGACCGCGAGGTCCCCGCCTTGGGCAGCCATGGCGGCCGCTGCTTCGGGATCGCTGGCAACCTGCTCTGCGAACTGACCGGTTCCCCATGCTGAGAGGGCCGCGAAGCCCACCATCACCAGTGCTGTGGAGGCCAAGAGGATCAGCGTGGACATCAGGGTGCGGAACTTGATGAATTCCGAGTTCAGCACACGGTGGAATGCCGGTCCCGGACCGACGGAGTTGCGGATGGACTTGCGGTCCATAGTGGTGGTGCTCATGTCTATTTCCCTCCGGCCTGGGCGGGAACCGATGCCCCGGTGGTGATGTGCGAGTGGTATTCCACCTCGTCCTTGGTCAGTTCCATGTACGCCTCTTCCAGGCTGGCCTGGAGCGGGGTCAGCTCGTACACCATGACCTGGTTCTCCAGCGCAGTCCGGGCAATGCCCCGGGGGTCCAGTCCGGACACTTCCAGGAGCTCGCGCTCGTGGACCTCAACGGAAACTCCGGTACCCGCCAGGAGCTGCATGAGGCGTTCCGGCTGGTCGGTGCGGACGCGCGTCCGTGCCTGGCCCTTGCCGGTGATGATTTCGGCGATGGGCGCATCGGCAATGATCTTGCCGCGGCCGATCACAATAAGGTGGTCCGCGGTCAGTGCCATTTCGCTCATGAGGTGGCTGGACAGGAAGACCGTGCGCCCCTCGGAGGCCAGGTACTTCACGAGGTTGCGGACCCAGACCACACCTTCAGGATCAAGGCCGTTGACCGGCTCGTCCAGAATGATGGTCTGGGGATCGCCCAGCAGCGCGGCGGCGATGCCGAGGCGCTGACCCATTCCGAGCGAGAAGCCCTTGACCTTCTTCTTGGCGACGTCCCCCAGGCCCGTCATTTCAATGACTTCGCGGACCCTGCTCTTGGGGATGCTGTGCGTCGCTGCCATGGCGAGCAGGTGGTTGTAGGCGGTACGGCTCGTGTGGACTGCCTTGGCGTCCAGGAGGGCGCCGATTTCGCGAAGCGGTGCCTTGTGCTGTGCGAACGGTTCACCGTTCACCGTCACAGAACCCGACGACGGAGTGTCCAGCCCCATGATCATGCGCATGGTGGTGGACTTGCCGGCACCGTTCGGACCCAGGAAGCCCGTCACTCGTCCCGCTTGGACAGTGAAACTGACACCGCCGACGGCGGTCTTCTCGCCGTAGACCTTGGTCAGGCCTTTTGCTTCGATCATGGAAGCGTTCCCTCCTCGGAGCACATGAGTGTGCAGATGAGTTTTGAATGTACTCACTACGCTACTCACGGAGGGACCGTAAATCGCCGGTCTCAGGGATGATTCAGGGTTCAGTCAGGGTAGTCCTCGCGGATGACCCGCACCAGGTCAGTTCCCGCATGCCTGCACCAGGTCAGTCTGCCGGCAGCGGCGAATACACGCGCAGTTCGCGCGGCTTCACCGTGAACGTGGCACTGCGGACTCCCGGCTTTGGTTCGCCGTCCACCGCCAGGACCAGGGGCTGCCCCACAGCCTCCACGGTGATGGTGGTGGCCTCGGTCAAGTGCGTAACCCTGGAGGCCGCCACAGTGCCCGTCACCACGGCCCACAGCAACCGCGCCCGGGCGAAAGGTTCATCCGCGGTGATCATGCGGAGGTCAAAGACACCATCATCGAGGACAGGCCTGCGCAGCGGCGCATGGTCGCTGGGATAGAACCTGCCACGGCCCATGTACAGGATCCAGAGTTTGTGCTTCACCCCATCAACCATCAGGGTGGTGGGCGAGTTGACGCCGAAGGTCCGCAAGGATGCCACCACGCTGGCCATAGGCTTGCCCATTGCCGGCTGGAGCCGCTCCCGCCTGCGGACCAGGTTGGGATACACCCCAACGCTGGCGGTGTTCAACATGGCCAATTCGGTGGTTTCCGGGGTCTCGGGAAGCCCGCGCTGCACTACTACATGCCCCAGGTCCACCAAGGCCGCCTGACCCTTGGTCACCGCCTCGATGGCGTCGTCGATCGAACTGGTGCCCACGTCGCGGGCGAAGTGGTTGAGGGTACCGCCCGGCAGCACCAGGAGCGGCAGTGAATGCTCGACGGCGGCAGCGGCGGCTGTGCCAACCGTTCCGTCACCGCCCCACACGCCCAGCGCAACGGTGCCGGGACGGGTGGCGGCTGCCTCGACTTCGAAAGCAACATCGTCTCCCTCTTCGATTTCCCGTATATACGCCTTAGGGAATATCACTCGGAGGAGCTCACCCGTTTCGGGGGAGTAGGACCCACCCAGGACGTTGACAGCGATACTGAGCCCCTCGCCGTCGGCGATTGCCGGTGCCTCGCCAGGGGTGCGACGAGGCGCTGGCTCGGGAGGCCTTGCCGGCCACCAGGTGCGCGTCAGCAAAGCTGCACCGGCTCCCAGGGCTGAACCGAACACGACGTCCGAAGGCCAGTGGGCTCCTGTATGAACACGGGAATAGGCAACGCCTGCCGCAATGGGTGCCAGTACCGCGCCGAGTGCCGGCGAAACCATCCCCGCCCCCACGGCGAATGCCACCGCAGAGGCAGAATGGCCGGAGGGCATGGAAGAACTGGTGGGTTGCGGATTCACAAAGCGGAAAATCGGAAGGTGCTCCGGCAGCGGGCGGGTCCTCGGGAGCGCCTTCTTG
>NZ_JABMCX010000367.1 GCF_013179505.1 Paenarthrobacter sp. CM16 | reverse complement strand
CGAGAAGCGTCTCCCCGTCCCCGCATTCGTGGTGGCGGCCAGCCGAAGTCAACCTGCACCGGCCTCTTGCCCATCTTTGGCTCAGGAACACCACGTTCCTCCCGCCGCGCCCGGGCAGCCCAGTCCTGACGCGCCCAAAAGACCAGAAGCCAAACGAAGAGACCACAGCTTACCGGCACGAACAACCGACTCCATTGACCGTCCGAAGCTGAGAACGAAACGCAGACCACCAGCGCTGTAAGAGTCATGGCGGCCATCACCCCTGCGAAAATTGTCATGGACCAAACTGACTCAACTATTGGCACCTACTTACCGCCGAACGTGATTTCGTCCCAGAGGTAGCTGTATAGATCACCGTCTCTGGTCCGTGCAAGGACCCGCTCCTGGCCCGCAGCCACAGCGCGGTCATGCCAGCGCTTGACCCCTTCATCGATCTCCTCGCGAAGGTCCACGTCTTCGGCGCGGAGCCTGAACCCGTCCGGCTCAGTCAAGCTGTTCTCCCTCCAACTGACGCACTACCTCGGCCACAGGAAAACGCCCAAGAAGACCAACCCTGCCATTGCCGGAATAGCAGCCGCTACCTTCGACAGAACGAGTTGGTACTCGTACGTCTTGAACAGCGTCCCCTCGGGCAGCCACGCCCAACCATCAACGCCGGATCGTGCCATCAAGTTGCGCATCAGATACAGCACCAGACCGCTGAGTATGAGGAATGCGCCGACGAGCGCCAAGAACGGATTACCCATCTACTCCCCTGCCCACGGGGACCTGAGAATGAGCGTCAGCACCACAATCAGCAGACCTCCGACGATCATCACTGCGCAGAAGAACACTCCGAGCATCTCGAAACCCCTGACCCGCTCCTCGCCTGCTTCCGTGTCGGCTTCATGGGGAGGTTCGGATTCAGAGAGCTCCCCTCTCCGCCCAATCATTTGTGAGGTGATCCAGTGCTGCCGGCGCGCGATTGGTCTCCTAAACAGCAGCCACACCAGGCCGATCCCTATGAAGACCAGACCCAGCGCCATGCATCCCCCTCAAGTCCTTGTCGTATCACCATCCTAGAAGCGCAGCGCCCTTCCACGGCCCGCGCCGCGCACCAATAGGTCCTCCATGCTTTTTCAGAACTGCAGTTGGCCATAAATGGCGCTGTTGTGCGCCGCTCCTTGTCGCCCTCGAATCACTCTCCCAGGGCTAGTGCGGGGCCAGCAGGCAACCTCCTCCGGCGTCGGCTCGAACTCGGCTCTAAACCCCAGCTTTCGAGACACAGAGGCTATGAGAGACCCCGGTGAGTTTAGAGAAGGAGTCGGAGGCCGCGGGCGGGATCGCCTATCGGATCAGCTGGTCACTTGAAGGACCTGAACACGATCGAGTCGAAAACGGCGCGCGCCTCTCTCATCAGCTCCGGATTGATCGATTCGTCGATATAGCGCACCGCGACGACAGCCCGCCGGCCCTCTAGGTCGACCACCCGGTAGGTCTCGTGTTCATTCTGAGTCGAGTACCAGTGTGTGCAGTGGTACATCATTTCTGAGTGGATGCAGAACTTGCCGCTGTCGCAGGCCGGGATGTCCACGTCGCCCTCGACGGAGTGGTCGAACTCGAAGCCGGGGTAATCGCCCACCCTGATCTTGACAGGAGGAGTGCTTGCCGTTGACGATTGCGCCGCCATAGCCCTAGTGAAGGCCCAGTCCGCAGGACCGACATCGGCAAGGGCACCCCTCCAGTTGCATGCGTCCATCGACACATAGAACGCGGACCCAAGAGTCAGGTGGACGGCCCATTCAGCCGGGTGATCCGGGTCATCCTTGCCCAGGCTATTGCCGTCGAGAGCAGACCAGCCGCCTGGAACGGTGATCTCGAAAGGCTCCTTGTAGCCGTCGACGGGGACTAGATACGTGCCGGCATCGATATCGCCACTCGTCGGCAGCGGCGGGACCGTGCGAGGGGCGCGACTCTCAGGCAGCGGTGGGACCGCGCGAGCCTCCGTCATCGGAGAACTGGCAGACGGCAGGGATGCGTCGTCGGACTCATACTCGCACCCGCCGAGACACCCAATCAGTGCGATAGCCAGCAAGGGCAAGAGATGGCGTGACCGCTGAGCGGCCTTTTCGATGGGTGTCCTAGAACTCATTGATCCACCAAGCCACTACAAGCTACCGTGAGGCCCCGCAGCCGGGTGGCCTCGCAGGCGGTCCGAGATGGGATGCCGTCGCCCCAGTCTCCTCCGGTAGAGAACCCGTGACAATGAGAGTTGGACGGAAATGAGTTCCGACTCATGCAACCCCCGCAATGACAGGAGCGCCCTGAAGCAGCGGCGAGGAAACGCCAAAATTGCGGCAGCTTTCACCGCCCGAGTCTAACCAGCCAATGAGACCTGGCGGTAGCCTACCTCTCGTAACCCTTGGCAAACGAGACGGCTCACTGGCTCTGTCCCGTAAGAGCCTGCTTCCTGTGCAAATGTCGTTTTCGGAAGCTAATTGCAAAACCTCCCGCTAGATTCCGGGGTTTGTGCAGACGGATAGTGATCAGTGACTGCCCGCTACTCATATGCACAAGTGCCTGTGGCTGCAGCTATGGACAGAATGAACCGCGCAGCGCTCCACCACGCAGCCCTGGAAAACGATGTTGCCGCCGTAGAGCAACTTCTTGGCGACGGCGCTTCTCCCGATGCTCAGGACAAAGCCGGATTCACGCCCCTACATTCTGCCGCGCAGGAATACTCAGTAGAAGCTGCTGCTGCGTTGCTTGGCGCCGGCGCCACCGTTGATCTTCAAAACGGCTGGGGCAACACTGCGCTCTTTACTGCTGTTGGTAATTCAAACGGCCGTGGCGAACTGATCAAACTCCTCCGATCGCACGGCGCTGATCCACACTGCGTCAACGGTAGTGGCCAGACTCCCGTAGGGCTGGCACGCCTGATCGGCAACTACGACGTCGCGCAGTAATTCACCGACGTAGCTGAATAACTGGCGCTGTCCAAGTCTTATCCTGATGCCATGGATAGAGTGCTGCTCGATCAGGTGATCATGAGGGACTACGGCCAGTTCGACCTCATCTGGGCTGACGAGGGCGGCTTCGACGGCATCTTTGAACGCTGCTTTGAGGGCCAGGTCAACGGCCTGGTCGGGGCTGCAGCTCCCAATGGCGTCTATATCAACCTCGGACGACGGTCTGGCGGCTCTGACATGCGCATCGTTCTCCTGGATAAGCCGCCAGCTGCGGAACCCGATATCTCGTGGGACGACATCGTCGAGGTATCCTTCACACTCCCGGCAGGACACGATCTGCGTTGGGCCTCGTGGGCGGACGAGACCACCGGCCAGCTAGCCGACTTGCCGCCCGGCAGCTACCGGCTGCGGGTCAGCGCGAAGGGACGCGACGAAGGCCATGATGGGGAATTCTCCGAAGAAGTCATCGATCATTACCTACTGGAGATGTGGCCAGCTACGCCGGAACCCGACGCCATCCTGCGTACCGGCAGCCAGAGCGCCGAGTACTGGCACGAGACGTGGGGAGGCCGCCGCTAGGAGCAGCATCGCATCAAGACTGTTAGCCGTGCCATCACTCAGGCAGTTCGCCGGCTGCGATGCGCTCGGCAGCGACCCTGTACGCCTCAGCGATGCAGCTCTCGACGTCGGGGGCAGCAATGCGCCAGACGTTCCGGCCTCCGACCTGAATACCCTGCAGATCGCCTGACTTCAGCAGCGCCCTGATCTGGTTCACTGACACATTCAGTTCCTCGGCCACCCGCTCCGTCGTCAGGAACCGGCGCTTCTTGGCATCCTCTGGCATACACAACCTCCTAAAGCCGTCCAAACACCATGGACCTCCAATTGCACAAACAGCAGTTATGCTAGTCGTTGGATTTATTGTTCGGGTTTGGGGGCGGGCATGGGAATTGCTTTTGAC
>NZ_JABMCX010000366.1 GCF_013179505.1 Paenarthrobacter sp. CM16 | reverse complement strand
AAGTCGTAGGTTCCTGTAACAGGAAATGGCCGTAGATCAGACCTCAGAAGTACAGCGCCGGCAGCGAAACCTCCACATAATCCCTTTCCCAGGACTATGAAATGTGGCCGTAGATCTTCTGGCCAAGTGTAATATCTGCCGGCCCGCATGTAGGTTTGGATCTCGTCGAATATGACGAAAAATCCATCACGGTCTGCGCGCTGACAGAGGTGGCTCAACCACCACTTGGGAAGAATGCGCTGCCCTCCGGATCCTTGGATCGGTTCGACTATGACGGCCAGCAGGTCGGCTGACAAATCATCAAGTTCGGCGTCCAGGCGATCAAGATGTCTGCCCGCCTGACCTGCCTCGCTGTCTGTATCGATCAGTGGAATCGTTTCAGGAAAGGTTAGCGTGGCATAGGTGCCACCGCGGCTTCGGAAGGTCGACAAAGTTCGCCGCTCGGGTTCTACTTCAGGGTTGGCGGGCCAGGAAGCTTGAGCAGTTCCGAGCGTCGTACCGTGGAATGCGCCGGATAAGCGAGCAATTGTGTCGCGGCCACTGCCCTGCAGCATGCATAGCTTGATGGCTGTTTCTATGGCTAGGCCGCTCGTAGCTGTGTATGCGACATGGCTGTACATATCTTTGTTTCCGTTGCCAGGAACAAGGTCGAGGAGATCATTGGCAAATCTTTCGCGTTCGCTCGTGGCAAACCCTTGGTGAATATGCCAGAGACGGTCCATTGTCGCGGATGCATGTCTGCGCAGTTCCTCGTTGGAGTGGCCGAGGTAAAGGGCCCAGCTTTGTGATGTGCAATCGAGGTAGCGGTCGCCCGATGAATCCCATACATATAGTCCCTCACCTCGGACGATGTCGATCGCAGGCGTTCCACCGCCGAGGGTTACGGGAGAAGCGACCGTCATGACACTACCTGCTCAAAGTCGTTCGTCGACGCTGCTGAGGTGGCGGGGCGGATCCCGAGGCTCCGCCCCGCAGGCGTGAATCCGGAGAGTTCCAAGGGGCGTGATGATGAGAATTTTGGGCCGTAGATCGAAGTTGGTCTCTTGCCCGCCCATGCCACTGGCTCGACACCGCCCCGGAACTGAATGTCTCCGACAGAGTCGGTCACTATTCCGATCTGAAACGCGCGAACCCCGTTCGTTGAGAGGGTCCGGAGCGTCGCCTCCAATTCTGAAGGGGCAACGGTAAACAGTAGTCGGTCATCTCCAGCGATTCCATTGAGGGCGTAGGCCTCGGGAGGGGCATTAAGGTGCCTGGCGGCGACCAGTGTGGCGCCGGCCAATGGGATAGAAGAGGTGTTAATGGTCAACCCAACACCTGATGAGCTTCCGAGATCCGCGCAGGCCTTGGGCAGGGAATCGTTGGTGTCGATGCACGATGTTACGGCGCCGGTTCGCCTGAGCTGGATGCCCGTGGAAATCTCGGGGCGGTAGTCGAGGAAAGCACTGCGAATGACATCCCATTCATCTGTGTTCAACTCATCCGCGGTGCCGGAATTCAATACCGCCAACGCTGCGTCCCAGCCGCCGATTGCTCCGCTGATGATCAGAATGTCGCCAGGTCGCGCGGTGCTACGGCGCATTGCTGTGTCCCGGGGGACGACGCCTACTGCGGTCGTGGAGATGCCGAATTCTCCCCTTGACATATTTGATGCCTGGAGGAGCTGACCGCCATAGGGTCGGAGCACATCGCCAACGCCCAAGCCAATTGCCTCGAAGTCCTCAAGAGTGAAGTGGTCCGGTGCACGTACATCGATTTGGACTCCATACAAGTCAGCTCCCGATGCGGCGATGTCGCTCACTGCCTCGTTAGTACCGCGACGAACCAGCGACCTCACATCCTCGCCCGGAAAGGCTTGACGCTCATTGATCTGATCCGAGGTGAGCACTATTTGATGATCAGGTTTAACTACAAGCAGGCAGACGTCCTCAGCGCCGGGTTCCCAGAGCACCGCTCCTCGGCGAATGGCTTCAATGGCTGGTGCTTCTTCCCAAACTGCAGGATTGGGTCTAAACAGCGTCATCTTTGTGCCTCCTCTTAGAGTTAGCCAAGAATGACATAAGGAGGCATCAAACAGTGGAAATTTCAGAAATTAGACGCAATGTGTCAACTGGATATGTTGCCGGGCTGAGGCAAGTCATAGGAACTAGGCTTGCATTGCTTCCGGCCGCGGCCGGTGCTGTGTTCGATGCAGACGGCAGGTTGCTGCTCGGTAGACAGCGAGACGGCGGGCTCTGGGACTTAGTCGGCGGTTGCATTGAAGTAGATGAGAGTCCCAACGTAGCCGTAACTAGAGAGATGGCTGAAGAAACCGGACTGAAAGTTGCTGCTCGATCACTGATCGGTTGCTACGGAGGACCGGAGTTTAGAGTGACATATTCTAACGGTGATCATGCAGCCTTCGTCGTCAGTCTTTTCCATTGTGAGATCCTTGACGCCAGTGATCCAACTAGGGACGGAGAACTGATCGATCTCGCCTATATCGCACTGGATGGCTTGCCGGCCCTGCATATGAGGCCGTCCGGTGCACGTCTTGCCAAGGAAGCATTTAGATGGGCCAACGCCGCTACAGAGTAGAACATCCCATATCACGGCGCTACTTCCTGGGGAAGGGACCGGGGATGTCTCGTCAAATAGCCGTTTCGAATATCCATAGTCGCTAGCACCCAATATTCACGAACTTAGCGCGCCTAGGAGGTTCATTGGCCAGAATTCTCTAGCCCGCGGGCAGTGAAGATGCCCGCCGGTGGGCCTTAAAACTTGCCTGTGCGCTTAGAGCCAAGCTCTACGAGGTTGTAATTGCGCTCCGCGAAACTGCGGAAAGCGTTGCGCATCCATTCGGGACACCGTTGTGCGCCGCGTCGTATGGCTCGTCAGCTTTCCCGTCGTGGCCTGACGGCCGCCAACCATCATGCGGCATTGGCCCCAGCATCGCAGACATTCGATATGGAGAGTACAGGCGTCCTAAGCCCTTGGTCCGCTTGCGATGGCAACCGCTAAATCCTTCGGGGCTCTGCCATTCGGACGACCGGACCGTCTGATCGCCTGCATGCAACCACCACCACGCCTCCGCGGAATAAAACTCACCACGTGAAGCAGCGGTGTGCCCGGACTCCCTTATCGCTGGCTCAGCGAGCAACATGTCCGGGTTCGCTAAGTGAGAAACGAAACTACCGCCTCAGCGCCGACCAATCGATAGTGATTCCAGCTGCGTCGATCTCCGTTGCCAGCGCACTTTTCCAAGCGCCGGCGGCGTCGAGTGGGGTGTACACGATCCCCGTCACGTCCCCAGGTTCCTCGACGCCGGGTTCCATCAGAACTGCGACCTTGGAACGTCCTAGGGCGCCAATGAAGAACCCGAGTTCGAAGACAACGTTTTGTCGTCCACGTGGCCTTTCACCCGTCGTTGCCTTTGCGCGGCCGAAATCGTCGCCCGTCAGGAGAACGACAGCAAATCCTGTCTTCGCTGCGCTGCTCTCCAGCTTTTCGATGAGTACAGAACCCCGGTTGGGCTGTTCATGAAGTATCACGGGCTCATGGCCGGTGAGATCACGCAGGAAACGCGCCAGCTGATACTTTCTTGCCTCATCATGCCCGTGAACGATGAAGACTCGGCCAGCTGGACCGGTCTCTCCTTTGTCACTGACATCTACAAGATCTTCAATCTCGCTCGCTTGTGCAGCCGCACTATCTTGCGCTTCAATTATCTGGATTCCGCGGTCCGATATTTCAGGGCGGATGATCGGTCCGCCCATTCCTGCTTTGCCTCTTATGAGCTGACGCTCCCGGAGAGTAAGTGAGGCTTGCTTGATTTCGTGATCGGTGAACTTTTTCCCGTAGAAACTTCCGTACTTGCTGTTGGGAAAGCCGCTGATATTTGGCGCTGTCGTTCCGTGGAGGCGTTCCTCATAAAGCCACTGGAGTAAA
>NZ_JABMCX010000365.1 GCF_013179505.1 Paenarthrobacter sp. CM16 | reverse complement strand
TTCGGCTTCGGCTCCAGTGCGATCCGGAGGTTGTAGCCCTTTTCCTTGATGTAACCGGCGGCGGTGTCCACGCCTTCCTTCATGCGGTCCAGTGCTGCCGAGAGGTCCTTGGAACCGTCATATTCGCTGCCTTCGCGACCGCCCCACATCACGAACGTCTCGGCGCCAAGCTCGGCGGCGAGATCGATGTTGCGGAGGATCTTGCTCAGTGCGAAGCGGCGGATGGAGCGATCGTTCGAGGTAAAGCCGCCGTCCTTGAAGACGGGGTGGCTGAACAGGTTGGTGGTGACCATGGGTGTCTTCAGGCCGGTCTCAGCCAAGGCTGCCTTGAAGTTCTTGAGGATCAGCTCGCGCTCGGATGCGGTGGCATCAAAAGGAATCAGGTCATTGTCGTGGAAAGTGATGCCGTACGCGCCAAGCTCGCTGAGCTTGTGCACTGCTTCCACCGGGTCAAGGGCCGGGCGGGTAGCGACGCCGAAAGGATCGGCGCCGGTCCAACCGACGGTCCAGAGGCCGAAGGTGAAGCGGTCCTGCGGGGTGGGCTGCGGGGTCATTTTGCTCCTTTGCAAAGCACTGGGGAAGGAGGCGTAGAAAAGCACTCCAATTAGTTTTCAATCTGAACTATATGGGGGATGATGGATCATGGTCAATGGAAGCCAGCAACAATTTTTCAAATCCGCAGGGAGTCCCACGCCAGTGAACGAGTCAGCAGCGCCCGGCCGCGTAGGCGATGTCCGCCGTCGAAATCTTTCGCTGGTCCTGGACTCCATTGCCCGGACCGGCGATGCCAAGCCCAGCCGTGCGCAACTCGCAGCCGGAACGGGTCTTACCAAGGCGGCGGTCTCCAGCCTCGTGGCGGATCTGGTGGAGTCGGGCCTTGTTTCCGAAGTGGGCCTCTACCGCGATGGAGAGCGGGGAAGGCCTGGCCAGGGGCTGGAGCTCAGTTCGCGACGCGGCGTGGTGGGCATGGAAATCAACGTTGACTACCTTGCCGTGGGGTTGGTGGATCTGGGCGGTAATCTCCGCTTCCATTCCATTGTGGAATCGCGGAACCGGGGCATGGCACCCCAAGAGGTCATGCAGCGGCTGGGAAGTTTGGTGGCTGAAGCGGTTGCCGCAGCGGCAGTCGAAAACGTGGCCATCCTTGGTGGAGGCCTGGCCGTCCCGGGCCTGGTGGATGAGCAGCGGAACATGGTCCTGTCCGCCCCCAACCTCCACTGGGAAAACGAGCAATTGCAGCCCGGTTCCTTGCTTGAGGGTGCGCCCCTTGGCGTCCGGCTGTCCAACGAGGCCAACAGTGCTGCCCTCGGCGAACTTTGGTACGGCGGGGGGCCCGCAGATTTCCTCTACGTCTCCGGCGAAGTAGGTGTTGGTGGCGGTGTCATTATTGGCTCCGACCTCTATGTGGGCCCCGGGGGATCGGCGGGCGAACTGGGCCATATTGTTGTCCATCCGGAGGGGCCGGAGTGTTCCTGCGGCGGGGCGGGGTGCCTGGAAACTTTCGCCGGCCAAGAGGCAATCTTCGACGCCGCCAATATCCCTGACGGCTCACTGGCAGATCGGACGGAGCAGCTCCTGGCCGCCCTCGCCGCCCGGGATCCCGGCGCGCTGAAGGCAGTGCACGACGCCGGGCGGTACTTGGGCGTCGCGCTCGCCTCCTCGGCCCGCTTGATGGACATTGACGCCGTAGTCCTCGGTGGGCACTTTGCCTTGCTGGCAGAGTGGCTGAGGCCGGCGTTGCTTATGAGCTTGGAGCGCTATGCGCCGGGGCTCCTGGAGCCGGATAGCCTGGGTGTTTCCAGCTTGGAGCACTCCGGCACCCTTCTTGGGGCTGCCGGACAGGTCATCAGGTCGGTCATTGAGTCGCCGTTCGAGTTCCTTTTGGCGAGCAAGCTGGCCTAGTTTCGCCTATGGATCGGCGGCAATTCGGCGTGGGTTCTTTCGCATCATTCATCAGCATGCTTACTATTGATGAGTCAGTTGTTCGCGAAAACCAACCCCACGGACGAGTGCCCCATGACTACACAAGACTCAGCCCACACCAGCACAGCCAAGGAGCAGACCGCCCCTTCCCCGGAAGATTCGCGGAAGCCGGACAGCCCCAACGATCTCGTCAAGCCCACTTGGATGTACATCGCCAAGCGGACGCTCCGGGAGTTCACCAAGGATCAGTGTCCCGATGCTGCAGCCGGCCTGACGTATTACGCTGTGCTCTCCCTTTTCCCTGCGCTTTTGGCGTTGGTCTCGCTGATTGGCATCTTCGGCGACGCCGGACGCACCACCACGGCGTTGCTCGACATCGTTCAGCAGTTCGCGCCGGGGCCGGGTGTGGACGCCATGCGCCAGCCGATCGAGGAACTGACGCAGTCAAATACGGCCGGCCTCGCCTTGGTTTTCGGTATTTTGGTGGCGCTCTGGTCGGCGTCCGGCTACACCACAGCCTTCAGCAGGGCCATGAACCGGGTCTATGAAGTGGATGAAGGCCGCGGGTTCGTCAAACTGCGCGGAACCATGCTCGCGGTTACCATCGTTGCCGTGGTCGGTGCCGCAATCGCTGCGGCCATGCTGGTCCTGAGCGGCCCGGTAGCAGAGGCCATCGGCGGTGCCATTGGCCTGTCAGAGGCGGCCCTGACAGTCTGGAACATTGCCAAGTGGCCGGTCCTGATCTTGATCGTGGTGGCCATCATCGCAGTCCTCTACTACTTCACTCCCAACGTAAAGCAGCCCAAGTTCCGGTGGATGAGCATGGGTTCCTTCACCGCGCTGGTGATCTTTGCCTTGGCGTCGTTGGGATTTGGTTTCTACGTGGCCAACTTCAGCAACTACAACAAGACCTACGGCGCTCTGGCCGGCGTCATCATCATGCTGCTGTGGCTTTGGATCCTGAACATGTCCCTGCTGTTCGGTGCCGAGTTTGACGCCGAGATGGAACGCGGGCGCCAACTGCAGGGCGGTATTGAAGCCGAAAAGAGCATCCAGCTCCCGCCGCGCGATACCAAGAAGAGCGACAAGATGCAGGAAAAGGAAGACCAAGTCATTCGGGACGGCGAGGAAATCCGGGAAAATCACGGTGACCAGCCGGACCGGACAAGCAAGGGAGATCGTCGCCGTGAGAACTGATATGCAACACAAGAAGCTCAAGGCCATCAAGGGCGGCGACAACGTCCGGATCGGTGGTGAGATTTTCCAGGTCAGCTCCGTGGAACCTCAAGAAGGCTCACGGAACATCAGCCTCGTATTGGAAGGGCACGACGGCGGATCGGTCACCTTTATCGGGTTGCCGAAGGCCAAGATGCAGCTAGCGGCGCGGGCATCCTGAGCCGCACAAGCCTCCGGAGCTGACGGTTCAGGCTTCTGCGGGGAAGCCCTGATCGGCGTCGTCCCACCAACCTTCCCATGCGCTGGACGTCAGGCGCACGGTAACAGCGGGGGAGTGATCGGGGCTGGATTCGCCGGAGGGTCCGCTGTGGCTGCCGCTGGCATCGAGGAAGAAGCTGAGGGTCTTCAAGAGCATCATGGTGGTGTCCTTTCAGTGGTTTTCGTGGACCTCTTTGTCCAGGTAAAACCAGCGTAGGTGGGCATTGTTTCCTCCCATCGACGCAATGTTTCAGCTGTGTACCTTTTATCTCACTTGCCCGTTCGCCGACTCACAGCCGACACAAACCCGGTGTACCGCCACCACCTGCTTTGGAGCTCATAGGCGCCGCGACACACCCATATTGCGGCGTGTCCGGCCGTCCAGGATTCAAAGTGGGTGATGGCCGTACACGCTGCCAGGACGGACACACAAACAGGGCACCAAAAAGCGGGCCCCCGCCGTGACCGTGGCAGGAACCCGCTTGTTCTTGGAGTGATCCTCCCGCGGAGCTTAGGGCATCCGCGGGAGGATCACGTGTTACGCGAACGGGAGGACGAGCTCCGCGTAGCG
>NZ_JABMCX010000364.1 GCF_013179505.1 Paenarthrobacter sp. CM16 | reverse complement strand
TTGCCCTGGACGATGGTGCGGATGTAAGTGATCCGCTCGCCCTTCTTGCCGGAGATCCGTGCCCAGTCGTCAGGGTTGGTGGTGTTGGGCATGTCCTCGTGCTCGCGGAATTCATCCACCACGGCCCGCAGCAAGTGCTCGATCCTGAGCCCCTTCTGGTTGTTGGTCAGGAGGTCCTTGATGGCGTACTTCTTGGCGCGGTCCACCACGTTCTGCACTACGGCGCCGGAGTTGAAGTCCTTGAAGTAGAGCATTTCGGTGTCGCCGTTGGCATAGGTGACCTCAAGGTACTCGTTGGACTTTTCGGTGGAGTACATGGCTTCCACGGTGCGCTGGACCATGGCGTCGACTGTGGCTTGTACGTCTCCGCCATACTCAGCCAGGTCCTGGGCGTGGAACGGGAGGTCGGTGGTGATGTACTTGCCAAAGATGTCCGCTGCTGCTTCGGCGTCAGGGCGCTGGATCTTCACCTTCACGTCCAGGCGACCAGGGCGGAGGATGGCGGGATCGATCATGTCTTCACGGTTGGAGGCGCCAATGACAATCACGTTGTCCAGTCGCTCCACACCGTCGATCTCACTGAGCAGCTGGGGCACGATGGTGGTTTCGACATCCGAGGAAACACCGGTGCCGCGGGTGCGGAACAGCGAATCCATTTCGTCGAAGAAGACAACCACCGGGCTGCCGTCGGATGCCTTTTCCCGTGCCCGGGAGAAGATCAACCGGATATGGCGCTCGGTCTCGCCCACATATTTGTCCAGCAGTTCCGGTCCCTTGATGTTCAGGAAGTAGCTCTTGAGATCGGTATTACCGGCGCGTTCGGCCGCGCGGGCAGCCAGGGAGTTTGCTACGGCCTTGGCAATAAGGGTCTTGCCGCACCCGGGAGGGCCGTAGAGCAGGATGCCCTTGGGAGCTTTCAGTCCATGCTCGCGGTAGAGGTCCGGATGCAGGAACGGCAGCTCCACGGCGTCGCGGATCTGTTCGATCTGCGGACCAAGGCCGCCGATGTCCTGGTAAGTGATATCCGGGACTTCTTCGAGGACGAGGTTCTCTACCTCGGCCCGCGGCACTTTCTCCAGGGCATAGCCGGTCCGCGAATCCAAGGACAGGGCATCGCCTACCTTCAGGTGAACGCTCTGCAGTGCGCCGGACAACCGCACCACACGTTCTTCATCCGCCCGGCCCACTACCAGCGCGCGGTCTTTGCCGAGCATTTCCTTGAGCGTAACCAGTTCGCCTGCACGTTCGTAGCCGAGGCCGGCGACCACCAGCAAGGCCTCGTTCAGGAGCACTTCCTGTCCCACGGCAAGTTGGTTGACGTTGACAAGAGGGCTTACGCCCACCCGCATCTTCCGGCCTGCATTGAAGATGTCCACAGACTCTTCCGTGGCGGCCTGGCTGGAACTGCCGGCCGAAGGCTGCTTCCGCGGGTTGATCTGCACCACGGTCCCGAAGCTGTACGGCGGCTGGCCCTCCTGCTCAAGGGCACCTTTCAAGCGGAGGATCTCGGCCTTCGCCGTCTCCAGCATGCTGACAAGTTTGCCGTTGTTCTGGGTTGCCGCAGCCAACTGGCGGTCAATGTGGCGAAGTTTGTCCCGGAGGATATTGATTTGCCGTTCGGCAACCGTCAGATCACTCGAAGGTTCGGGCGGTTGGACTGCGGCATGCCCCGGGCTTGCTGCTTCTCCTGCTGCGGCGTGTGCTTCTTCCGGCGTCGGCCGTCCAAGGTCGTTGTTTGACGTATCCACGATTCATCAGCCCCTTCCTGCGCTTAAGAAGACCTTAGTCCCGAAAAGCTCAGGGTGCTGGGTGACATTCGGAATGCGGACCCTATTGTGACCTTTGTCAGTTTGTGACTGTGGGATCATCCTGGACGTTGGTTCCGGCGATGGCGTCGCGGGCTGCCCGGCGAAGTTTCTTGTCCGAAACTGACCGCTCCCCTACAGCACCGGGGGTCCATGCGTTCAGGTCTTCTTCGCTGAACTCCGTCTTGGACGGGCGGCGCTTGACGGAAATTCCGGTCACTCCGTCAGCAAGGCGGCGCGTCACCAGGAGGAAGCCGGTGTGAGCCACCATGCGGTGGTCCGGACGGACGGCAAGGCCCTCAAGGTGCCAACCGCGGACCATCGACTCCCAGGCGTCCGGCTCGGTGAAGCGTCCGTCTGCGCGGATGGCCTCTGCTGTGCGCGACAACTGGGTGACGGTTGCTACATAGTTGATCCACACACCACCCGGAGCCAGGACGGTGGCCACGGCGTCGAGGCACTCCCAGGGCGCGAGCATGTCCAGGACCACGCGGTCCACGGATCCGGGAGCCTCGGCCTTGACCACCTCTTCCTGGAAGTCACCCAGGGAAATCTGCCACGCGGGGTGCGGTCCGCCGAAAATGGTCTCCACGTTGCCGCGAGCGATGTCAGCGAATTCTTCGCGACGCTCAAACGAGTGGAGGTATCCGCCGTCGCCTACGGCGCGCAGCAGGGAGATGGAGAGGGCGCCGGAGCCGACACCGGCTTCAACGACGCGTGCGCCCGGAAAGATGTCCGCCATGGTCACGATCTGACCGGCGTCCTTCGGGTAGACCACAGCGGCGCCCCGGGGCATGGACAAGACGAAGTCTGAGATCAGCGGCCGCAGGGTCTGGTATTGCTGGCCCACGTTGTTGCTGACCACCGAGCCATCGACTTTGCCGATGATTTCGTCGTGGTTCAGGAAGCCGCGGTGGGTGTGGAAAGCCCCGCCCACTTCCAAGGTGATGGTGTTCATGCGACCGCGTTCGTCAGTGAGCTGGACCCGCTCTCCAACGCGGAAGGGCCCGCGGCGACGTGCAGCTCCCGTCGGCTGGCCGGTGACTGCCGTGCCGGCGGACGTCTCTTCGGTGCCTGCGTTTGCTTCGGGGGCGGCGGTTTCGCTGCTCATGTGCTGTTCCTCGCTCCTGTACGGCTGGGCCGCATCATCTTGCTGGCGGATGGGCGCCAAAAATCACTGGGTTCTTCGGTAAAACCGCCGGCATGCAACTCTACCGGCAAGGATGTCAGGCCCGCCCGCTCCGGCGGGCTTCCTTGCCTGTTATAGCCGTCACTACTGCCTGCTGGCGGAGAAGTCCGGTGACGATTCCGTTGTGGTCCACCACAGCGTATTCGCCGCCCTCCAGCCGTGCCAAGTATTGGATCAGTTCCTGGCCTTTGGACCATTCCGGAACGTACGCGCCGGCCCCAAGGGCGTGGGCTACTGCGGTGACGGGCGTCGTGGTCGTTGACTGGGGAGGTACAGCGGCAGCAGCGCCGAAGTCCACCACACCCTGGGGCTTGCCGTCGGGTCCGCAAATCACGACGGCGGGACTACCGGACGGTGATATGTCCAGGACGTCGGCCACAGTGGCGGAGTTCGGGATGCCGACGGCACGCTCTGCCAGGCCCGCGGCGCTCACGAGGTAGAGGCGGCTGCGAAGTTTTGCGTGGTGAATCGAACTCGAAGCACCCATCCACAGGAAGCCGCAGACGAGGACGGTGATCAGCATGAGGTTGATGTCAAGGGGAGAACCGCTGATGAGCGGAAGGCCGATGAACCAAATGACCAAGGCTGCGACGATGATGCGTCCGGACCAGCCGGCTGCGATGGTTCCTTTGTCCTGGCTGCCCGTGGCCTTCCACACGGCCGACTCAACGAGCCTTCCGCCGTCCAAGGGCAGACCGGGGAGGACGTTGAACAGGCCGATGAGGAGATTGGCCCACATCAGGATATTCGCGAGGATGTCCGATACTCCGCTGAGGGCGCCGGTGGAAAGGACTGCCCACATCCCGGCTGCCAAGACAAAGTTGGACGCTGGTCCGGCCAAGGCAACCACCACGGAACGCCCCGGTGATGCCGTGAAGTTCTCGAATTGCGTATGTCCGCCCCAAAGATTCAGCACGATCTTTTCCGTCGGCCAG
>NZ_JABMCX010000363.1 GCF_013179505.1 Paenarthrobacter sp. CM16 | reverse complement strand
AGCCGTGCTGGAACACGTAGCCTCACTGGCCAAGGCCCAGGGTGTGGGGCTGCTGTATGTTGCCACCCGCAAGGACAGCGAAAAGTACGCGGCCAAACTGGCCGATGCCGGGCTCCGTGCGGAGGCGTATCACGCAGGCAGGTCGGACAAGGACCGGGAGGCCATCCATGAGGCATTCATGGATGACCAGCTGGACGTAGTGGTTGCCACTACGGCGTTCGGCATGGGGATCGATAAGCCCAATGTGCGGTTCGTGGTGCACGCCGACATTCCCGAGTCATTGGACTCCTACTACCAGGAGATCGGCCGGGGCGGCCGCGACGGCGAACCAGCGGAAGCGATCCTGCACTACCGTGCCGAGGACCTGGGGCTGCGCAAGTTCTTCAGCACCCATGCCCCGGACGTTGACGCGCTGATGTCCGTGTTGAAAGTCGTCAAGAATGCCGGTGCTCCTGCTCCGAAGACGGCGTTGACGGAGCTCACGGGCCTTCCCGCCCGGAGGATTACCGCACTGGTCAACCAGCTGGAAGAAGCGGGCGCCGTCAGCACGGGCAAGCGCGGAACGCGGCTTGATTCGAAAGCCAGGTTGTCCACCTTGGTGCGGCGCGCCGTCGAACGCGCCGAGGCCCGGCAGCGCGTGGAACAGTCGCGGCTGACCATGATGCGCGCCTATGCGGAGACGGACAGTTGCCGCCGTCAGTTCCTGCTCGGCTATTTCGGTGAGGACATGCCGGAGCCCTGCGGAAACTGCGACTCATGCGCCGACGCGCAACACCAAAACGCTCCGGACCAAACGCAGCAAGCGCCTGCATCCAACGCAGTTGAGCCGTTTCCCCTCCAGTCCACTGTGGTGCACAAGGAATGGGGGCCGGGCCTGGTGATGCGCCACGAGGATGATGTCATCACAGTCCTGTTCGAGCAGGAGGGCTACAAAACGCTGTCCCGTTCCGCCGTCGTCGAGCACGGGTTGCTGAAGCCCGCCTAGGTGCCTGGTGCCGGTTTCAGGTGTTGAGTTCCAGCATCAGTGCCGGCAGTTCATCGGCCAGTTCGCGTGCCAGGAATCCCAAGGGGCCGAGCTTGCTGGCCAAGCGGTCCGCCGCCGCGGCATGGAGGTGGGTGCCCCAGCAGGCTGCCTGGGCATCGCTGGTTCCCCGCGCCCGCAGTCCGGCGACGCCGCCTGTGAGAACGTCCCCGCTGCCGGACGTTCCCAGCCCGCCGTACCCGGTGGTGATCTTCCAGAGGTTCCCGCTGCCGCCGCCCGATGGCCCGGCAATCACGCCCTGGCAGCTCACCACGGCATCGAAGCGATCAGCCACAGCGGCAACATCGCGTTCGAGGTCCTCCACGTCACGGCCAAGCAGGATTCCTGCTTCGGTTGGATTGGGGGTCAGGATCAACCGTCCCCGCCACGGTTCGAGCTCTTCCTCGATGTTCACCAGCACTCCGAGGGCAAAAGCATCAAGCACGACGGCGGGACCTCCCGCGGCGCCGGCACCGCCGTCGGATTGCTCCCGCTCCAGCAACGCCCGCAGCAGTGCCTCAGCGAGGTCGACGTCGTCCAGGCCCGGCCCGATCAGGACGGCATCCGCTTTCTCCAGGTTGCGGGCAACACGGTCCAGGCCGTCGCCGGTCACGGAGCCATTGATGTTTTCCGGCAAGCCTATGGCGCCGCATTCAGGCAGTGCCACGCCGAGTTGAGCGGCGACGGACTCGGCAACTGCCAGGGTTATTTTCCCGGCTCCGGCACGGAGCGCTGCGGTGCCGGCCAGCAGCGCCGCGCCGGGAGTGGTCCGGGCCCCTCCGATGACCAGAACGGCTCCGCGCGAGTATTTGTCCTCGCCCGGTGCCGGCAAAGGCCAGTCCCGGAGAAGGGAGGGCGTCACCAGAACCGGAGCGCTCGAATCACTGCGGGTGGACACTGGCGTCTCCTGCATGTTCGGTCACGGCCACTCCCTGCTCGCTCAGATGGTCGGCCACATTGAAGCTCTCCAGTTCCCATGGGCCGGCGCCCGTGGGCCGTACATAACGGGTAATGGACGCATTCAGCACCGACGTGCTCGCAGCAAGGTCCAGTATTTGGTCCTCGGACATCCCTTCCAGCACATAGCGGACCAGCAGGATGACGGCATCGTGGCAGACCAACATCACCCGGTGCCCCCTGCCCAAAGTGTTGAGCTCGTCCAGGACTGACCGCAGGCGGAGGGCAACATCGGCCCAGGACTCACCACCAGGCGGCCGGTAGTAGAGTTTGCCGAGCCAAAGACGCCGCTCGGCTTCATCCGGGTACCGCCTTTCAACGCCCAAGCGTGTCAGCCGGTCCAAGATCCCCAGTTCCCTGTCCCTGAGGCGTTCGTCGCTGCGGATTTTTATCGGCCAGCCGGCCGCCTCAACGGCGATTTCCGCTGTCTGTCTGGCACGGGCATAAGGGGAGGACACCACGGCGTCCGGGCGGAACTCTTCTGCGATGCGTGCCAATGCCGTTCCCAGTGCTTTCGCCTGCTCCTGTCCGGTGCCGGACAAGTTCACGTCGGCATCCCGGGCCGGAACCTGGATAACTTCCGCCCCGGCCAGGCGTGCCTCCGTGGCAGCGACGTTGCCTTCGCTCTCACCGTGCCGGATCAACAGCAGCTCTACGGCACCGGCCTCCTGCACTGCCTCCGTCAGCCCGTCCTCATTCACAAAGATCACTCCTCCGTGTGCGTTGCCGAATGCAGAACACTACCCACTGCGTACCCACGGGGCCAGTTGGTAAACGCATGAGCGTAAGCCACAACCCCTTTTGCCCGGACGGGGAGTGAAGTAAGTTGCTCGCATGGAGGACTCATACCAAGTCATCATTGTCGGTGCCGGATTTGCGGGCGTAGCCGCAGCCAAGGAACTGGGGCGCAAAGGCGTGCGGGTCCTGCTGATCGATTCGAACAATTACCACCAGTTCCAGCCGCTCCTGTACCAAGTGGCGACGTCCCAAATAGGTGTCTCCGCCATTGCCCGCCCGCTGCGTTCAGTTTTCCGCCGCTTCAAAACGGTCAAAGTCCTGACAGCCAAGGTCGAGTCCGTCAGTGCGGCAGAGCGGCTGGTCACCACCTCGGATGGCCGAACCATGCGCGCAGATACTCTGGTGATCGCAGTAGGGGCGGTTCCGAACTTCTTCAATACCCCGGGTGCGGAAGAGCTGGCGTTCCCGCTGTACTCCGTCACCGACGCCACACGACTTGGCACCGGCCTCACCAGGCTTCTGGACCAAGCCGACAGAAACCCTGACGGTTCGGTGGATGTTGTGGTGGTGGGAGGCGGACCCACCGGTGTGGAGACCGCAGGAGCGATGGCGGAAAACGTCAAATACGTGGTGAGCAAATATTTCTCGCCCGAGCTCGCGGCACGGTGCCGGGTGCATTTGGTGGACATGGTTCCCAGCGTCCTGAATATGTTCTCCGCCAAGTCCCAGAGCTATGCCACCGATCATTTGAAGAAGGTGGGCGTCCAACTTCATATGGGAGTGGGCGTTACCGAGGTCCGGCCGGACGGGGTGACTTTGGCGGACGGCAGTTCCGTGCCTGGACAAATTGTGGTGTGGGCCGGGGGCCTCAAAGCGGGCGACCTCATTGCCGGCTCCGGCCTTGCCCAGGGGAGAGGGGGCCGCGTTGACGTCCTTCCTGACCTGACCGCTCCTGACGTGGACGGCGTCTATGTCATTGGCGATGCGGCAAACATTACGGATTCCACGGGGGCAAAGCTGCCCCAGCTGGGTTCTGTAGCTCAACAGGCTGGAAAATGGGCGGCCAAGAACATCCTCGCGGACCTCGGCGGGGAGGGGCGGACTCCATTCCGCTACGTGGACAAAGGTTATATGGCGATGGTTGGCCGCGGCGCCGCAGTGGCAGAGTTGGGCCGCAAGCGCCTTCAGTTGCAAGGCATCCTTGCCTTTCTGTCCTGGCTCTTGGTGCACTTGGCCTTGTTGTCCGGACTGCAACAGAA
>NZ_JABMCX010000362.1 GCF_013179505.1 Paenarthrobacter sp. CM16 | reverse complement strand
CCTCCTCTACCTCTACCCGGGCAACGGCAAAGGCGGCTGGCTCAACCGTTCCGTGGTGGGCACAGGTTGGAACGCGGTCAACAAAATCATCACCCCTGGCGACTTCGACGGCGACCACAACGTAGATGTCATGGCACGCGACGCCGCTGGAGCCTTGCGCCTCTACAAAGGCAACGGCGCGGGCGGCTGGGCCGGCATGGCTGTGGTTGGCCAGGGCTGGGGCGGCATGACTACCATCGGCGCGGCGGGCGACATTGACGGCAACGGCAACGTAGACGTCTATGCGGTGGACGGCTCCGGCCAACTGCTCGCCTACTACGGCGACGGCGACGGCGGTTGGAACGGCGCCGGTGCCATCGGCTGGGGCTGGGGCGGTTTCAGCGCAGTCTTCTAAAGATTGGGGGATTCCATGACACTTCATTCTTCCGTTCTTCCTTCACGGCAGCCCACGCGGCGTGGTTTCCATCTCTTGCTGGCAGTACTCCTGTGCGCCGCCCTCGCCATCGCCATCCCACCGACGCGGGCAACCGCGGCAGGACCGGCGCCGCTCCCCACCGTCGTCACGCGGACATCACCTGCCACAGTGGTTCCCGGCAACGTCATCTCCCTGTCCTTCACCCTCAGCGGCCCTGCCCAGGAAGTCGGCTTCGCCTACGTCAACGAGGACACGTTGGAGCAGGCCATCCTCTACGGACCCACCAGTACCGCTCCGGGGCCCTACAGTGCGCAGGCCAAAGTGCCGGTCAACGGAAGCGCATTCAAACGAACGGGCCGGTACAAACTCCTCAGCGTCAACATTGTGCTTCCTTCCGGGCAAGGGTCCGTGCGCTATGGCCGCGACGGCAACATCCTCTCCTTGAGCCAAGGCCTCGAAGCACCTACGCAGCGGCCTGGCGCTTTGGACGGCGTCGACTTCGCCGTGAACAACCCCAACTTTCCGCTCATCGACAATCCCAACACCAAGCCACCAGTGGTGTCCGGGGTGGCACGCTATGACCAAGTACTGACCACGGACAACGGCACCTGGACCTACCCGCCCACCGGCTTCGCTTACCAATGGCTGCGGAACGGTCAGCCCATAGCCGGCGCCACCGTCAACAGCTACCGGGTAGCCGAAGCCGACCTCGACCAGACCCTGTCCGTCAGGGTCACGGCCACCCGGTCAGGCTACCGGGCTGTATCGGCATCCTCCCTGCCGCTCACACCCACCTCGCCCATCACCGCAACTGCCCCCACGCTCCTGGGCAAACTGACCATCGGCGAGAAACTCACCGGCCTCTTCAACGAGGCCGGCGTTTCCACCGGAACAGCCGGCGGTACCGTCAGCATCAGGTATGAATGGGTGCGGAACGGTACCCCGATCAACGGGGCCACCGCCAAAACCTACACGCTGACCGCGGCCGACCGTGGCGCCGTCGTGGGCTTCCGTGCAGTAGTCCAGGCCGGCAATCCGGTCACTGCCACGCGGCCCTTCACCGTGTACAGCCGCACCGTGGTCAGGAACAAAGCCCACACAGCAGGATTCGACGCCGGTACCTCCTTGGACCTGTTCGCCCGGAACGCCTCGGCGAACCTGCTGCTCTACCCCACCGACGGCGCCGGACGCTGGCAGGCCGCGAAGACAATCGGATATGGCTGGGATGTCTTTGACCGCGTGTTCAACGCCGGCGACTTCAACGGCGACGGGTTCAACGACGTCCTGGCACGCGACGACGCCGGCACCCTGTTCCTCTACCCGGGCAACGGAACCGGCGGATGGCTGCCCCGCAAGGAAGTCGGCTGGGGTTGGGACGTCTTTGACGCCGTCATTCCGGCCGGCGACTTTTCCGGGGACGGCACCAACGACCTTCTGGCACGCACGCCCGCAGGAGCCCTGGTCCTCTACCCCGGCAACGGCAGCGGCGGTTTCCGCTCCCCCGGCGCGGTAGGCCAAGGTTGGGATGCCTTGAGCCAGGTCTTCTCCCCGGGCGACTTCGACGGCGACGGGAATCCCGATGTCATGGGCCGCGACAATGCCGGGAACCTCCGGCTCTACGGCGGGAACGGCAGCGGAGGCTGGACTACAGCGCGCGCCGTCGGCACCGGCTGGAACGTCATGGCACGCATCGGCGGCGCAGGCGACTTCAACGGCGACGGCATCAACGATGTCTGGGCCATCGACTCCGCCGGCCAGCTGAACATGTACTACGGCAATGGCAGCGGAGGCTGGAAGGGCGCTGGCGTTGTCGGTTGGGGCTGGGGCGCGTTCACAGCGGTGTTCTAAGCCGATTTTGGTTGAGTTTCGGGTTTGACCCACGACACATTCGGGAGAATAACGCTAATCCAATCCCAATAGCTGTCCCCAGGGATGCCGGGCTGTATCCTCAACTCAATTGGCCTCCACAGGCCGCTCTGGTCTGCACCAATTGGGGGAATCTTGGGGTCTCATCCTGCTCTGCGCTTTCGTGCTGCGTCCACCGTGGTTCGCGCGCTTTTGATGACGGTTGCCGTTGTTCTGGCGGCTGTTGTTGTGACGCCGGTTTCACCTGCCATGGCCGCCACGCCGGTCCTCTCCACATTTACGCGGGCCTCCCCACTAACAGTCGACGCCGGCGCTCCAGTCAGCTTTTCCTTCACCACCTCCGCTGCGGTCAAGCGTGTTGAAGTGGGGCTGCGGAGTGCTGCGGGAACCCACATTATGGCCTGGACCTCCGCCGGCGCCAAGGCCGGAACTGTTGCCGGCATCGCTTCCGCGTCCTCATGGCCAAACGGCACGATCGAGGTGAGCTACGTCCAGGTGATCACGACTGCGGGCACCTCCCAGGTGTACTACCGCGGCGGCGGCGTCTACCCGCCCGGAACGGGCACCTCGCCTCTTGGTGATCCCGTGGCACTGGACTTCAAGATCAAGAACCCGCTGCTGCCGTACGTTGCTCCTGTTCCTACCTCCCTCCTGCCGGCCAAGGCCATCTTCGCTCCCGGACAAACGTCCGGGGTGCAAGTGAAACTCTCACAGCTTGCCCAGTCAGTCCGCCTGATCTACCGCGACGCTTCGGAGGTCACCACCTTCGAGCTGGCATGGACAGGCACCCCGGCGCCGGGACCCCAGACCGTTACGGCGACAGGGGCAATCACTGCCGCCCAAGCTTCCGGTAAGTACACGCTGGAGCGCATCGAGGTCTCCTACTTCGACGGTTTGGCCAAGGACAGCTACGTTCGTGACGGCACCTTGGAGCGGACATCGCCGGTTCCGATGGGAACCGCCGTGCGGGCAGCACTTTCCGCCGGCGACTTTACGGTGAGCAACCCTGCGAAGGTGCTGCAGAAGCTGACTCCTTCGGTGGCGCCGAGTATTGCGGGGGATCTGGTTCCCAATACGGTCCTCAGTATCCAGCGTGGAACATGGCCCGTGGAACCAGTTCTCTCCGACTTTCAGTGGTACCGGAACGGCAATCCCATCGACTACGCCGTAACGGACGAGTACCAGTCCAACATGTCCTCCGACCCCGCAAACATGGTTTGGGTGAAGATGACTGCCCGGGCGGCAGGGTATCTGCCCGCCAGCGTCTCCACTTTGGCGTTCGGGCCGATGCCCCGCAGGGTCTGGGTCAGCAACCTGCGCATCACCGGAGACGCGTCAGTGGGCGGCGTCCTCCGGCTGGAGCACGGTGCCGCAGGTGTCGATCCCGAGGGCGGGCAGCCTGGCTATACATACGTCTGGAAGCGCAACGGCACTCCCATTCCGGGCGCCACGTCCCGGGACTACCGGACAACCATGGCTGACAAGGGAAACATCATCACGGCCGGAGTAACGGCCCGCTTCGACGCAGGCTCGGCTATCACCGAAGTTGTTGACCTTGTGGGTCCATTGGCCGACAAAACCCGCGGTAAGGGCTTCAACGCGGACGGGACAGGGGACATCTTCGCCCGCGATACCGGGGGCAACCTGTGGTTGTACCCCAGCAACGGCAGCGGCGGCTGGTTGCCCGCCCAGAAGATCGGTCAGGGCTG
>NZ_JABMCX010000361.1 GCF_013179505.1 Paenarthrobacter sp. CM16 | reverse complement strand
AGCTGCCAGGGCGCGGCTTTCCGGTCCCGCAGGGTTTTTGCTCCTGCCCAGACGCTGAACGCTCCGGCCACCACCAAAATGTTGCCCACGGGATTCGCCCACTGCTGGTGGGGGGTGCCGTTGAGCAGGAAGGCTGCGTTGCCCACCATGAACTCCAGCAGGGCCAGGCTCCACCAGCCGGCATACGGCGAGCGGGTGCGGTGGAAGGAGGCGCAGAACAGCACCAGGAGGGTCACTGTAATCACGCCTAAAGCAACCCGTACCGAGAAAGCATCGAGCACCGTGTCCAACCCCCTCAGCTGGTCATCCTGCGGCTTTGAGATCAGTGTGGCTACGCTTACTCAATCTCACTGCGGCATTTGCTCAAGATTTGCTCAAGATCAGCCAACCCAGTGGCCGTCGTCGTGATATTCGGCCTCAAGGCCGTGCGGCGTCTTCTCCCACTTGTGCGGGCTGGTGAGCATCTGCCAGGCCGCCCGCCAGGCCGCTATGGAGTGCAGCACCCAGTAGAACGGGTTGAGCAGCGCGAAGATGGCGATCCTCCAGCCGTGCCTGCGGAAGGTGGCCACCCCGGAGACGATGATCATCATGGCGTTGCCGAACAGCATGGACACCACGCCGCCCACCAGCAGCCATCCGGGCAGGACCAGGCCAACAATGTCGTAGCCGATGTACGTGACTACAGTGAAGCCCACCACCAGCGGGTAGGCCAGGAACGCCAGAGGTGTGCCCAGGATCAGGCCCAGGAACCCGACGGCGCCGGCAACGCCTGTGCTTTTGATGTACCGCATAGTGTTCCGGGTGTTGACGGCGGAGGTCACCATGTAGCCCTTGATCCATCGGGTACGTTGCTTGATCCATGCCGGTACCTGCGAGCATGCTTCTTCCCAGGTGGTGGAGTTGATGACGCCCACCCGGTATCCGTCCACGGCGGCCCGGAGGCCCAGGTCCGCATCTTCCGTGACGTTCCAGGGGTCCCAAGCGCCCACTTCCTTGAGCAGCGAGGTGACAAAGTGGTTGGAGGTGCCGCCCAGCGGAAGCGGAATTCCTGAGTTGTCCAAGCCGGGAAGCATCGAGTCGAACCAATGGGTGTATTCGATAGTGAACATCCGGGTCAGGACGTTCTGGTCCGCGTTGAAGTAGTTCAGCGCGGCTTGGACGCAGATCAACGGTTTGCGGTTCGGGTTGAGGTGTTCGCGTTCGAATTCGTCGCGTTTGAACGCTGCGATGGATGCACGCAGCTGGCCGGGTTCGGGGCGGTCCTCGGCGTCGTAGATGACCACGTACTCGCCGCGGGCGAATGTCAGGCCGTAGTTGCAGGCCCTGGGCTTGGTCTGCGGTTCGCCCTTGGGCACGATGAGGATGCGGACGTATTCCGGTGGTCGCGAAGCCTTTGCCGCTGCGATGGTCTCTGCGTCGTCTTCTTCCAGGAGAACCAGGACGTCCAGCTTGGAGCGGGGGTAGTCCAACTGGCCCAGGTTGTTCAGCAGTTTGTCGATGATGTTCGCTTCCCGGAACACCGGTACCAGGATGGTGTAGACGGGTAGCTCGGCGTCGGGAACCCTTTCTTCAGCCAGGGGCGGCAGGCCGCGGCTGGCCCGCTCCTTGTCCCGGGCCTTGAGCACGGCGGCGTCGTGCATCCGGTCGAAGGGACTGCGAAGGCTGGCGAGCGTCTTGAAGCCGATGCTCACCAGGAAGACGATGTTCGCCGCTGCCAACAGCACGATCACCGCCGTCAGCGGTGAGAACACGAACGCAGCGATGATTCCGAGGACCAGGACTACCGGAAGGATTCGCTGCCACGGTGTCAGGGCAATGCGCGCAGATTCCCCCGGGCGTTCCTCCGCGAGGCGCTCGGCGGATTCGTAGAGGAGGTGGCGGCGGAAGGAACGCTGGATTGACTGGTTGATGTCCCAGTCAGTGGTGGTGCGGAAAATGACGTCGCCCGCCCCGAACCTCAGGGCGGCCTCCTCGGCGATCGCTGCGGAGGGGGCCACCGCAGTGACTACCGTCAGAACGTCTCCGTCCATCCGCCACGGCAGCCATCGCGGCTCCCCCAACCCGCTGTAGCCGAGCAGCTCCATCAGCCGGTCATCCACGGGTTCGGCCACCAAGTCAACCAGCGGCGCATCCCAATGCCGGGCCAACACTTCATATATTCGACGGCGGTCCAGCCCGGCTTCCAGGATCAGGTGCCTGCCCAGCAAGCCGCCCTCGCTGGCGGCCCGGTCCAGCGCACGCTGCAGCTGTTCGGGGGTGACGAGTCCGGCAGCGAGCAGCGTCTGGCCGATCGATTGCCGGTTCATGGTGGCATCGGCAAGGTCAGGGGACGAAGTCATCAGTGCGAGGACCTTTCATAGATCCGGTGGGTGGGAGTCGAGAAAGCCAAGGAGTATTGGACCGTGAAGGATGGGTCTGTGCTGATCGCCTGGTACACCAGATCAGTGGGCCCGGAATCCCGCGCTCCCGTCCCGGCTTCAACGTTCACGAACACCCACTGTGCGTACTTTGCAGGGTCCTGGAGCGCCGGACCGAAGTAGTCCCCGGAGGCCCGGTTATAGATTTCCTTGAGCGGAATTCCCATGACGGGGAGCACGGCGTTGCCCCTGGCGCTCTCATCCATCAGGATTCCGCCGGACTGGTAATGCTCTTTGAGCCATCGTGCGGCGGCGGTGGAGTTCGCGGTGGATTCTGCGGACATCCGGCCCTCTGCCAACACGGCAAGCCGGCCTGCGGGGTCCCCAGCCCACCACACGTTCTGCATCACCAGCCCGGCCAGCAAAGCGCCGATCACAACGGCCCTGAGCCGCAAAGGCCGGGTCACCTCCTCCACCAAGACGGCCACCAGGATGGTCACCAGCGGTAAGGCCGTCAACGCGAACCGGTTGTTCCACCAGGTCGAGGGCAGCGAATGATCGTTGTTGATGGCCGTCTGGCCCAGGAACAGGCTCAGCAGCGCAAAGGCGTAGGCGCTGCCGGTCACCGCCACCAACAAGGTGCTGTTGGCAAATCCCCTCCGGAAAACTAGCACGACGGCGCCGCATGCCGCCAAGGCGAGGACCACGACGCCGACTGTCTCCAGCAGCGACCAATGGAAAGTAGTCAGCGTGAGTCCCGCGTTGCCCTTGGTTGGCAACAGGCCGCCGTCGGTGATGTTTTTCTGCTGGGCGTAGGCGGAGTACTGCCCGAACATGAACTCCAGCGGGTTCCCGTAGATGGCCCAGTTGTAGGAGATCCACCAGAGGACAGCTGCGGCCGGGATCATCACATAGCCGCCGGCCATGACCAGGGCTTCCCGCCAAGCCCGGGTACGACGCATGGACACGATCAGGACAAAGATGGTCCCTGTCATCACCAGCGCCCAGCCTTCGTACCGGGACAGCACTGCGGCGGCCGAGGGAATCCCCGCGAAAACGGCGAGCTCTCCGGCGCTCATCCGGCGTCGGCTGGTTGCCCAATGCGCCAGCCCGGCCATGCCGCCCACAATGCACATGATCAGCACCGGCTCGGTCAGCGCCGTGGTGTAGACGTAGAGGACGGCTGGGTTGGCCAGGACCACCAGGGTGGTGGCGAGCCGTCCGGCCCGGCCCAACCCCAGGCGCGCGGCGATCAAGTACAGCCCGGTGGTGGTGGCGGACAATGCCAGGATTCCCAGGATTCCGGCGGCCCAGCCCGTACTGAACAACCACATGTTCAGCACGAACGGAGCCAGCAGCAGGTGGGGCATGGGCAGCCATACGGTGCCCAACTGTTCAAAGCCGGGTGCTTTGCTGTCGAAGATGCGCCGGGCAATGGTCAGGTGGCTTTGGGCGTCGGAGTAATCCAGGTTGCTGCCGTTGCCGATCGTGTAGAGGCAGGCAAGGTAGCCCACCAGCAGGGACACCACCGCGACGATTCGAGTGCCGGGAACCTTGCGGCCCTTCACCGGCGCACCGAGCCGTACCCAGGCGTTAGTTGCCATGATCGGGGGTGGCCGCCGCCTGTTCAGCGTCCACGTAGGCCCGCGC
>NZ_JABMCX010000360.1 GCF_013179505.1 Paenarthrobacter sp. CM16 | reverse complement strand
CTGAGCTCCGTGAGGACCTCGCCAAGCAGGCTGCCGACTCCAAGGTCGTTGAGCAGGGTGTTGAAGCCCGCGACAAGGTCCTGGACAAGCTCGTTGAGCTCGTAGAGGTTCCGGTTCCGGATTCCGTGGTCGAAGAGCAGATCGAAGCTCACTTCAACCCGGAGAACGCCCACGGCGAAGGTGACCATGACACCGAGGAGCACCGCGCCGAGGTCAAGGCCAACACCGAGCGTGCGTTCCAGAATGAGATCATCCTTGACGCCATCGCGGACAAGGAGGAAGTGGATGTCAGCCAGAACGAGCTGATCGACTACATCGTCACCACCGCAAGCCAGTACGGCATGGACCCCAACCAGTTCGCCCAGATCATTGATCAGAGCGGCCAGGTTCCCATGATGGTTTCCGAGGTCCGCCGCCGCAAGGCGCTGGCAGTTGTGCTCGGCCAGGCAGAGGTCGTCGACTCCGAGGGCAACAAGGTTGACCTCACCGACTTCGTTCGTCCTGCCGGTGAAGCAGCAGCCGAAGAGGCCGCCGCTGTCGAGGCACCTGAGGAAACAGATGCTGCAGCAAGCGATGACCCCGCAGCAGTGAAGTTCTAATAGCAGCAGTGAAGTTCTAGCAGCTGCTTCCGTCGGCCCCGGATCTCTTGATCCGGGGCCGGTTTGCTTTAAGGCCGAACATGGGCTCTCTTCGCAGACGTGCGCCGTCAGCGAACAGCGCGATTCCGGCGAACAAATCGACCCGGAAAACGGTTAGTGTCCAAGTAGTGAAGTTCAGTGAGGTCACTGGCACCAGCGAGAGGTAAGTACTTATGTCACAGCAATCAGAGGCTCCCCGGATGGCAACTGTCGATCCCGCAGCCCAGGACAACTACATCTACAACCGCCTGCTGAAAGAGCGCATTATCTGGCTCGGCTCTGAAGTCCGTGACGAGAACGCCAACGCCATCTGCTCCCAGCTCCTCCTCCTCTCGGCTGAAGACCCGGAGAAGGACATCTACCTTTACATCAACTCCCCGGGTGGTTCGGTGACGGCTGGCATGGCCATCTACGACACCATGCAGTTCATCCCGAACGACGTCGTCACCGTCGCAACGGGCCTGGCTGCCTCCATGGGTCAGTTCCTCCTTTCGTCCGGCACCAAGGGCAAGCGCTATGCAACCCCCAATGCCCGTATCCTGATGCACCAGCCTTCCGGCGGCATCGGCGGCACTGCCTCGGACATCAAGATCCAGGCAGAACTGATCCTGCACATGAAGAAGGTCATGGCAGAACTCACGGCGGAGCAGACCGGTCAGTCCGTAGAGACCATCCTCAAGGACAACGACCGCGACAAGTGGTTCACGGCCGCCGAGGCGCTGGAATACGGCTTCTTCGACAAGATCTCGGCTCACGCCGGTTCTGTAGCCGGCGGCGGCGGAACGGCCAACCAGTCGGGCGCCGAGTCGAACTCCGAAAACTAACCGGCACAAAGAACCACTGAAAACCCCAGGAGTAAAGAACATGAACTACAACTTCGGATGGTCTGCCGGTAATCTCCCGTCCAGCCGTTACGTCCTGCCCCAGTTCGAAGAGCGCACGCCCTACGGCTTCAAGCGCCAGGACCCGTACACCAAGCTGTTCGAGGACCGCATCATCTTCCTCGGCGTCCAGGTTGATGACGCTTCCGCCGACGACATCATGGCCCAGCTGCTGGTCCTCGAGTCGACGGACCCGGACCGCGACATCACCCTGTACATCAACTCGCCGGGTGGTTCGTTCACGGCCATGACGGCCATCTACGACACCATGCAGTACATTCGTCCGGAAATCCAGACGGTATGCCTGGGCCAGGCTGCCAGTGCAGCTGCAGTCCTGCTTGCTGCAGGTACCCCGGGCAAGCGACTGGCACTTCCTAATGCCCGTGTCCTGATCCACCAGCCGGCTCTCTCCGGTGGCCAGGGCGGACAGGCTTCGGACCTTGAAATCCAGGCTGCGGAAGTCATGCGCATGCGTACTTGGCTTGAGGACACGCTGGCACACCACTCCGGCCGAACGTCCGAGCAAGTCAACAATGACATCGAGCGTGACAAGATCCTGACGGCTGCTGATGCCTTGAGCTACGGCCTGATCGATCAGGTTCTTGACTCCCGGAAGATCAAGCCGCAGGCAATCACCCGGTAGCACACGGAATTCGACGCCGGTGCGGTTCGCGAAATATGGACCGCACCGGCGTTCTGTTTCCACCCAAGCTGCCCATTGTGACCTAGAGTGGATGTTGTCACGGTGGTGCCGGCCGCGGCTTGGCCGCACACTTGAGTACGGCGCGGAGCCGCATCACCCGCTTGCAACGAAGGGATTCCCACATGGCTCGGATTGGCGAGAGCACGGATCTGCTGAAGTGTTCTTTCTGCGGAAAGAGCCAGAAGCAGGTGCGGAAGCTGATTGCCGGGCCCGGTGTCTACATCTGCGATGAATGCATCGAGCTGTGCAACGAGATCATTGAAGAGGAACTGGCTGAAGTTTCCGATCTCGGCAGTTTTGAGCTGCCCAAGCCCCGTGAGATCTTCGACTTCCTGCAGGAATACGTCATCGGTCAGGAACCGGCCAAGCGGTCGTTGGCCGTGGCTGTGTACAACCACTACAAGCGCATCCAGGCGGGCCACGCACCCAAGACCGGCAGCCTTGGTGAGGGATCGCATCACGAGGATGTGGAGATAGCCAAGTCCAACATCCTGCTCATCGGCCCCACCGGTTGTGGCAAGACGTACCTGGCCCAAACCTTGGCCCGCCGGCTGAATGTTCCCTTCGCCGTAGCAGATGCCACCGCGCTGACGGAAGCCGGCTACGTGGGTGAGGACGTGGAGAACATCCTCCTCAAGCTCATCCAGGCCGCGGATTATGACGTCAAGAAGGCCGAGCAGGGCATCATCTACATTGATGAGATTGACAAGATTTCCCGCAAGAGCGAGAACCCGTCCATCACCCGCGACGTCTCCGGTGAAGGCGTGCAGCAGGCACTCCTGAAGATTCTTGAGGGGACGGTGGCATCGGTACCCCCTCAGGGCGGCCGCAAGCACCCCCACCAGGAATTCATCCAGATCGATACCACCAACGTGCTCTTCATTGTGGCAGGCGCGTTTGCGGGCCTTGAAGACATCATTGGTTCACGGTCGGGCCGTAAGGGTATTGGTTTCGGTGCTCCGCTGAACGAGGCCCGGGACAATGTTGATACCTATGGGGAGGTCATGCCGGAGGACCTGCTGAAGTTCGGCCTGATACCGGAATTCATCGGACGCCTCCCGGTAATCACCACGGTCTCGAACCTCGATCGCCCGGCGCTGATCCAGATCCTCTCCACACCGAAGAACGCACTGGTGAAGCAGTACCAGAAGATGTTCCAGTTGGATGGCGTTGAGCTTCAGTTCGACGACGACGCCTTGGATTCCATTGCGGATCAGGCACTGGAACGTGGCACGGGTGCCCGTGGTCTCCGGGCCATCATGGAAGAGGTACTGCTTCCTGTGATGTTCGATCTCCCCAGCCGGGACGACATCGCTACCGTAGTAATCACTGCCGACGTCGTGGCAAAGAAAGCACAGCCCACCATGATTGCCCACGACGTCGTCGCCAAGCGCCGGAATAAGTCGGCTTAGCCTCCTGTTGGCCTAGACAAGACGTGGTTCCAAGGGGACCGTCGTCATGCCACTTTTACACCTTTCAGAGGAGTTTCCCGTGTCTGAAAAGACTGCGCCCGAAGAGACCGTCAACAAGGCCGACTTCTGGTTTGACCCTGTCTGCCCGTTCGCGTGGATCACGTCGCGCTGGATCGGCGAGGTGGAGGAGGTTCGTGGCATCGAGACAGAATGGCACGTCATGAGCCTCTCAGTACTGAATGAGGGCCGGGACCTTCCCGAGGACTACCGGGCCATGATGGACGATAGCTGGGGGCCGGTCCGGGTGATCATCGCCGCCCAGGAACTCCACGGCAGCAGCTACGTCAAACCGTTGTATGACGCCATGGGGGAGCAA
>NZ_JABMCX010000036.1 GCF_013179505.1 Paenarthrobacter sp. CM16 | reverse complement strand
CAGGACCAGGCCAGGGAGGCCAACGGGTATTGCTCGCCTACTTCTCACGGGCAGGTGAAAACTACTACTACGGAGACCGAACCAACCTGGAGATCGGCAACACCGAGGTACTCGCGGGCATGATCAGCGCCCTGATCCCGTGCCAGGTACACCGCATCGAAGCCGCTGAACCCTACCCGGACAGCTATGACGCCACCGTCGCCCGGAACGTCCGCGAACAGGACGAGGACGCACGCCCGGGGATCAGCAACCCGCTGCCCTCCATACAGCAGTACGACACGGTGATCCTGGCCAGCGGCATCTGGAACGTCAGGGCCCCAATGATCATGACCACGTTCACGGAAAGCTACGACTTCGCCGGAAAGACCGTCTACCCGGTCACCACCCATGCCATGAGCGGGCTGGGCAACACCGCACGCGACTACGAACAATCCTGCACCGGTTCAACCATCGGCCAAGGCCTTGCGGTCAAAGGCGAAGAGGTCCGGGACGCCGGAGCCGCCGTCGAATCATGGCTACAACGTTTAGGACTTCTCCCCGCCCGCTAAGCGCTCGGCAGCAACAGCCGGCGCCCGCGCACCTACAGTTACACATATTGAAAGGTTCAGCACATGAGCGATTCACACCAGACCAGGGCACAGCAACTCATCGGCGATTTCGCCCCGAAACTCGTTGATCTCACAGACGGCGTTCTCTTCGGCGACATATGGGAACGCGAAGAACTTCCACCCCGGGACCGCAGCCTCATCACGGTCGCCAGCCTGATCACCAGCGGCAGTACCGACCAGCTCCGCGGGCACCTCGCCCGCGCACGGACCAACGGACTGACCGAGACCGAACTCAAAGAGGCGATCATCCACATGGCTTTCTACGCCGGATGGCCCAAAGCAATGTCAGCCATCACCGTCGCGAAAGAAGTCTTCTCACAAGCTGAATAGCCGACGGGACTAGGGCCTCAGCTTGACGACTCGGTTATGTTCTTGGAGGTCCTTCTTGAGGGCGTAGTAGAGCTCTCTTGCGACGTAGCGTTTCAGGCTGCGGATAACGTCTCCTTTGGAATGTCCTTGCGCCCGTTTGCGGTCTCGATATGCCTGGGATTTTGGGTCGAGTTTGAGGCTACCGACAGTGATCAAATAGATGGATCTGTTGGCTTGGCGGTTGCCACCTCTATGAAGTCGCATTCTGTGGGATCTACCTGAGGAAACCGGCACTGGTGCGACGCCGCAGAGGCGGGCGAACGCGGCCTCGCTGGGGAATCTGTCGATGTTTTCTCCGGCTGTTATCAGTAGCTGGGCAGCGGTGACAGGCCCGACTTGGGGCAGTGCCATCATGGTTGGCGCGATTGCGTGCAGCAGCTTGGTCAGGTGCTTTTCGGTCTCGTTGATCTGAACGGTGAGTGCAGAGATGCGCCGGCCGAGTTCCCGCAGCGCATATTTGGCGGCTTGCTCCGGCGTCCAATCGGTCCTTCAGAATGCCTTGTGCCGTAACGAGGATGTCTCTCACCTGGACAAGTGCAGCCGTGCGGGATTTGATGGCGGAGTCCCGCACAAGATACACGTGACGGATGGCTTCAACGGTGCCGGTTGTGTCTTTGGCTGGTGAAGAGCATTGACCGGAGAGCACTTTGCGGGCTGCTTCTTCTGCGTCTATAGCGTCGTTTTTCCGTGAGCGGCTACGGGTCAATGAGTGTCCCCTGTTGACCTCGATGACATCTACCCCTGCGGCCAGCAGATGCCTTGTTAGGCCGGCCCCATAGGAGCCGGTGCATTCGATGCCGAAGGCGCTGATGATCCCAAAGCCCGAGGACCAGTCCAACAGGTCTTGGTATCCGGCGAGGTTGGCGGGAAAACGGCGGTCATCCAGTAGATGCCCCATGGAGTCCAGAGCTGCCGCGTGGTGAAACATCGAGTGCGTGTCTACCCCGATGGTGACTGCCCTGACGGGCAGCGTCGTTGTGAGAGTCATGTGCGCTCATTCCTATCGACGGATTTTGAGGCGAGCACGATTGACCGGGCCGGGCGGACAAAGCACTGAAGAGCTAAGCTGCACGTTCCTATCAAGTCACAACTCCGTCCGGCCCGATCGCCCTAGGTGAGTGACAGGGAAGCCGAACCGACAGATCTCCGCGTAGACAGTTCGTGCACGAGGTGCCGATCGTCACGAAGCGGGCAAGTCAGGAACTGCTTTCCTGCCACCGTCTCATTTTCAACAGTCGTCTAACTGTTGAGGCTGCGACTCGCGCAGATGCTTCAAACCCAGTGGGCAGGGAGCCGGACCGACAGATCTCCCCCAGTACAGAACCGGCGCAATGTCGGATCGTCAGCCAGCGGATAAGTCAGGAACAACCTCCCTGCCATGTCCAATTCTCCTCAGTGTGCCAGCGGATGGTCGCTGCGTTTGAAGCTGTGCCAGCTCGTGGTGGCGGCGGTCAAGGGCATGCCGCAGTGGGTGCACGCATCAGCCGACATTGTTGCTTACCGCAGTCCGTGTGGATGACCTTCATGTGGGATACGTCGTTGGGTGCATCCATGTTCTTCTCAGCCCAGAGCTTCCGGCGCCGCAACCAAGTAGTGACCGATTCGAAAGACGAGTAGCCCCATCAGGCTCAGATCGGCCCGGGAGTTCCTACAATCGATAGTGTCTGGGGATTTCTGAATAACTGTTCCGGCGTCCAGGCCGGTTCCAATTGCACTTGGGGTTCCCATGAATCGGCAGGACAACCCACAACCACAAAACATGCCATCCGCGATCGATTCCTTTCGCAAGAAGGTGCCGTACCCGCACCTCAAGACCCTGCTGCTGACCGTCGCCATCATGTCCGCGGTGGCCGCAACGCCGCCGTTGGCCGGCAATGCAACATCGTGGAGCCCGGCGCCGCCTTCCGGATTGGCACTTGGCCCGCACGCCGTGACGTTCCAGCGCCAGGTGGCTCCCGCCGTCGCGGGTCCAATGGCGGGGCAACTTCCCGACGGCGGTGGATCCATTGCCCGCCTGCCCGGCAGCCGGGGCGAATGGACCATTAAGGTTGCTGGCTCGGGCGGCCAGGAGATGGTGGATGCCTGCATCGGCCCGGTCCATTACACCCCCACTGATGACTTTTCACTCTTCATCACCGAGCACGATTACTGTGGCGGGTGGGCACGTTTTTCGGGCATCGAGGTGGGCCAAACGGTCACACTCCCCGGCTATGGGACCTATACCGTGGATGCCCGCGGCCAGGTCCCCTTGGGCGGCACCACCAGCCATGTCTCGGCGGCTTTCGACGGCTTCCCCAAGGCCGTCCTGCAAACGTGCATTCCCGGCACCAATCAAATGCTGGTGATTGCCCTCAATTAGGGACGCCGGACTCCCTGCTTGCGAATCCCGGGGTGTGATCTGCGCGACACACCCCGCCGGTTTCCCCCGCTTTCATCCCAGGTTCATCCGCCCTGATTAGGCTGGCCCGGTCAACTCTGACCACGAAAGGCACCCCTGAATGTCCTCGAACAACCCTGAAATGGTTAATCGTTCAACCGATTCGTCCGGGCTCTCCCGCCGCGGCTTCCTTGGCACCGCGGCTGCAGCGACGGCGCTTGCAGCCGCAGGATCGCTGCTGCCGCCCTCGGTGCAGGCAGCCATGGCCAAACCGGTCCCGCCGGGAAGCCTGCAGTCCATCAAGCACGTCATTGTGCTCATGCAGGAGAACCGCTCTTTCGATCACTACTTTGGATCACTGCGCGGGGTTCGCGGTTATGGGGACAAAGCCGTTACCCGCCTGCGGACCGGTAAGTCCATGTTCGAGCAGCCGCGCGCCACCGGCGGGGACGTGCTCCCGTTCTCCCTGCGCAAAGCGGCCGAACTCGCCGGCAGGCCCGGTTCCGATATCCAGTACCTGGGCGATCTGGACCACTCCTTCAACGGCACCACCACGGCGTGGAACAACGGCTGGTGCGATCAGTGGATTCCCGCCAAGAGCGCGTCCACCATGACGTTCTACGAACGCCAGGACATCCCGCTGCAATACGAACTCGCGGACACCTTCACTATCTGCGACGCCTACCATTGCTCCGTGAACGGCTCCACCAACCCCAACCGGAACTACCTCTGGAGCGGAACCACGGGCAGCGAACCGGCCAGCACCAAGCGTGCCGTCACCAACGCAGCCTACGGTTATGACCACGGCGGTTACGACTGGACCACCTACCCCGAACGCCTCGAACAGCACGGTGTCTCGTGGAAGATCTATCAGGACTGGGATAACTTCACGGACAACGCCGTGGAATATTTCCAGACGTTCAAGGCGATCGGCCGCAAGATGCTCGCCAAGGTGGATGGAAACCTTCGCACCACCGAGGAGTTCTACGACACCCTTCACGGAAAAGCGCCGGCCGAACAGGACCGGCTCCTCGCACAATTGGAGCAGGGCAGGGCCGCCCTCACCGATGCCGAACGGGCACTGTTCGACAAAGCCATGTGGCGTGGCCGTCCAGACACCCTCCTGGAACGCCTCGGCGCAGACATCACCGGTGGAACCTTGCCGCAGGTCAGCTGGCTGGTGCCCTCCGCAGCCGATTCCGAGCACCCGGGCGCTTCAACACCCGTTGGCAGCGCAAACTTTGTCTATCGCCTGCTGGACACGGTGGCCAGCAACCCGGAAACCTGGGACAGCACCGCAATTTTCCTGAACTTCGACGAGAACGATGGCTACTTTGACCACGTCCCGCCGCCCGTCCAGCCGCGTCCCGCGGCAGGCGAATCCACGGACTGGACCACCGCCAGGCCCATCGGACTGGGACCGCGCGTACCCATGACGGTGGTTTCACCGTGGACCGTGGGCGGCTACGTCAGTTCGGAAGTCTTCGACCACACCTCCGTGCTGCGCTTCCTGGAACGCTGGACCGGCGTTGAAGAACCGAACATCTCGCCTTGGCGCCGCGAAGTCTGCGGTGACCTGACAGGCGTCTTCAACTTCACGTCCCCGGGCACTCCTCCGGTCCTTGACCACCCGGGAGCTGTGCCGGCCAAGATCAGTCGCTGGCGCCCCAATCCCCCGGCCGTGCAGGTGGCCCCGCTCCAGGAAGCCGGCAGCCGGCCCGCCCGCCCGCTCCCCTACCGTCCTCAAGTCTCGGGAAACGTTCAGTCCGGCACCCTGGGCCTGACGCTGGCCAACAAGGGATCCCGGTCCACCCACTTCACCGTGTACGGCTACGCCGGCGAGGTCTCCGAACCCCTGCACGTGGACGTTTTGGGAAGCCGGAAGGTGGAACTTCCGGTCGCCTCAGGTGCGTTCGACGTCGTCGTCACCGGCCCCAACCGGTACCAATACGAACTGAAAGGCACGACGACGGGCGCGGCGTCAGGCGTGGATGTCACCGTGACCGGTCGCCGAGGCACCAAAGCCGTGGAACTGGAGTTGAGCAACAACGGCAGGGCAACGGTCACCGTGAAACTGGAGTCCCTGCAGTACGCGCAAATCAGCCAAACCGTGAAGCTGAAGCCCGGGCACACCAGGAAAATCGGCTGCGACACTTTGGAGGGCTGGTACGACCTCCAGCTCACCTCTGCCGATGATGGGTCGTTCAGGAGGCGCCTGACAGGTCGGGAGGAAGACGGCCGCGAAGGCATCTCCGGCTAGCCGCTCCAACGAGTCCCGCCCTTGTTCGCATCCCCCACCGTACATCGGTGGAAGTTGCGCACAAGGGCGGGGTTCGTTGCTAGCTGACGTGTTTTCGGGTCCGGGCGGGATGGTAGGCCAGTGCCCAATAGACCAGCATGGCTATTGCGCACACCACGCCCAGGCTGGAGATCATCAGTTGCCATTGGGTCTGCGGGTCCTTGCCCCACTCGGCAGCCCCGGCCCATACTGCGAGGTTCTTGGGGGTCATGAAGAAAGCCACGGTGGAACAAACCGCGATCACCCATCCGGCAGTTCGCATCCGCCCGGATCGTGAAGGAACCCTATGAATGGCGAACGCCATGCTGGGCAAGGCAACAGCAACCCACACCCAGTGGTGGGACCAGGACACAGGGCTGATCAGGAGCATCAGCAGGGCGGTGGCAGAGACTGCGACGAAGTTCTCGTCCGCGTCAACAGCCCACTTGATGATCAGTCCCGCAAGGACCACCAGCCCCAGGGACAGAACCATCCACACCACGTTGGTGAGGGAAGAGTCCGGCATCCCGAAGTGCAGCAACAGTCCCTTGACTGAGAGGTTGTCAACGTACGCCGGACCACCGATACGGCCGGTGTCGGGGAGGATTTTGGTCCAGAAGTTCAGGGAAGCCTGAGGCAGGACTGCCCAGGCAAAGGCAATGGAGCCAAAGAAGCCCGCAGCCATCCAACCCAGCGCCTTGAAGTCCCGGCGCACCAGGAAATACAAGCCAAAAGCCAGGGGCGTCAGCTTCACCCCGGCGGCGAGGCCAATGAGGAGGCCGGCAGGCCAACGGATTTGGCCTGCTCGGACTTTGCCGTACAGGGCGAAATCAACCAGGATCACGCCCATGAGGATGATGTTGATTTGCCCGAAGACGAAGGTGTCCCGCCATGGTCCCAGCAGCAGGATGGCACCCGCCCCCACCAACGCCGTGGTGCGGAAGCGGTAGTCGGCAAAGGCCGCACGCCAGGTCTTCAGGCCGAAATAGTGCCGTGCCAGCCATGCGGCCACGACGCCGGCACCCACCAAGGCGGCGAGGATGAACACCAGGCTGCCCGCAAAAAAGCCCATGCCCGCCAGAGCCGTGAAGAGCAGGGCGGCGAACGGCGGATACGTGAACGGCAGTCCCTCCCTGAAGGCGTACAAGTCGCCGCCTTCCAAGACCTTGCCGCCGCCGTAGAAGTAGACCTCAAAGTCATTCAGCGCCGGCTCGTAGTCCGTGTAGAGGAACCACACCGCGACCACCAGTGTCAGCGCGCCCGCCACGGTGAGGATCCAGCCCCGCTGCGCGGTGGAAGCCACCGTTTGTGAAGGAGAAGCCACAGTGTCAGCCGTTGCTGATCTTGGCAAAGGCCTGCTCAAGGTCGGCGATCAGGTCCTCGGCTTCCTCGATCCCGCAGGACAGGCGCAGGAGATTGACGGGAACGGCCAGTTCGGTGCCCTTGACTGAGGCGTGGGTCATCTCCGAGGGGTAGTTCATCAGGGACTCGATGCCGCCCAGGGATTCGGCGAGGGTGAACACCGAGGTTGACTCGGCAACCGTGCGTGCTGCTGCCTCACCGCCCTTGAACTGCACAGAGACCATGCCGCCGAACTTCTTCATCTGCTTCGCGGCGAGCTCATGGCCGGGGTGGTCCGGCAGGCCCGGGTACAGTACCGCTTCCACCTCGGGACGCTGCAACAGCCATTCGGCTACGGCCTGGCCGTTCTCGCTGTGGCGGTCCATGCGGACGCCCAGGGTCTTGAGCCCGCGGGTGGTGAGGAAGGCATCCATGGGACCGGAAACTGCACCAACAGCGAACTGGATGAAGCCGATCTTCTCCGCGAGTTCGGCATCCTTGACCACAATGGCACCGCCCACAACATCGGAGTGGCCGCCGATGTACTTGGTGGTGGAGTGGACCACAACATCGGCGCCCAAGGCCAGCGGGGTCTGCAAGTAGGGAGACGCGAAGGTGTTATCCACCACCAGGAGGGCACCGGCGTCGTGCGCTACAGCGGCGAGCGCCTCGATGTCGGTGATCTTCATCATCGGGTTGGACGGCGTTTCCACCCACACCATGCGGGTGTTGTTGGCAGCAACAGCGGCCGCAACAGCGTCGAGGTCCGACATATCCACGGGGGTGTTGCCGATGCCCCAGTCACCCAGGACACGGTTGATCAAGCGGTAGGTGCCACCGTAGGCGTCGTTGCCCAGGACAATGTGGTCACCGGGGCGGGCCACGGCGCGGATCAACGAGTCCTCCGCGGCAAGGCCGGAGCCGAACGAGAACGCCGCGGTGCCACCTTCGAGGGCGGCAAGCTGCTCCTGCAACGCATCGCGCGTGGGATTGCCGCCACGGCCGTACTCGTACCCTGAACGCAGGTTGCCGATGCCGTCCTGGGCGTAGGTTGAACTGAAGTGCAGCGGTGGCACCACGGCACCGGTCCGGGGTTCAAAGGCCTGTCCGGCGTGGACGGCGCGAGTGTTGAAGCCGGCGTTGTTGGTGGCAGACATGAAAGCTCCTCTTGGTTCGTGGGGCGGATGGATCAGGGCGCAGGCCGGGACCGGACGCCGGCGCTCTGTTGGGGCCTAGTTGCTGAGGTAGGCCAGGAGGTCATGGCGCGTCAGGATGCCCACCGGGGCACCGGCAAACGTCACCATGACGGTATCGACGTCGGACAGCAGCTCGCGCGCGGCCGAAATGGTCTCCAGGGAGCCGATCACCGGCAGGCGTTCACCCATGTGTTCGGAGATCTTGTCCATCAGCTTCGCTTCGCCGCGGAACAGCTTGCTGGTGAGGCTGCGTTCATCCACGGCCCCCATGACCTCACCCATGACTACCGGCGGTTCCTGGGAGAGGACCGGGATGTGGGAGACGCCGAACTCGTTCATGATGTTGATGACGTCACGGACGGACTCGTTGGGGTGGATGTGGACCAGGTCCGGCATCTCGCCCGTCTTGGATTTGAGGACTTCGCCTACTGAGGACTCTTCGCCGCCGGAGAGGAAGCCGTAGGAGCGCATCCACTGGTCGTTGAAGATCTTGGCCAGGTAGCCGCGGCCGGAGTCCGGGAGGATCACCACCACCACTGCGGACTCGTCCAGGTCCTTGGCGGCTTGCAGTGCGGCCACCACGGCCATCCCGGAGGAACCGCCAACCAGGAGACCCTCTTCCCGGGCCAGTCGACGGGTCATGGAGAAGGAGTCGGCATCGGAAACTGCGATGACCTGGTCCGCAACAGAGGGATCGTAGTTGGCGGGCCACATGTCCTCGCCTACGCCTTCAACAAAGTATGGCCGGCCGGTTCCGCCGGAGTAGACCGAACCTTCCGGGTCTGCGCCGATGATCTTGACCTGGCCGCCGTCGGACTCTGCACGGTCAGCGGAGACTTCCTTGAGGTAGCGGCCGGTGCCGGTGATGGTGCCGCCGGTTCCGGCGCCGATGACCACATGGGTGACCCGGCCGTCCGTGTCCTGCCAGATTTCGGGACCCGTGGACTCGTAGTGGCTGCCGGGGGCAGCGGGGTTGGAGAACTGGTCCGGCTTGAAGGCGCCCGGGATTTCGCTGACCAGGCGGTCCGAAACGCCGTAGTAGCTTTGCGGGCTGTCCGGAGCCACAGCAGTGGGCGTGACCACTACCTCGGCACCGTACGCCTGAAGGACGGCGCGCTTGTCCTCACCCACCTTGTCCGGCACCACGAAGATGCATTTGTAGCCCGTTTGCTGGGCTACCAGCGCCAAACCCACTCCGGTGTTGCCTGACGTCGGTTCAACGATGGTTCCGCCCGGCTGGAGCCGGCCGTCCTTTTCCGCATCCTCGATCATCTTCACGGCGATCCGGTCCTTGATGGATCCACCGGGATTGAGGTATTCAAGTTTCACCAGGACGGTGGCTTTGAGGCCCTCCGTGACGTGGTTGAGCTTGACGAGCGGCGTATTGCCGATGAGGTCCAACACGGACTGGGCGTACTTCATAGGTACAAAGTTACCGCCTGCCCGGTGTACGGCCTGCTTCGGCCCCGCGGCTAGGTTCCGGCGGAGGTGTCGGTCTGCCACACGCCAAGGACGTTGCCCTCTGTGTCCTTGAAGTAGGCGTACCAGCCCATGGCGGGGACGGCGTCCTTGGCCTGGACCACGCTGCCGCCGGCTGATTCCACCTGTGCCAATGCAGCATCGACGTCTTCAACGTCAATGGTCAGGATGGGAGTCTTCAGCGTCTCAGTCCGTGGAAACAGTGCGCCATTGATGGCTCCCGGTTCATTGGGGGTGCCCGTCTCTTCGTTGGTGGGCGCCGTGATCGCCGCCGTGTACTCCATGCCCTCCATGGGCATCAGGGTCCAGCCGAAGGCACTCTGGTAAAAAGTGTTGGCCCGCTCATTGTTGTCCGCGGGGATCTCGAAATGCACCACTCCACTCATGGTTCGCGCTCCTTGATTTTGGAAGTTGTTCCTTCGATATGGCGCGGCCCACCCGCGCCACATCAGGGAGTCTAGCGGTGGGCCGTTGCCACCGTAAGGGCTGCGGCGGATGCAGATTGTCAGCCCGGCGTGGGACCATGAAAACATGACCATTGCAGACGCCCCGGCCGTTGTTGCGGCCTCGGCTGATGCGGCCATCCGGTGGCATCCGGGCGCTGCCTTCCGCTTGGACCAGACCATGTTTCCGCTCATGCGGGGCAACGCGGACCCTTCCTTTGCGGTGAACTCCAGCGGTTTCTGGATGGCCTACACCGCCCGCTCGGGGCCGGCCACGGTGAGGCTATCGGCGGGCGGGGTGGGAGTGGAGTCCTTTGTAGACGCCCAAGCCTGGGGACCCGGAGCCGGCGACGCCATCGCGGGAGTACCGCGGTTGCTCGGCGCCGATGACGATTGGTCCGCCTTCGACGACCCCGCCTTCCATGCCACTCTGCCGCGCCTCGTGACAGAAGCACGACGCCGGAACCTGGCCCTGCGGCTGCCTTCCACCGGCCGCGTGGTTGACTCCCTGGTGCCCACCATTTTGGAGCAAAAGGTCACCACCTTGGAGGCACGGCGAGGGTACCGGTATTTGCTGCATCGCTACGGAACAGCCGCCCCCGGCAAGGCCCCCGCAGGGCTCCTTGTACCACCCACCGCCAGGCAGTGGCTGGCCGTTCCTTCGTGGGAGTGGCATAAGGCCGGGGTTGGACCACAGCGATCGGCCACCGTGATGCGGGCGCTGCAGTCCGCCGTCGCGCTTGAACGCCTTGCCGGGCTGGGCCCTGCCCGGGCGAGCGCCGGGATGCAGACCATTCCCGGGATCGGCATCTGGACGGCGTCCGAGGTAGTCCAACGGACGCACGGGTGCCCTGACTCGATTTCCGTGGGTGACTACCACCTGGCCTCGTACGTGGGCTATGCCCTGACGGGTCGAAAGACTGACGACGCCGGCATGGTGGAGCTGCTGGAGCCTTGGCGCGGGCAGAGGCAACGTTTGGTCCGCATGCTGTATGCCAGCGGCTTCCGCAAGCCCACGTTTGGGCCACGGATGACCGTTCAGGATCACCGCGGTCACTGAGTTTTCATTGCGGACGGGAGCTGTCCGCAGGGCCGTGGACGGCCACCCTCCACGGGTATAGCGTGGCGCCTAGGAGCCATCCCCTGCCAGCCCTGGAGTGACCGTGATCCACACCAACAAGCTCACCAAGACCTTCACCGTGAAGAAGGAAACCGTCGAGGCCGTCAAGGGTGTGGACCTGGACGTAGCACCCGGGGAACTGGTTGCCTTCCTGGGTCCGAACGGCGCAGGCAAGTCCACAACCCTGCGGATGCTCACCACTTTGTTGAAGCCCACCTCCGGCTCGGCCACCGTAGCGGGTGTTGATGTCGGCAAGGACCCTGCAGGAGTGCGGGCCCGGATCGGCTACATCGGCCAAGGCAATGGCGGCGGCCACAGCTACCGGGTGGTCGACGAACTCATCATGCAGGGCCGCTTCCACGGACTGAACACCACAGATGCCAAGGCACGCGCCGAAACCCTGATGGCATCCCTGGACCTGGCCGACCTCGCCAAGCGCACGGTGATCAAGCTTTCCGGCGGTCAACGACGACGCATGGACGTGGCGCTGGGGCTGATGCACTCCCCCGGGCTGCTGTTCCTCGATGAACCGTCCACCGGGATGGACCCCCAGAACCGCGCCAATCTTTGGGAGCACATCATGCGGATGCGTGAGGAACACGGGACAACCATAGTGCTGACCACGCATTACATGGACGAGGCCGATTCGATGTCCGAGCGCGTGATCGTGATCGACCACGGCACCATCATTGCGGACGATACCGCCAGCAAACTCAAGGCGAACCTGGCCGGTGACCTGATGGCAGTGGAAGTTGCTGCCGGTTCGGCCTCGGAAGTCCGTGGCCTGTTGGGCCGGGCCGCCGCCGAGGGCGACATCCAGGAAAATGCGTACGACGGCGTGGTCCGCTTCCAGCTTCGGCTGGCCCAGGGGTCGCGGCTGGCGCCCGGGTTGTTGAAGGACATGCACGACGCCGGGGCTCCCGCCCAGTCGCTGGAGTTGAAGCCGCCCACGCTGGACGACGTTTTTCTGGAATTGACCGGCCGCAGCCTGCGCGAAGGAGCTGACGTCTGATGATTGAGCAAGCTGTCGCCCCGGGAGTTGCCTTCCAAAGGCGTGGACCGCGCAGCGTCCTGACTGACACGTGGTTCGTGTTCTGGCGGGAAATGCTGCTGCCGTTGCGGGATCCGTTCTCACTGATTTTCTCCCTCATCCAGCCACTGGTTTTCCTGGGCCTCTTCGGTCCGCTCCTGGGTGCGGCCGTGGGCGCCCCGGCGTTCGGCGGCCAGTCCACCCTCCAGTGGTTCCTGCCCGGTGTGGTGGTCATGATCGCCCTCTTTGGCACGTCCATGACCGGTTCCAACCTGCAGTACGAGCTCATGACGGGCTCCTACGAACGGATCCTTGCCACACCGTTGTCGCGGTCCTCGCTCATGATCGGCCGGGCACTGAAGGAGTGGGCTCCCTTGGTGGTACAGGGCCTGCTGATCTCGATCGTGTGTATTCCGTTCGGTTTCGTTTTCCATCCCTTGCATGTGCTGTTGGGCCTGGTCATCCTGGGCATCTTCGGAATCGGCCTGGGTGCACTGTCCTATGCCCTTGCCTTGGTTTCCCAGAACAAGGAATGGATCTTCTGGGGTGTCCAGCAGACCTTGCTTTTCCCGCTCATGATCCTGTCCGGGATCATGCTGCCCATCGAAGCGGGCCCCGGGTGGATGAAGGTGGCCAGCCTGTTCAATCCGCTGACCTACCTCGTCAATGCCGAACGCGAACTCTTCTCCGGAAACATTGGCATGGACACCCTCGGGGGTCTCGTGGCCGCTGTGGTGACTGCCGTCGTCGGCCTTGCAGTGGGAATCCGGACCATCAGCCGGAACACCAACTAACTACCTGTTTTTCACGGGGAGGTGTAGCCGGGACACCGCTTCCTGGCGCATGTCCACTTTCCGCACCTTGCCCGAAACCGTCATGGGGAAACTCTCCCGCACCTCCACGTAGCGGGGAATCTTGTAGTGGGCCAACTTCCCGCGACAGTACTCGGCCAGGTCCCCTGCGGTCAGGTCGGCAGCACCGGGCTTGAGGATGATGCAGGCCATCAGTTCTTCGCCATACTTCTGATCCGGAACGCCGATCACCTGCACGTCCTGGATGGAGGGGTGAAGGTAGAGGAATTCCTCGATCTCCCGCGGGTAGATGTTCTCCCCTCCGCGGATCACCATGTCCTTGATCCTGCCCTCGATCACCACGCACCCGTCGTCATCCATGCGGGCAAGGTCACCGGTGTGCATCCAGCCCTGGGCGTCGATCGCTTCCGTGGTCTTATCCGGCTGGCCCCAGTAGCCCTGCATCACCGCGTAGCCCCGGGTGCAGAGCTCGCCGATCGTGCCGCGCTCCACCACTTCACCGGACCCCGGGTCAACAATGCGGCTTTCCAAGTGCGGCATGGTCCGGCCCACTGTGCTGGTCCTTTGTTCCAACGTGTCCCCGGCACCGGTCATGGTGGAGACGGGCGAGGTCTCGGTCATGCCGTAGCAAATGGCCACATCCACCATGTGCATCTCATCGATCACCCGGCGCATCACTTCAATGGGACACAAGGATCCCGCCATCACTCCGGTCCGCAGCGTGGAGAGGTCATAGGAGGCAAAATCCGGAAGTGCGAGCTCGGCAATGAACATGGTGGGCACGCCATATAGTGATGTCCCGCCGAAGTCCTGCACTGCTTCCAACGCCGCCGAAGGACTGAATCCGCGGCCGGGAATGATGGTGGCAGCGCCGAAACTGAGGGCATTCAGGTTTCCGATCACCATGCCGAAGCAGTGATAGAAAGGCACGGGAATCACCACCCGGTCCTGCTCCGTATAGTTCAGGAGCCGGCCGATCGAGTGCGCGTTGTTGAGGATATTGTGGTGCGTCAACGTGGCCCCCTTGGGAAAGCCCGTAGTGCCCGAGGTGTACTGCAGGTTGATGGGATCGTGCGGGTCCAGTTCCGCCATCCGGTCCCGAAGTGCCGAAAGCCCGACGCCGTCTGCCCGGGTGAGGAGTTCGGCGCAGGTGAGCTCGTGGCCGGCTTGAGGCTCTCCGCCGACGAGGTCCAACTCCGCGTTACCCGGGAGAAAGACAATCTCCCGGAGGTCCGGACAGTTACCGGCCGCCTCCCTTGTCATGGCCACGTAATCGCTGTTCTTGTCCGATGGCGCAGCCACCAGCATCCGCATGCCGTTCTGTTTGACCACGAAATCCAGCTCGTGGCTCCGGTAGGCCGGGTTCACGTTGACCAGCACTGCACCAATTTTGGCTGTGGCGTACTGAAGAATGGTCCACTCAGCGCAGTTGGGGCTCCAAATACCGATCCGCTCGCCCTTGGCTACACCTGTGGCGAGCAGCGCGCGGGCGAGGCGATCGACGTCGTCGTTCAGCTTTTGGTAGCTCCACCGGCGGGCATCACCGCCCGGAACGGCAGCGGCCTCAATCAGCGCGTCCCGCAAGGGAAACCTGGCCGCTATGCGCTCAAAGTGGGCACCAATGGTCTCTTCGAGCAGCGGGACGTCAGTGTCTCCGGCAGTGTAGGACAACATGACGGAACGCTACCGAGTGAGGGCGCGCAACAGAACCGTAACCGCCTCCAACCGCGCCGTGTCCTGCCGGTAATGTGGGAGCCATGAGTGAACCCATCGACCTGCAGGCCACGTTCATCCCCAATGAAGGCGAGTTCTTCCGTGTGAAGCTCGCTTTGGAAATCGCGATCGACGAGGTCGTCAATGAACCCGGCTGCATCCGTTACGAACTGACCGAGGCTACCGAAGAGAAGCTCGTCCTCACAGAGCGCTGGGAATCCGAGGAGCTTCTGGAGAAGCATTCCAAGGGCATCGCCGTTCAGGACCTGAACGAGTCCCTCAGTGCGCTCCTGGCAGAGCCGGTCAAGCTCGAACGGCTCTGATCGCGCAATACTGCGAGAACGCCTTAAAGCATCGAGGTCGCCGGAATTTTTCGGCGACCTCGATGCATTTCCGGCGAGTTCGGTGTGGAACCGCCGCTTGGTCTTAGTTTTCCTGGGCCTCGGCACGCGCCTTGGCAACATGGGCGTGGACCTCGTCCATGTCCAAGCCCTTCACGGCTTCAATGACCTGCTCAAGCTGCTGGCCGTTGAGCGCACCCGGCTGCGAGAAGACCAGGACCTTTTCGCGGAAAGCCATGAGCGTGGGGATGGACGTGATCCCGGCTTCGGCGGCCAGTTGCTGCTCGGCTTCGGTGTCCACCTTCGCGAAGACGACGTCGGTGTGCTTGTCCGAAGCTGCCCCATAGGTGGGCGCAAACTGGCGGCACGGGCCGCACCAGGCAGCCCAGAAATCCACCAGGACGATGTCGTTGTCCTCGATGGTCGATGCGAACTGTTCTCCAGTGATGTCAACTGTAGCCATGGTTCCACGGTACGCGACCCTGCCCGCTAAGTCCCGTGGAGGGACGCCCTGTTCGCTTCCCGCGTTACCGGGAATAAAGCAGCCAAACCCCTACTTTGCCAACACGTACTTCAGCGCGGACGCGTAGAGCGGGGCCACTTTGTTGTGGCCGGTCTGGTTCATGTGGGTGCCGTCCAGGTAATCGGCGGCCGCCCCTGCGATGGTTGCCGTACCGGCCAGTGAGATCCGGGGCCACCCGCGAAGCGCGGCCTCCCGGGTCACCAGGCCATCCACCCACCGGCGCTGGGCGTGGCTGGAATCGTACCGTGACAAAACGCCATTGATCAGGATGGTGCTGCGGGGATATTTGCGTCGAAGTTCATCCCACAGCCGGTTGGCTTGGGACAGGATGGCTGCATCCGTGGCGCCGATCCTGGCGTCGTTGCCGCCCAGGGTCACCACCACCAGCCCGGGGTTTCCCTGCGGGAGGAGGATCCGGTCCTGCGCCAGCGCATCAGTGGCAGAACCGCCCCCGACGGCGGGACTTCCGGAAACGTAGCCCAGCCCGCCAATGCTTCGGACTACTTGCCGGGGGTAACCGGCCCCGCGGGCACCTTGCTCGCCCCAGGAATCCAGGTCCAGTTGGGAGTCCCCCAGGAAAACCACGGTGGACGCATCCACGGGCTCGGCCGAGTAGAGCTCCTCCGTGGCACCGTTCCATATGGTCTCCAGCTTCTGGAACGCTACGTGCGTACCCCTGCTGTCGCTCCAGGTATCCCGGACGGGCCAGCCGAACTCGCCCGGGTTTGCGGACCACACCTTGTAGGTGGGGTGCCCAACAATCTTTGCTCCGGTGGCCGGTCCCCACACCAGCCAGCCATTGACGAACTGTTGAACGAGTCCTCCCGCCCGGGGAAGTTTGTCCGTGAGCGGGAGGCCCAATTGTCCGGCCGCTCCACCCAAGGCGTTGTAGCGGTTGTGGACGTCACCGTGCGTGGTGGAGTGCGCCCCTGTAGCGGCTGACCAATAGACGGTGCCGCCCTGGAAGAGCTGGTAGACAAAGGCGTTTTGCCGGACTTCCTCACCCACCGGATACCCCAGGGCCCCGTTTTGGCCTCCAGTGGAGGACCAGTAGCTGCGGATGGCACCGGTCACTGCCTTGGCCCCGGTGGCCGGTGACCACATGATGGTTCCGCGCTGGTACTGCTGTGACGAACCGCCATTTTTCAAACCCAGGGCTTCGTCCGTGGAGGGGTAGCCCAGCTCACCCTCTTCCATTCCGGATTGACGCCAGCGTTCGCGGATGGCGCCCATGGAGGGGTGTGCCCCGGTGGCCGGGGACCACACCACAAAGCCGCGTTCAAAAGCCTGCCAGGCACCGCCGTCGCGCAGTCCCGTACTTTCCCCTGTAACCGGGTACCCGAGGTAACCGGCTTCGAGACCGGCACGGCTCCATGCCAGATGGATCGAACCGCTGGTCCGCTGGGCACCGGTTCCCGGCGAATACGTGATGGCGCCGCGTTCATAGCTCTGCTTGGAGCCGCCGTTGCGCAGCCCGCTGGTGGTATCGGTTTTGGGATAGCCATGGAAACCCGAAGGCCCGCCCGCAGCCCACCAGGACGTACGCACCGGCCCATTGACCACCACCCGGGCGCCCGTGCGGGCAGACCAGGCGATGTCGCCCCCGGCAAACCGCTGCACGCAGCCGCTGGTGCTCCCGCTGCCGGAACATTCCTCGGCACTGGTGGGGCGCAGCAGTACGCTCCGTGCCCACGCGCTGGTGTTGTACAGGTTGCCGATCGCACCGGTGAGGGGCGGCGTCGAGGTTATTGCGGGGACGGCCAGCTGGGCGGCGGCATGCGCGGGAAGTGCCGCACCCAGCGTGCCGGGAACCAGCAGCGCCATCGCTGCAGTGCGCAGAAACCAACGACGCACCGGCCCCACTGCCGTCTTAGAAAAGCCCACTTGCCAAACCCCCACCTGCTGCCCCATCAATAACACTGAGGCAAGTATCTGCGACGTCGGCACACTCAACACCGGCGACCCAGCCAATGGTGTCACATCGTTATGACCAAGCCACTTGATTGGCATTGAACAGGTGTTTAGTGTTTGAAACATGCGTTCAAGCGCAGAGGATCTCACCACCCGGGCCCGCATCCGCGACGCCGCCATCGGACTGTTCGGCCGCGACGGATTCGCCCGCGCCACAGTCCGGGCGGTCGCCACGCTGGCCGGGGTCAGCCCTGGCCTGGTCATCCACCATTTCGGCAGCAAGGAAGGCCTTCGCGCCGCCTGCGATCAACACGTCCTCGCCCAAACAGCCAGCCAAGGCCGCGACAAGTCCGACCCCGCATCAACGCGCCAACTGATCCAGGACTACCTGGGCAACCCGGAACAGTACGCCCAGGAGATCGCCTACATCCGCCAAGCACTGGGTGACGAATCCGAGGCCGGCAATGCCTTCTTTGATGCTGTCGTGAGCCAAACGGAGGACATCATCAACGCTGGAATCGCGGCAGGAACCATCCGGAAGTTCGACGACGTCCGGTCCACCGCCGTCGTCATTGCCTCCAACAGCTTGTCCATCCTCATGCTGGGCAGGCACCTCTCAAGGACACTGGGCGAGGTCAGCCCGGAACCCCACGGAATCGGGCCTGGGTTGCTGCGTCAACTCACGCTGCCCGCCCTGGAGATCTATACCCACGGGTTCTACACCGATTCGCGGTTCCTTGACGCGGCCCGCGACGCCTTGCAGCAAGAGACCATCAACCACTGAAGGGAGCATGCCCCGTGACCCAGGCAATCGTCGTCGAGGGGTTGCGCAAGAAGTTCGGTCACCGCGAAGTCCTGCACGGACTGGATTTCGCGGTGGAAGCCGGGACGGTTTTCGGCGTCATCGGTCCCAACGGAGCCGGCAAGACCACCACCATGCGGTGCTTGCTGGACATCATCCGGCCCAGTGCGGGTTTGGTGACCGTGCTGGGGCAGAATCCCCGCCGTGCGGGCACCTCCCTCCGCCGCAGGATCGGATACCTGCCCGGTGAGCTGCATCTGGAAAACCGCACCACGGGCCGCCGCATGCTGGAGCACTTCGCTGCCATCAGCGGACCCGTGGACCCCCGCCACGTCAACGATCTCGCGGACCGCCTGAACCTGGACCTGGACCGCCAAACCCGGAAACTCTCCAAGGGCAACAAGCAGAAGTTGGGGTTGCTGCAGGCCTTCATGCATAAACCCGAGCTCTTGGTGCTGGACGAGCCCACCAGCGGCCTTGACCCCTTGGTCCAACAGGTTTTTCACGCCATGGTCCGCGAGGCAGTGGCCGCGGGCGCCACGGTGTTCCTCAGCTCGCACGTCCTCAGTGAAGTCCAACAAGCAGCTGACGCCGTGGCCATCCTCCGCGACGGCGAAATCGTCACCGTGTCCACGGTGGAGGCCCTGAGGATGGCGGCCGTCCGGCAACTGCGTTTCAACAGCACGGGAACAAACGCGCACGACGTCGGAGCGCTGCTGGCCCGGGTGCCGGGCGTCGCCAACGTCGCGGTTCGCGAGCTCCCCGCCGACGGCCACACCACAGGGACAGTGGTGGCGACAGCAACACTTTCCGGTCACGTGAAGCCCCTGGTCCAGGAGTTGGCGCGACTGAACCTGACGGACCTCGTCCTTGAAGAACCAGACCTCGAAGAGGCCGTGCTGACCTTATACACCGGAGGCGCTGACACCGAATCTGTGGTCGGCACGGGCACTGTGGGTTCGGCCGGCTCTCCACGTCGCCCGGAAGGAGCGGACCGTGCCTAAGATCCTGCCCCTCTTCGCCAAGGCGCTCACCGACTCCTGGCGCTCCACGCTGGGCTGGGCAGTGGGCCTGACGGCGGCGTGCATGCTGTACCTGCCTCTCTACCCGTCCATTGGCGGCAGCGCGCAGATGCAGGACCTGATCAACGCGCTTCCGCCTGAAATGACCAAAGCCCTCAATTACGATCAGATCGCTTCAGGGCCTGGCTACACCCAGGCCACCATGTTCGGGCTGCTTGGGTTCCTGCTGATGTCCATGGCTTCCATCGGCTGGGGTGCTGCGGCGGTAGCAGGCGACGAAGAATCAGGGCTGTTGGAATTGACGCTCGCACACAGCGTGACCCGCGCGCAGGTGGTGCTGGAACGAGCCCTCGCCATGGTGGTCCGGATCGCGTTCCTTTCCGTCCTCGTGTTCCTTGTGGTGCTGGGACTGAACGGGCCCTCGCAACTGGGGATCGACGTCGGGCATCTCACCGGAGCGGTGCTGCTGTTCGCCGCCCTTGCCCTGTTCAGCGGAACCGCGGCGCTCTTTGCTGGAGCGCTGACCGGCCGGAAGATGTACGCTGTGGCCGCGGGCGCCGCCGTCGCTGTCCTTGGCTATGTCTTCAACGCTGTGGGAAGGCAAAGTCCCGACGTGGAGTGGTTGTTGAATCTCTCGCCCTATCACTGGGCCTACGGCAACTCCCCTGTGGCCAACGGCGCCGACTGGGGAGCTGTTGCCGGGCTCTTCGGCATCTCCGCAGCCTTCATTGTGCTCGGCTCCTTGGCCCTGCGGCAGCGCGATGTGGGCGTCTAGCTCCAGACGTGCGGGGCGGGGCGGCGTGCGCCGGGGAGCGCATTGTTCTCACGCCATTCATGGATCCATTCGGGTAGCTCAAGGCCCGCAGGAGGGGCTCCGAACTCCGCAACGATTTCCTCCTGGGTGACAGGCTTGCCCTTGGCAACCAATCGCGTGGCAATGTGCGCGCGGGCATAGATCTCGCCGTCCACCACCATGCGCTGTTCAAAGTAGATGGCTTTGGTGTCCAGGCCGATGATGCGGGTCTCGATGGTGTAGCGCTGCCACAGTTGCAGGGACTTGCGGAAGGCGATGGTCTCGCCGGCAGCTACCGGACTCCATCCCTTCTTGCGCATCTTGGTCCAGATCCCGCTGCGGACCATGAGGTCGAAGCGGCCGAGGTCCATCAGGGAGAAATACATGCCGTTGTTGACGTGCATGGCGATGTCGATGTCCGTCGGCAGCACTTTCAGGGGCAGGGAGGACTCTTCCCAAACACCCAGCGGAGAGCGCTTGGCGGAGGTAAAGAGCAGCATGAGGGTGCGAAGAAGCAGATGCATGCCCACAATGTTACCCGTCAGTAACTTTACGGGAAAGGCGTTGACCGCATGGTGGACGGGGAATAGTCCATGACGTGCTTTATGTCCAACGTTTGCACTAACGTTTACCGCCGGTTCATCAAAGGCGTGCAGAATATCTGAAACTCTTCTGTTGAATGACCATCCAAGGGGGACCCTTTGAGCACACTGCAAACTACCAGGCCACAGGGCCAGGTCTGGCCCGAACTTTCACGCCACCAAAGCGTTGTCCTCCAGGATGCACGGGGCAACCGCATCGAGGGAACCATCGACGGCATGACCGAGGACCGCAGCACCCTGTGGATCCAGCTCAAGGGCGGCCTCGGCAGGCAACTGATCCACCACCTCGACGGATACTGGCTGGAGACACCCGCCGCCTGACCGGTTCCACGCGCCCTGCCGCCCTTCCCGCAGCACCCTTCAGCTGTCCCCGCAGGGGTAGATGCGCCTGCGATGGCTAGTATTCCCCTATGACACAAGCGCGATACCGGGACCTGGTGGAATGGCCCCTCATGGCCACGGCACTGATCTTTCTCACCGCCTACGGATGGCAGGTCATCGGCAAGGTGAACGGGCCCGATGCGGTGCCGTTCGAGATTGTCCTCTGGATCACCTGGGGTATCTTCGCGCTGGACTATTTCGTCAACCTCTGGCTTGCCGAAGACCGGATGCGCTGGTTCCTCTGGAACCTGCACGAGCTGTTGATCGTGGTGCTCCCCTTCTTCCGCCCCCTGCGGCTCCTGCGCCTGGTCACTTTGCTGTCCGTTCTCCAACGCACTGTGGGCGAAACGTTGCGCGGACGCGTTGCTACCTACGTGGCAGGCGCAGCGGCGATGCTCATCCTCGTCGGCGCACTGGCAGTTTTGGACGTGGAGCAGAATGACCCCGCAGCGAAGATCCTCAATTTCGGTGATGCCGCCTGGTGGGCTGTCACCACCATCACCACCGTTGGCTACGGAGACCTGTACCCGGTAACCCCCATCGGCAGGATCGTAGCTGCGGCACTGATGATGAGTGGCATCGCAGTGCTGGGTATCGTCACAGCATCGATCGCCTCTTGGCTGATTCAGCGGATCGAGGAGAACGCCGAGGACGTGGCAGCGGCCGCCGAAGTCAAAGCCGCCGCAGCCGAGGAACCCGTACGAGCCGAGATGGCCGATCTGGTCACCGAGATTGCAGCCCTGAGGATGGAGATCGCCGAACTTCGGGAAGCCACGGAAGCCCGGCAAACCGCGGAATCAGGGCGGGAGCGCGAAGCCTAGGCTCGGCGTCCCGCTGGAGCCCGTACGTTCACCACCTACTTTGGGCAGCCGGATGCCATGACACGCCCTTGGTTGCGGCGAGTCGCCGCCTAAGTGCGATCAAAGTGGGTGGTGGCGGCACACTCATCCGGCACTCTCAACTCCCGCGCTTATCCGAATCTCCGGCCGCACAACGGGTGCGCCGGCGAACAACACCGGGATCCTTGGGCCGGGAAGCCGCCGGGCGAGATCTGCCGGGCATAAAAAATCCCCGGAACCAGTGGTTCCGGGGATTTTCCTTTGGGTGGCAGATGAGGGATTCGAACCCCCGTAGGCGTTGCCAGCTGATTTACAGTCAGCCCCCTTTGGCCGCTCGGGTAATCTGCCGAACTTCAAAAGAAGATCACTTCCGGAGACCGTTTCTTTTAGATCCGGTAACCGAAGGCAGAGACAACCTTACAGAACTTTCTGCGAAGAATCTAATCGGGGGCAGATGCCAGGGATTTCGCGGTATTTCACGCTTCCCCGAGGATACGGCCCGCCAGTTTGGCTTCGAACTTCTCCGCTTGCTCGGCGGTGATCTGGTTCAGCTGAACCGCCCGGAGCAGGTCGGCGTGGACTCCGTCCATGCGGGCGGTGGCGTCAGGGACAGGGCTCAGGACGATCGAAGCGGCAACAGCGGCAGCAGCTACAGCACTCGCTGCGGCAACTGCGGCCGTGCCAAGGGAGCCCGCTGCTGCGGACGCGGATTTGCTGATGGACTGGACGGCCTTGCTGCTCATGCTGATCCTCCGGCGATGTGTTCTTCCAACTGGTACAACTCTCAACCGAGCCCCTCCGTTCCAGCAGTGCATGCGCTGTGAGCGAACTGTGAAAGAACTCCCCGGCCCCAACCCCCGGCTTCCGTACTAGGCTGGATGCCAGACCAACCCGCCCTCACAGGGCCCCCAACCTAAGGAGAGTCATGGCAGGCGAATCCACATTCGACGTCGTCAGCAAGGTAGACAAGCAAGAGGTCGCCAACGCACTGAACCAGTCCCAGAAGGAAATCGCGCAGCGATACGACTTCAAGGGCGTGGGCGCGGAGATCGATTTCAGCGGCGAGAAGATCCTCATGAAGGCCAACTCCGAGGACCGCGTCCTTGCCGTCCTGGATGTCTTCCAGTCAAAGCTGATCAAGCGCGGCATCTCGCTGAAGTCCCTGGACCAGGGCGAGCCTTTCCCCTCCGGCAAGGAATTCCGCCTTGAATGCACCATCAAGGAGGGCATCGCCCAGGACATCGCCAAGAAGATCAACAAGATCATCCGCGATGAAGCCCCCAAGTCCGTCAAGTCCCAGATCCAGGGCGACGAACTGCGCGTAACCTCCAAGTCCCGCGACGACCTCCAGGAAACCATGAACATCCTGAAGAAGTTCGAAGAGGCAGATCTGCAGTTCGTGAACTTCCGCAGCTAAGCTGCCCGCACCATCCGAAAAGCCGGGGTGCAGCCCCACCCAGGAGCCTGCGCACCGGCTTTTTGCTGCCCGAAACTACAGCGATTGTCGTAATGAGTTGGCGCATTAGCACACGATTAGTTTGCGTAATAGTCAAGTCACAGTAGTCTTCTTCCTTAGGTGAGCCTAACTACGGCTTCCCAAGCGAAAGAAAACCACATGACCGCCAACTTCCTGATCGGCCTGCGCGAAGGCCTTGAGGCATCACTGATCGTGGTGCTCCTGATGGCTTATCTGATCAAAACCGGCAGGCGGCATTTGATCTCCCGGGTATGGATGGGCGTCGGTGTTGCCATCGCCATTTCGCTTGGTTTCGGCGCCCTGCTGACCTTCGGCCCCCGCGGCCTGACATTCGAGGCGCAGGAAGCGATCGGCGGCGGCTTGTCCATTCTGGCCGTTGGACTGGTGACCTGGATG
>NZ_JABMCX010000359.1 GCF_013179505.1 Paenarthrobacter sp. CM16 | reverse complement strand
TCCACGGAGAACGTCAGCGGCAGAATCCCGGAAACGCTGTCCAGGACCTCGTTCATGTCCTCCCGGGATACGAACAAGCCGCACAACAGAATCTGTGGGACTACCACCACGGGCATGAACTGCACCGCTTGGAATTCGGTGCGGGCAAACGCCGAGCACAGCAAGCCAAGCGCAACGCCAAGGACGGCGTTGATCACAGCGATCAATACCACCAGCCCCGGGCTTCCCTTGATGTCCAGGTCAAACATCCAATACGCCATAGCCGTTGCTGCCAAGGACTGCAGCGCAGCCATGAGGGAGAAGGCAATCGCGTAGCCGAACAGCAGGTCCGCCTTGTGGATGGGCGTGGTCAGGAGCCGTTCCAGGGTTCCGGAGGTCCGCTCGCGCAGCATGGTGATCGAGGTGACCAGGAACATGACGACGAACGGGAAAATGGCCAGCATCATGAGGCCAACGCGGTCAAAGGTGCGGGGGGATCCCGGTGGCAGTGCCTCGTTTTCAAACAGGAAGTAGACGGCTGTGAGCAGCAGCGCGGGGACCACGAGGATCAGGGCGACGCTGCGGTGATCGTGCCGCAACTGTCCCAGGACGCGGAAGACCGTGGCAAGGGTCATGCGGAGGTTCATGGGGTCACCGGGCTCTCTTCCTGGCCGCGGTCAGCGGCTCTGATAATGCTCAGGAACGCCCTTTCCAGATCGCTGCTGTGGCCGCGCTCGGCCAATTCGGCGGGAGTGAGCCGGGCCAGGAGCATTCCGTCGCGAAGCAGGAGCAGTGAGGCGCAGTGTGAGGCTTCCTCCATGACATGGCTGGATACCAGCAGCGTTGTTCCGGAGGCGGCCATGGCCGCGAAGCGCTCCCACAGCTCAGCCCGCAACACCGGATCCAAGCCCACGGTGGGCTCGTCAAGGATCAGCAGCCGTGGATGCGCCACCAGCGCACAGGCAAGCGAAACGCGGCTGAGCTGTCCACCGGACAGGTCAGCCGCCTTGCGTCGTGTCAGTGCTTGGAGTCCGACGGCGGCGATCGCCTCTGTGGCGTCCGCCGCCGTCGCGCCGTGCATGGCACCGAAGTATCGGACGTTCGCTTCGACGCTCAAGTCCACATAGACGCTGGCACTTTGGGTGACATACCCGACGTCGTGCCTGAGCGGTGCACTTCCGGCGGGCAGGCCCAGGACCCTCAGGGTCCCGCTCGTGATCCGCTGGACGCCGACGATCGCCCGCATCAGCGTTGTTTTTCCGCTGCCGGAAGGGCCAAGCAGGCCTGTGATCCGGGCTGAATCCACAGTGAAGTCCAGACCATGGAGAATGGCGGTCCGCGCGCGGGAGACCTTAAGGTCGCTAGCCTGTATGGCTGCTGGACGTGGCGGCATGCCGGCCTCCGGGGGCTCCAGTAATTCACCAACTGATGAATTAACGGTAAATCTGCCGCCTCGGTGCGGTCAATGCTGCCGGAACCGGGACCCCCCATCCTTGAAAATGTGTCCGCTATCACATAGGTTCTACGCAAGCCGTGTCGTTGGGGTGCGGGTGGCATCAGGGGGATTTGTGATCAAGACCTTGGCGGGCGTCGTTGGCGTCCGGGTCATCCGCGAGCTCGGCAGTGATCCATGTTTCCCAGCCGCAGGGGATCCCGTTCCGCTGGAGGGAACGGCGATCTAGTCCCAGGACAGAGTCTGCGGCCGGCCGGCCGCTGAGCCACGCCATCGCAGGATGACCAGCCCGTTGCGGCCAGGGGCTTCCGAACGCGACGGCGTGGCTCTTCTGTGTGTGGGCACCCGGTAGATTAGTAGACAGTTGTTTTTGCCACATCTGCCATAGAAACGGATACGTACCCGTGGTCCTTCGCCTTTCCCAGTTATTCCTGCGCACCCTGCGTGAAGATCCCGTCGACGCTGAGGTCGCCAGCCATAAGCTCCTGGTCCGTGCCGGCTACATTCGCCGCGCGGCACCCGGTATTTACACGTGGCTCCCGCTGGGTCTGAGCGTCCTGCGCAAGGTCGAAGAGATCATCCGCCAGGAGATGGCGGCCATTGGTGCCCAGGAAGTCCACTTCCCGGCGCTGCTGCCCCGCGAGCCTTACGAGGCCACCAACCGCTGGACCGAATACGGCGAAGGCCTGTTCCGTCTCCAGGACCGGAAGGGTGCGGACTACCTTCTTGCCCCCACGCATGAGGAAATGTTCACGCTCCTGGTCAAGGACCTGTACTCCTCGTACAAGGACCTTCCGTTGAGCCTTTACCAGATCCAAAACAAGTACCGTGATGAAGCACGTCCGCGGGCGGGGCTCCTCCGTGGCCGGGAGTTCATCATGAAGGACTCCTACTCCTTTGACATCGATGACGCCGGCTTGGACGCCAGCTACGCCGCCCACCGCGCGGCCTACCTGAAGATCTTTGAGCGCCTTGGCCTTGAAGTCATTCCCGTTGCTGCCACCGCCGGTGCCATGGGTGGTTCAAAGAGTGAGGAATTCCTCTTCCCCACCGAGATCGGCGAGGACACCTTCGTGCGCTCGGCCGGTGGTTACTACGCCAACGTCGAGGCCGTGACCACCGTGGTCCCGGACGAGATCGACTTCAGCAATGTTCCGGCCGCCGAGGTCCTGGACACCCCGAACACGCCCACCATTGATACTTTGGTGGACGCGGCCAACCAGCTTGCTCCCCGCACCGGGGCCGACGGCGGCCCATGGACTGCCGCTGACACCCTCAAGAACGTTGTCCTTGCCGTGACGCTGCCTACGGGTGAGCGCCAGATCGTTGTCATTGGTGTTCCCGGTGACCGCGGAGTTGACCTCAAGCGCGTAGAAGCGAACATCGGTGCCCACCTTCCCATCGCCGGGGAGATCGGCCTCGAGGCCGCCAACGAAGAGGACCTCAAGAAGCTGCCTTGGCTGGTCAAGGGCTACATCGGCCCCGGACTGTCCCTGGACCACCCGGTACTCGGCCTCGAAGGCTCCTCCAAGGTGCTGTTCCTGGTGGATCCCCGCGTGGTTTCCGGCACCAGCTGGGTCACCGGCGCCAACGCTGAGGGCAAGCACGTCTTTGGACTGGTAGCCGGCCGCGACTTCACCTGGGACGGCGTAATCGAGAGCACCGAAGTTCGTGCCGGTGACCCCGCCCCGGACGGATCCGGTCCGCTGGAGACCGCCCGCGGCATCGAAATGGGCCACATCTTCCAGCTCGGCCGGAAGTACGCCGCCGCGCTGGACCTGAAGGTGCTGGACCAGAACGGCAAGCAGCAGGTAGTCACCATGGGTTCCTACGGTGTTGGTGTCACCCGTGCCGTGGCCGCCTTGGCTGAAGCAAACCACGATGACCGGGGTCTGGTGTGGCCGCGCTCCGTGGCTCCGGCAGACGTCCATGTGGTGGCCGTGGGCCGTGGCGATGAGATCTTCGATGCCGCTGAAAAGCTCTCCGCCGAGCTCGAAGCTGCCGGTCTGGATGTCATTTTCGATGACCGTCCCAAGGTTTCTCCCGGCGTGAAGTTCGGCGACGCCGAGCTCGTTGGCGTTCCCACCATCCTGGCCGTTGGCCGTGGACTCGTGGACGGCGTTGTGGAAGTCAAGGACCGCCGCAGCGGCGAAGCGGAGAACATCGCGGTGGACAAGGCCGTGGATTATGTGGTCAACGCCGTACGAAACCGGTGATTTCCGGCTTCGAATCAATCCAGCTCACCACACTCATCCTGATTGTGGTGGCTGGATTCGCCGCCGGCTGGGTTGATGCCGTAGTAGGGGGCGGGGGACTGATCCAGCTCCCCGCCCTGCTGCTCGTTCCCGGAATCACGCCCGTGCAGGCCCTGGCGACCAACAAGATGGGGTCCATTTTCGGCACCACCACCAGCGCGGTGACGTATTACCGCCGTGTGGGCCCGGATCTCAAAACGGCTGTGCCCATGGCGGTCATTGCCTTGGCGGGAAGCTTTGGCGGCGCCATACTCGCTGCGTCCCTGCCCGCCAGTGTATTCAAACCCATCATCGTGGTGGCGTTGATCGCCGTCGCCGTTTTCACCGCCTTGCGGCCCAGCGCCGGCGAATTGACTGCCCTTCGCCACGATGGCCACAAGCACTACGTTGTGGC
>NZ_JABMCX010000358.1 GCF_013179505.1 Paenarthrobacter sp. CM16 | reverse complement strand
CTGGCTGATCAGCTCGCCCCGGGTTCCAGCGGACCTGCGCAGCATGGGCTTCGACCTGGTGGCGCGGGCAAACAATCACACGACCGACTGGGGCGTTGCTGGCATGCGCTACACGGACCGGTTGTTGACGGAAGCAGGAATCGGTCATGCCGGAACAGGTGAAACACTGACCGCCGCACGGGCACCGGAGTTTCTCACCGTCCCCGCGGGGCGAGTGTCACTGGTCGCCGCGGCGTCGCGCTTTCAGACAGGCTCTCGCGCATCCGACCCAGCGGGGAGAATCCCGGCCCGGCCCGGCCTGAACGCCCTGCGCACCACGCGCCACGCGGTGGTAACCGCAGCTGAACTCGAAACGCTGAAGGTCATCAGGGACGCCCAGCCCGCTGGATCCATTCGACGCTCCATTCTGGATGCCGATGAACGGAATGGAACCGTCACCCTGTTCGGAGCGAAGTATGTTGCTGCCTCGGCTGGAACTCCACGAGGGGACTTCGTCTTCACCGTCAATCCCCAGGACCGACGGGAAATTCTGCAGAACATGAAGCAGGGAAAACAAACTTCCGATTTCGCGATCTCATCGCTCCATACCCATGAACCCGGGAACTACAGTGAAACGCCGCCAACGTTCATGGAGGATATGGCCCGGGACTTCATAGACCACGGAGCCGACGCCTTCATAGGACACGGACCGCACCAGCTCCGGGGCATAGAAATCTACAAAGGCAAGCCCATCTTCTATTCTTTGGGAAACTTCATCTTCATGGAGAACACCCAGCAGCCGTTGCTCCCTGAAGCCTTCGAAAAAGCCCATCTGGACCCCACCGAGACAACAGCGGCAGAAGCCCTCGAACATAAACGCGTACATGGTGTCTTCAAGGAAAGCGTCTGGTACGAGAGCGTCATCGCAGTCAGCACTTTTGCCCGCAACGGAAGCCTTCGCTCCGTCCGCTTGCACCCCATAGAGCTCCACTATGCCTCGGGCCGTGACGCCGACCGAGGGATACCACGGCTTGCCCAGGGCAGCTCCGCCCGCCGCATCCTGGAAAGACTCCAGCGGCTCTCAGGGCCATACGGCACAGCAATAGACATCCACCACGAAACAGGCATTATCCGGGTTGATCGCACCAGCTAAGCCAGGGCTCAAAAATATACTTACCGCATATAAGGTAAGTGACGGTCGTCTCAGGTTGTTGCATTTGTACGCTGATTGCATCAGGAAAACCCGCGAAACGGGCGCTCACATCAACCCCAATGAGGCGTGCAATGCGAACAACAAAAACCACGGGCGCCGCAGCGACAGTTGTCGCAGCGGCGCTCTGCCTTTCCGCTTGTAGCAGCAGCGGTGACACCGGCCAGAACCAGCAGACCAGCGAACCAAGAAGCGGCGGGCAACTTGTCGTTGCGTCGCTGCCCACGATCATTGATCCGCTGGGATCAACCTCACGCACCAACTGGCTTGTCGCGGCGTCCGCCTGCGAAGGCCTTTTTGCGAACGACTCCAAACTCTCGGTTCAAAGCGGATTGCTCGAATCCTGGACGTACGATCCAACGACGCTTCGATACGATCTCGCCCTCCGCAGCGGAGTCAAGTTCCACAACGGAGAAACGCTCACCTCCAAGGACGTCGTCGCATCACTGGAACGGTACCGGGCGAACTCTTCCGGGGCACAGTTCAACAAGCTCGTCAGCCAAATCACGGCGGTGGACGATCAGAAGCTGACCATCACCGTCAAGCAACCCACAGGTGCGATTCCCGCCCTGCTGGCGACACCGGACACCCCCGCGTACATCATGCCGGCATCTTTGCTGACCGGGCTCGCTCCCGATAAGAAGGTGGACAACATCGTTTGCACAGGACCGTACAAGGTCGATTCTTTCGCAGCGGACCAGCAGGCAGTCCTGTCCAGGTTCGAGGACTACAATTCCCGGTCCGATGCAACTGACGGCGCTGCGGGGAAGAAAACGGCGTACGCAGACAGCATCAAATTCGTACCCTACAACTCAGCCAACACCCTCAACGAGGTGCGCACCAACGCCGTCGACATCGCTCCGCAGTTCGTCAGCCTGGATCAACTGGCGGTTTACGAAGCTGACCCAGCCCTGACACCAAAAATCCAAGAGGGCGGCGGCTTCAGTCTGATCAAGTTCAACCTCAAAGACGGGCTCATGACCAACAAGACCCTTCGCCAAGCGGTTCTGAACGCAGTTGATCCCAAGGCCATAGCCACCCAAACCCTGGGCGGCCTCGATCACTATAAAGACAGCTCCAGCCTGTTTCCTGAGGGATCCGAATGGTACTCGGAAGAAGGCCAGGACGTCTTCAAGAATAAGGACCCCAAGGCAGCTGCGGATCTGCTCAAGCAGGCCGGCTACGACGGGACCCCCGTTCGGCTTCTCTACCGCCCCGAATCAGATACCTACGGTCCATTGCTCCGACAGCAACTCGAAGCAGCCGGATTCAAGGTCGACATGAAGGCAACCGACGCTGCTACCTTCACTGCAACCAGGACGGATCCTAAGGCTTGGGACATGTTCATTACCGACGGAACAAAGTACTCCGACCCCTTGACGGTGCCGTTCATCGCTGACACCTTCCCCGGGTGGTGGACCAGCGAAGAAAAGACCAAGCTCATGGCCCAGGTCACTGCCGGCGCCACCACAGCCGAACGGCAACCAGCCTGGGACAAGCTGCAAGCAAATATTTGGCAGGACCTTCCCTTCATCAAACTGGGAACAGAACCCCGACTGGCGATCATCGGCAACAGGGTCAGTGGCTTTGAATCAACCCAGACCATTCGTGGGTTCTACAACATCTGGCTGACTAGCTGAATCAGCGGACCCTCCGATGTATACAATTCCTCCTCTCAAGGCCACTCACATGCAATTCACCCGGCTTAGAAAACTAGCCACAATGCCCTCACCGATGATCGGCGCAGGCATCCTGGTGGTCATCATCCTCCTGGCTGTGTTGGCACCCGTCCTCGGCGGGGACCCGCATCTGGTTGATCCGGCCAACCGACTCAAGCCGCCCTCACCGCAATTTGCCCTGGGAACCGACGAATCCGGTCGAGATTTGTGGACCGTCCTGTTGTTCGGTGCCCAGACGACGCTGGGCATCGCGGGATTGTGCACACTGCTTGCCGTCGCCGCAGGCTACGTCATAGGCATCCTCTGCGGCTACTACCGCCGCTTCGACGCCATCGCGATGCGCATCATCGATGGGATGATGTCATTTCCAAACATCATCCTGGTCATGAGCTTGGTCGGTGTTCTCGGCGCCGGAATGGGCCCGGTCATCTTCGGACTGACCATCGTGCTAGTTCCGGCCATTGCAAGAGTCGTTCGCGGCGCCGCGCTCTCGGCCGTAGGGATGCCGATGGTCGAATCCGTCCGATCCCTCGGAGCAAAAGACGGCTGGATCCTCACCCGATACGTCGCGCCGGAAGCCGTCTCGGTCCTGATCGTCCAGACCACGCTCGCGTTCTCCCAAACCGTGCTGTCCATCGCCGCCCTCTCCTTCCTTGGAATCGGTCTGCCACCGGATATCCCCAGCTGGGGTGCAAGCCTTTCGGCTGCACAACAATACATCTACGTCGGATGGTGGATCGCAGTATTCCCCGGACTGGCGATTCTCCTGACGGTCCTGGGACTGGTCCTCATCGGTGACGGACTCAGGGACGTATTCGACCCCCGGGCGAAGAGGAACTAGAACAATGATTGAATACATTCTCAAACGCCTGCTACTGCTGCTGCCGACCATAGCCGTTCCGATGATTCTCCTGTTCATTCTCTTGAGGCTCACCCCAGGAGATCCAGCAGCTGCCGTCCTGGGCGACGACGCAACCGTCGAACAAATCAACGCCCTGCGTGACGAAATGGGCCTCAACGACCCCATCCTGGTTCAGTTCCTCACATGGCTGGGAAACCTTGCCAGGTTCGACTTTGGTGAGTCGATCTTCTTGAACCAACCAGTGGCTGGCCTTGTGCTGAGCCGGGCGGCGATTACTGCCCAGCTGGCCGTGTTTGCACTCTTGATAGCCGTGCTTGTCGGCCCGGCCCTGGGCGCCTTCTCTGCGACCCTGAGAAACCGGAAGCTGGACAAGGCATTCGTCGTGGGATCGGCAGTCGGAATCGCGATGCCCACGT
>NZ_JABMCX010000357.1 GCF_013179505.1 Paenarthrobacter sp. CM16 | reverse complement strand
GGACGCAGCATCAATGGCGCCTTCGGCAGCACCTGCACCAACGAGGGTGTGGATCTCGTCGATGAAGAGGATGATGTCGCCGCGGGTGCGGATTTCCTTGAGGACCTTCTTCAGGCGCTCTTCGAAGTCACCGCGGTAGCGGGAGCCTGCAACCAGGGAACCGAGGTCAAGCGTGTACAGCTGCTTGTCCTTGATGGTCTCCGGGACATCCCCGCGGACGATCGCCTGGGCGAGGCCTTCGACGACGGCAGTCTTACCAACGCCGGGCTCACCGATCAGGACCGGGTTGTTCTTGGTGCGGCGGGAGAGGACCTGCATGACGCGTTCCATCTCCTGCTCGCGGCCGATCACGGGATCGAGCTTGTTTTCGCGGGCGGCCTGGGTCAGGTTGCGTCCGAACTGGTCAAGCACCACCGAGCCGGCAGGCGTACCTTCCGGCTGGCCCTGGCCGGAACCGCTGCCTGCGGTTTCCTTGCCCTGGTAACCGGAGAGCAACTGGATGACCTGCTGACGAACCCTGTTCAGGTCCGCACCAAGCTTCACCAGCACCTGGGCGGCCACGCCTTCGCCTTCGCGAATGAGGCCGAGCAGGATGTGCTCAGTACCGATGTAGTTGTGGCCGAGCTGCAGTGCTTCGCGGAGGGAAAGCTCAAGCACCTTCTTGGCACGCGGGGTAAAGGGGATGTGACCGGACGGGGCTTGCTGGCCCTGGCCGATGATCTCCTGTACTTGCTCGCGAACGCCATCGAGCGAAATGCTCAGGGACTCGAGCGCCTTGGCAGCAACGCCTTCACCCTCGTGGATCAGACCCAAGAGGATGTGCTCGGTACCGATGTAATTGTGGTTGAGCATCCGTGCCTCTTCTTGGGCAAGGACGACCACGCGACGGGCACGGTCCGTAAATCTCTCAAACATTTCGCCACACTCCTAGCTACGACGTACTTTGATGCTACGTGCCGGAGCAACACTTTTGGGGCGTGTTCGCCACAGGGGAAACATGACGCCGCGGAGGAATAAAACGGGCGCTTCCCCTTGACCGCGGCAGGCGACGGTGACATCCTGCCAGCCGGTCCGGGAAACTGTCGCCAACCCACCGTGTGAGTACTCCACGCTGAGGCAAGGGCGATGCTTTCCTGTACTCCTTGGAGCCTGCGTAAACCGGCTTCCGGGACAGAGTGGTTTCAGCGGCTATTCCCCGCTGGGACCCACGGGACACCCAACAAACCCGGGTCCCTTAAACAACCAATGCCCCGGCAGTGACTGCCGGGGCATTGAAGTGGTGAATCAGGAATTGGCCTTTTGGTAGGCTTCCTGAATTTCTGCCTGAATACGTCCGCGACTGTTGACTGTGTAACCGTTATCACGGGCCCACTGCCGGATCTGCGCAGAATCCTGGTTGCGGGCCGGAGTAGCGCGACCCCGCGTCCCACGGCCGGAAGAAGTCTTCCGGGCCTTTGCGACAAACGGTTCCAGGGCCTTCCGAAGCGACGCTGCGTTTGCTGTGGACAGGTCCATTTCGTAGCTAACACCGTCCAGGCCGAACCGGACAGTTTCGTCCGCAGCCCCTTCATCCAGGTCATCGACGAGGATGATTTTTACTTTCTGTGCCATGAGTTGCCTCTCTTTTGGAGGGATGGATAATCAGAAATTCCCCGGGTTCCTTTGTCGATTATCGTTCACAGCAAGCACGCACGTCAAAGCACAATTGGATTCACGCGAAACTCGAACCCATTTAGCGGCCTATTTAGGGGCTGGACCTTCAGGCGCCGGTCCGGCATTTTTTGAATTCGCTTCGGCCTGGGCGCGGGCTTCTGCCTGCCGCTCGGATTTGTCTGCATTGAAGATCGACTTCATGGCAAACCAGAAGATCAAACCCACAACTATGGACGGCGCCAGGACTGCGATGTACTCCATGATCAGTGACCTTCAGGCTTCAGCAGGGGGAACAAAATGGTTTCACGAATACCGGCCCCGGTGAACAGCATGACCAAACGGTCAATGCCAAGCCCGATGCCGCCCATGGGCGGCGCGCCGTATTCGAGGGCGCGGAGGAAGTCCTCGTCCAGCTGCATGGCTTCTTCGTCGCCCGCTGCGGAACGTCGCGACTGCTCCGTGAGGCGTTCACGCTGAATCACCGGGTCAATGAGCTCGGAGAAGGCCGTGCCGCGCTCCATGCCGCCAATGATCAGGTCCCAGGCTTCAATGAGCCGTCCGTCTTCGCGGTGCGGGCGGGCCAGAGGCTGCGCCGAGGGCGGGTAGTCATAGACAAATGTGGGGTTCAGCAAGGTGGGTTCCACGATCTCGCCGAACAGCTCCACAACGATCTTCTCGGCGTCCCACTTGGGGTCCACCTTGACCTCGTGCTTAGCGGCAATTGCCAGCAGTTCCTCCACCGTGGTGTCCGGCGTAATTTCCACACCCACTGCTTCGGAAATACCCGGGTAAACCGAAACCCAGGCCCATTCGCCGTCGAGGTTGATTTCACCGGCCTCCGTCTGGATGGTGCGCGTTCCAACGACGTCCGCCACATTCAGGATAATTTCCTTCATGCGTTCGGCCATGACGAACTGGTCTGCCCAGGCCTCATAGCATTCCAGGGTGGTGAATTCGGGGCTGTGGGTGGAGTCCACGCCTTCATTGCGGAAAACGCGGCCCATGTCATAGACGCGGTCAATGCCGCCTACAACAGCGCGCTTGAGGAAAAGCTCGGTAGCGATGCGCAACGTCATCTTCTGGTCGAACGCGTTCATGTGCGTTTCAAATGGACGTGCCGTAGCGCCGCCGTGGACCAGCTGCAGGATGGGGGTTTCCACCTCAACGTAGCCGTGGCGGTCCAAGGTATCGCGGACGGAGCGGGTGATAGCTGCCCGCTTGTAGACCATCTCACGTGCTTCGTCGCGGACCATGAGGTCCACGTAGCGCTGGCGGACGCGCGTTTCCTCGTTCAGTTCAGCGTGCAGGACCGGGAGGGGCCTCAGGGCCTTGGAGGCCATGGACCAGGAGTCGGCCATGACGGACAGCTCTCCGCGGCGGGAGGAAATTACCTCGCCCTTGATGAAAACATGGTCGCCGAGGTCCACGAGGGCCTTCCAGTCGGCGAGCGATTCCTCGCCGACGTTGGCAAGGCTCAGCATGGCCTGCAGCCGGACGCCCTTACCGTCCACGCCACCCTCCTGGAGGGTGGCAAAGCACAGCTTGCCGGTATTGCGGACGAACACGACGCGCCCGGTGACGCCGACAACATCGCCGGTGGTTTCGTCGGCTTCCAAGTGGGCATACTTCTCCCGGATTTCGCCGAGGGAATGGGTCCGTTCAACACCCACCGGGTAGGCCTCCGTGCCGCGCTCGATCAGCTTGGCGCGCTTATCCATACGGATGCGCATCTGCTCGCTGGCATCGATGGGTTCTGCGGAGGTGTTCAGGGCTGGGGTGTTTGCGGAAGTCACAGTCCTTAAGTTTACCGGTGATTACGGGCCTTCACGTCCGGGCCCCAGGATCGGGCAAACGAATAGACTCGGGGCTGTGGAGACATGGACAGTTGAAACGGTCGACGGCGGCGGGCAGCTTGAGGTGCACACCTTCCGCCCCGCGTCAGGCGCCTCAATTCCCGGTTCGAAGGCACCTGCCGAACCGGCCGGCGTCGTGCTCATCCATGGCACCTTGGTGACGGACTCGCTGTACTGGCCTTTCGCCCGAACCCTCAGCGTGATGCTGGGGCGCCCTGTGCACAGCTACAACCGGCGTGGCCGCGGGAGGTCTGCGCCGCAGCCTCCGGGCTATTCGGTGGAGACTGAGATCGCGGACCTCCATGCAGTGATGGAAAAGAGCGGCTCCACCGACGTAGTGGCGCACAGTTACGGCGGTTTCGTGGCACTGCAAGCTGCGAGGCAGGCCCGGATCAACAAACTGGTCACCTATGATGCCGCGGTTTCCTTGTCCGGCAACCTCAGCAGCAGGTGGCGGCCCGAACTTGAGGAAGCAGTAACGGCCGGTCAACTGGACCATGCCTGGGCCCACCTGGTGCAGGGGCTGGGGACCGCCGGGCCCATCTCCTACCTGCCTATGGGGGCGCTGCGCACGCTCAGTGTCCTATCGGCCCGGACCCGTTTGGGTCTGGAGATGCGCTCCCTGCTCCCCACCGCCGTCACCGAAATG
>NZ_JABMCX010000356.1 GCF_013179505.1 Paenarthrobacter sp. CM16 | reverse complement strand
GGTGGTCCGCGTAGCTGTGGACCACCCCTGCACGCAGGGCGGCGGGGCGGATGATGAGGCCGTCGGCAGTCTCCTCGGCGTCGCCTCCCAGCGAGTTGATTTCATGGACAAGTGCCGCGAGCCGGTCTGTCTCATGACCCCGGAGATGGGCAATTCCGGTGAGTCGGGACGGGCTGTCAGCCAGAGCGCACAAGGCGGCCACCGTGGGTGCGAGTTCGCTGGTTTCGTCGAAGTCGGCGCCCTTGATGACGGGCCCGCCCGTCACCGAGAGTGTCCCTTCCTCCAAGGTAACCGTGGCCCCCATGGTGGCGAGGATGGTCCGCCACATATCGCCAACCTGCGTGGTGCCCGCCGGCCAATTGGTGACCCGCACTGTGCCTTGTGTTGCCAGGGCGGCGGCCAGGAAGGGCCCGGCGTTGGAAAGGTCCTGCTCGATCCTCTGGTCAAAGGCCCGGATGGGGCCGGGAGAGACCACCCAGTGATTGGGCACGGAGTCGTCCACCTGGACACCCACACTGCGGAGTACCTCCACGGTCATGGTGATGTGGTCCAGGCTGGGGACGGGCTTGCCGACGTGCTCCAGATGGAGTCCTTCGGTGAACCGAGCACCCACCAACAGCAGGGCGGAGACAAACTGCGACGAAGCACTGGCATCGATCACCAGGTGGCCGCCCCGGACTTCGCCCGTACCGTCCACAGCAAAAGGAAGGGCCGACGGCGTCCTGCCGCCTTCTGCCGCCACCGGAACGCCGAGGGCGATCAACGCCTCGATGATGGTTCCCATGGGCCTGTTGCGTGCATGCGGGTCTCCGTCGAAGACCGTAGTTCCATTCCGCAGTGCAGCCAGCGGAGGAACGAACCGCATGACGGTGCCGGCCAAGCCGCAATCAATGGCCGTTTCGGCCCCTGTTGCACCGGGATCCATCGGTGCGATGTGAAGGTCGGGGCCGTAGTCGCCGTCGCCGGGGACTTCCCTGACCGTGGCACCCAGTTGCCGCAAGGCTTGGATCATGAGTGCGGAGTCACGGGAATGCAGGGGAGCCCGAAGCCGTGAGGGACCATCCGCCAAAGCCGCCAACACCAGGAACCGGTTGGTCAGCGACTTTGAACCAGGTACCGTCACCGTGGCGTCCACGGGCCCGCTGGCGTAGGGGGCCGGCCAGAGTGGCAGTGCCGTGGCCTCGGTTGATCCGGTGTTTTCGGCGGTGGTACCTGTCATGCTTCCTTATGCTCCAACTGCGTTGTCTACGGCCTTGCGTACTGCTTTATCTGCCCGCTTGATCTGCTTGCCCGTCACCTTTTTGGCATCCGCGGCCAGGTGTTCTGCGCGCCAGGCAATGCTGGGACGTCCGGCGGTGTCAACTGCGGCAAGCAGGACTCCGCCCGTCAGCGAAATGTTCTTCAGCAGCTGGGCCTTGCGGGCGCTGCGGCCTTCCTTGGAACTGATGTCCGCGGAGCGCCATTCGACGTAGGAGTTCAGGGCGGAGGTGATAGCCAGGACCGTTGCGGCGAAACGGGAGAGCTTTCCCAGGCCGAGCAATGCGCCGGCCCCCAGCTGGGCGCCGCCGATGACCCGCGCCAGGGTCTTCTCATCGGTCTTGAAAGGCAGTGATTCCGAGGCCCGGCGAAGGACGGGCGAAAGCTGCTTTGCGGTGTCGTCCGCGTTCCTGAGCTTGTCCAGACCTGCTACGACGAAGCTGGACGCGAGCATGGGCCGCGCGAGAAAACGGATAACAGACATGTCTTGCCTCCTGGATGGCTTGCCACACTATGTCAGTGAGTTTTGGTTTCAGCGGGTGCAGTCTGCTCTAGTCTTGCACCTTTGCGGAATATTTACCCAGCGGCGGCCGTTGTGAACTAGTGGTGCGGTGGAGACCGTGCCGCGGCAAGGTGTTGCCGCTTGGTGAACGGAGTTGATTTTTTGACTTTGGTTAAGGACCGTGTGGTTCTACCGGAGCACGGGTACGGCACGCAGCCGGATTCCCCGCAGCTGACAGTAGACTTGGCAACGATGAGCACCACGGAACCGGCCGCAGCGGCCATGCACCAGGCGGCCGGCGCGGAAGACGCAGCGGCCGCACCCGACGTCGACGTCGCTTCGGAGAGTCCCGAGCAACGGCGGGCGCGTTTCGAGCGCGACGCCATGCAGTATGTGGACCAGTTGTATTCGGCAGCCATGAGAATGGCCCGGAACCCTTCCGATGCGGAGGACCTGGTCCAGGAGGCGTACACCAAGGCATTTTCGGCTTTCCATCAATACAAGCCGGGAACCAACCTCAAAGCATGGCTGTACCGCATTCTGACCAACACCTATATCAACCTTTATCGGAAGCGGCAGCGCGAGCCGTTGCAGTCCAACTCGGACACGATCGAGGATTGGCAGCTGGCCAAGGCGGAGTCCCACACTTCCGCTGGCCTGAGGTCCGCGGAAACCGAGGCGCTGGACCACTTGCCGGACTCTGATGTCAAAAACGCCTTGCAGTCCATTCCAGAGGAATTTCGGCTGGCTGTTTATTTCGCGGACGTCGAGGGCTATGCGTATAAGCAGATATCAGAAATCATGAATACTCCCATCGGCACGGTCATGTCACGGTTGCACCGCGGCAGGAAGATGCTGCGGGACATGCTGGCGGACTACGCCACCGAACGGGGCTTCAGGGCCCAAACCGAAGATCAGGCCGCGGCCGGAAGCAACAATCAGGAGAAAGAGAAATGAGCGACTGCCAGGGATTGGGCGATTGCGACGATACGCGAATGCAGCGGATCTACGAGTACCTCGACGGCGCGTTGACCCGCGAGGACCTCGGCGAGATCAAGCAGCACTTGGATACTTGCGAGGAATGCTCAGAGCAGTATGACCTTGAATGCCTCATCCGTACCATGGTGAAGCGCTCGTGCACTGAATCAGCGCCGGAGAACCTTAAGAACTCAATTCTGGACAGGATCCACTCCATCAAGCCGGTAGAAGCCTGATCAAAACCGCTGGGCAAAAATGGGCGTGAAACGCCAAGGGCCCCGGAAACCGCATGGTTTCCGGGGCCCTCGCTCTTAAGCCTGTGACACTAAGCCGCTGGCTTAGGTGTTGGGACGCTTGCCGTGGTTCGCGCCGCCGCGCTTACGGTCACGACGCTTACGTGCACGCTTGCTCATAGCTGGCCTCCTTCAATGATTGATACTCAATAGAGCTGCCCTCCAGTTTCGCACATCAGGGTGCCGGCTCGCGAACCGGGAACGGCTCTGCGTAGATCCGGTCCGGCTGGAGATCAGTTCTGCAACGAATTCCTGATCGAGATGCGGGCCTGATCCAGCACCGTGCGCACCGTTTCGAGTGCCACCGGCGTCAATGGATGTGTGGCCCCGTGTTGGCGCAGCTCGACACGTATGTCATCCCTGAAAGCCTGAACCATCAGCTCGGCTTCCTTCAACATGCGCTGGCCCTCCGGGGTGTAGCCGGAGGCACGGCTACGGAAAGCGGCGGAGGTCGCATTGGTGCGCGCCGCCTCCGCGGTGGCAGCCAGGTCTGCCCGCAGGCCACGCATATTGGTCCTGATGTCTTCCCGAAGGTTGTCGGCGAGCCGCCTGACCGAAGCCGAGATGGTGTCCTCGACGCCCGCCAGTTCCTCCCGCCGTCCATCAAGTTCAGCGCGGCCCGCATCGGTGATGAAGTACTTCGTCCGGCGCCCCTCCGTTCCGGTGGCCACCAGCCCCTCTTCTTCGAGCTTGCTCAGGCGCGGGTAGATGGTTCCGGCGCTGGGGGAGTAGGTGCCTCCGAACCGGTCGCTGAGAGCCTTGATCAGTTCGTATCCGTGTTTGGGGCCGGCCTCGAGTAGGGCCAGCAGGTAGAGGCGTAGCGCTCCATGGGCAAAGACGGGAGGCATCAGAGGCCCGCTTCCCCGGGGACCTGGTGGTTGTTCTCCGGTTCAGGGGCCGAGCCGTGCATGATGTACGTCTTGCCGGAGACCGTGTTGGTGCGCACCAACATGAGCTTCTCGTCAGGGCCTACGATCGTGTGCACGTTACTGCCGGGCTGGGCATAAAGTTGGTCGTCGATCACCACAGTTCCGCTGGCGGATTTCGCCACGATGTCCAGGCCTACGTCGTGTGGCAGCCTGATGGTCAGGTCGCCGGAGACGGAGTTGGCGCCGAGGTCGTTGGTGTAGTCCTGAAGATCGAAACTAAGGTCGCC
>NZ_JABMCX010000355.1 GCF_013179505.1 Paenarthrobacter sp. CM16 | reverse complement strand
TGCATTGCGTGATGGAACTGCCATAGGCAATCCACCGCTTGCCTTCGGCTGCAGCTGTGCTGACGCCTTCACCTTTCAGGGACACCTCAAGCACACGCAGGAACCCGTACTGCGGGAGCCACAATTGAACAGTTGACTGCGGCGGCATTGAGCCAAGATCGAGGCGGTGGCTGACGCGACCGGCACCGGACACGCGATGCCGGAGGGCACCGTTCACCAATACGTCGAACGGCGACCCGTCCTCAGGGCCTTCGGCTTCAATGACCAGGTGCCCGGACGTCGCCGTCCAGGTTGCATGGATCCCGGCGCACATCCTGGCGCGCTCTTCCAGGCCGTCAGTGGCCGGTGGCATGAAGAGTTCGCTGTCAAGGCGCTGGAAGTGATACCACCCGTCGGCATCGTGGATGATCGTGAATGCTCCGGCCCACTGGGCGTTGACGGATTCCATGGCATGGGACTCTACCGCCGGAAGTGCTCACAGTTGGCTATGAGACCATCGCAGCATGACTTCGCAAGAGACTGCGCCTCCGCGGAAAGCGCGCGGCGGCGGCACGATCTCCTCCAGGCTGACAGGCGTCGACGCCGCCAGGGGCGCTGCGCTGCTGGGCATGATGTCCACGCACCTCCTCCCGACATTTGGTCCCTCGCCCTCATGGGAGCCGACCTTCGTGGGGCTGGTGTTCTCAGGCCGGTCTGCTGCATTGTTCGCAGTTCTGGCCGGCATCGGACTGGCTTTGAGCACTGGCAAGCAGGAACCGCGCCACGGAAGCGATCTTGCGGCAGCCAGGGGTGGCGTCGCCATGCGCGCCTTGGTGATCGCGGTGGTGGGCCTGACTTTGGGTGGACTGGATGTCAACGTTGCCATCATCCTTGTCCATTACGCCGTGCTCTTCCTGTGCATCCTGCCATTCCTTGGGCTCCGGCTGAGGGCACTCTGTTTCTGGGCCCTGGGCTGGGTCCTCGCGTCCCCGGTGCTGGCTTACCTGATCCGGCCCCTGCTGTTGGACACCACACCGCCCCTTCAACTGGGCCACAACCCCAACGCTGAGGATCTGGGTACGCCCGGCCGCCTCCTCGCTGATCTCTTCTTCACCGGCTACTACCCGGTGTTCCAGTGGATCTCCTACCTCTTGATAGGGCTGGTCATTGGACGCTTGGCGCTGACGAGGACCACGGTGCAGGTGCTGTTGTTGACCGGCGGAATCATTGCGGCAGCCGTGACCAAGGCAGCCGGTTTCCTGGCGATGGAAGCATGGGGCGGCCGGGCCGCGCTGGAGACGCTTCCGGGCATCAGGGGGTACCCCTTGGAAAGCATGCTCCAGGTCAATCTGACGGGGCTGGAACAAACAGGTTCATGGTGGTGGTTGGCTACGGCGTCCCCCCATGCCGGAACCACCCTGGACCTCCTGCATAGCAGTGGAACAGCTGCCGCAGTGGTGGGTTTCTTCCTGCTGCTGGGCAAGGCAGCTGAGCGCATCAAGGTCAATTTCCTGATAGTGCTCAGCGGGCCGGGAGCCATGACGCTTAGCCTCTACTCCGCCCATGTGTGGGTTGTTTCCGGCTTCACCAACCAGCCGCTGCCGGCAGGATGGACGGAAGAGGGCATGTATTGGACCCAGGCACTGTGTGCCGTGGTGATTGGGGTGTGCTTCACGTTGCTCCGGCGTCGCGGGCCCTTGGAATGGGTGGCCCATGCGGCGTCGAGGCTGGGCAGCTACCGGCCCGCAGCGGTGGGCTGAGAGCGGAACAGCTTAACGGCGTCGCGCATTGACGCCCGGGCGCGCTTACGGTCTCCCGAGGCGTCATAGGCACAACTCAACCGGAACCAGGACCGCCAATCCTCAGGCGCGGCCTCGGCCTCTGCCCGGTACTTCTCAAACTCCTCATCGGCTGCAGCCCGGACTATCCGTCCGCCCGGTGTGCGCGGCAAGGTGTCCTCCGGCAGGCCGCCTTCGGCTTCAAGGACCTTGGCCATCTGCTCGGTGCGGGCGCCAAACAAGAGCTCGCGGATGAGTGCCCATGCACCAACGATGGGCAGCACCAGATAGGCCGCTCCAATGCCCTTCGCAACCAGGTTGGGGTCGCCGAGCAGGAGGAATGAACGCTGGACGGACACCACCAGATACAGGACCAGCAGCAGGGTGATGGCACCGACCCAGATTTTGGTTCGGTTCTTCTTTAACGAGACCCAGAAATTTCCCATGGACCTAGAGCCCCAGGTCCAGGTAGCCGTCAAGGCCCACAGTAAGGCCTGGGTTCGCTGCGACTTTGCGCAAACCCAGCAGGACGCCCGGCATGAAGGAAGCGCGGTCAAAGGAATCATGGCGCAACGTCAACTGCTCACCGGGCCCGCCCAAAAGGACTTCCTGATGGGCTACGAGGCCCCGGAGCCGGACGCTGTGGACACGAACGCCCTCCACGTCACAGCCCCTGGCGCCGTCCATCGACGTTTCCGTGGCGTCCGGGCTTGCCGGGACTCCGGCTTCCTGGCGGGCCTGGGCGATCAGCTGAGCTGTCCGCACGGCGGTGCCGGAGGGGGCATCCACCTTGTTCGGGTGGTGCAGTTCGATGATTTCTACGGACTCAAAGTACTGCGAGGCCTTGGCAGCGAACGCCGAAGCCAACACGGAGCCCAGCGCAAAGTTAGGAGCGATCAGGACGCCGACGTCCGGCCTCTGCTCCAACAGCGCACGGAGGGATTCCAGCTTGTCCGCGTTCCAGCCGGTGGTTCCGACAACAGCGTGGATGCCGTGCTCAACGGCGAACCGGACGTTGGCCTCGGTAGTATCCGGGACGGTGAGGTCAACAACATACTGCGCACCGGCGTCGAGCAGTGTTTGCAGGGAATCGCCGCGACCCAAGGCGGCGACGAGCGACATGTCCTCAGCTGCTTCCACAGCCTTCACGGCTTCACTTCCCATGCGCCCGTTGGCGCCCAGCACTGCAACAGCAAGTTGTTCGGTCATGGGATTAACCCTACCGCCGGGCAGGTGCCCGGCAGGAACCGTGACTCCGGCCTACTCCCCCGCGCCAACCCACTCCACAGTGCCGTCGGCGAAGAATTGTTCCTTCCAGATGGGAACCTGCGCCTTGACCCTGTCCACCAGTTCGGAACACACGGCAAAGGCCTGCCCACGATGGGCTGCGGCTACGGCACAGACCAAGGCCGGGTCACCGATTTCCAGCATCCCGATCCGGTGGGCTGCCCAGATACGGACCGGCTGATCGGCTTCGCCGGAGTGCTCTGCCACCAACCGGGCCACGACGTCGGACATGACCTGATGCGCCGTGGGATGGGCGCTGTAACTAAGCCTGTCCACTGCTTTTCCGGAATCGTGGTTCCGGACCACGCCGCTGAAGCTGACCACCGCGCCGGCGGTGTCCGATTCAACGGCCGCTATGGCTTGGTCAACGGAAATGGGTTCGGCGCTGAGGACAGCGCTGACTACTTCGAAGTCTGTTTCAGTGCCCATGGCTACCTTCCATTTGTTCACACAGGTGCCCGATCACGGGGTCCAGGACAGCCAAGCCGTCCATAACCCCTTTCGGGGATCCCGGCAGGTTGATGATGAACGTCTTTCCCGCCGCTCCCGCGTGGCCCCGGCTAAGCATCGCCATGGGCGTTTTCGCAGCCCCCGCGCGCCGGATTCCTTCCATGATGCCGGGTATTTCGCGGTCCAGGAGAGGAAGCGTCATCTCCGGTGTCTTGTCATCCGGGCTCAGGCCCGTTCCGCCGCTGGTGATGACGACGGCGGGCTCCTGGGTCAGGAGCGCCCTGAGGGCTGCACCCACCGGCTCCCCATCCGGAACCACCATGGCAGGGAAGGTGTCAAAGCCATGCTCATTAAGCCAATCAAGGATGATGGGCCCTGTCTCGTCGGCGTAAACTCCGGCGGCCGCCCTGGTGGAGGCAATCACGATCCCTGCCCTCCGGACACGGTTCGGTTCACAAGCACTCATTCGCCGGCCTCCTGAATGGGTTCCCCGGCAACGTCCCAGTCCCCGCTCTTGCCGCCGCTTTTCGCGAGCACACGGATGTCGGTCAGCACTGAGTGCTTGTCAACAGCCTTGATCATGTCGTAAACGCTCAACGCCGCCACCGAGGCCGCCGTCAGTGCTTCCATTTCGACGCCGGTCACCCCCTTGGTCTTGACGGTGGCCAGGATGTGCACCGCGTCAGCACGCAAGTCGAA
>NZ_JABMCX010000354.1 GCF_013179505.1 Paenarthrobacter sp. CM16 | reverse complement strand
CCAAGCGGGGTCCCGGGGGAATCTGGATCTCTTCGAAGTCCAGCTTGCGCGTGCGCTCGGCTTCGGCAGCCATTTCCTCGTAGCGGGCCAGACGGGCCTTGGACTTGGTCTGGCGGCCCTTGGCGTTGGAGCGCACCCACTCAAGTTCCTCGGTCAGGCGTTTGGACAGCTTGGCGTCCTTCTTGCCCTGGACCTCGAGACGGGCCTTCTTCTTCTCCAGGTACGTGGAGTAGTTGCCTTCGTACGGGTACAGGTGACCGCGGTCCACTTCGGCGATCCACTCAGCTACGTGATCAAGGAAGTAGCGATCGTGGGTCACGGCAAGGACAGCACCGGGGTACTGGGACAGGTGCTGTTCGAGCCACAGCACGCTCTCGGCGTCCAAGTGGTTGGTGGGCTCATCGAGCAGCAGCAGGTCAGGCTTCTGAAGAAGGAGCTTGCAGAGCGCCACACGGCGGCGCTCACCACCGGAAAGGACAGTGACGTCGGCATCGGCCGGCGGGCAACGCAAAGCGTCCATGGCCTGTTCGAGCTGGGAGTCGATATCCCAGGCATCAGCGGCGTCGATGGCTTCCTGCAGCTTGCCCATCTCATCCAGGAGCGTCTCGTAATCCGCATCCGGGTTGGCCATTTCTTCGGAGATCTCGTTGAAACGCTGGATCTTGCCGTAGATTTCGCCTACACCTTCCTGGACGTTGCCCAGGACGGTTTTTTCCTCGTTCAGCGGCGGTTCCTGCAAGAGGATGCCCACGGTGTAGCCGGGGCTCAGGCGGGCCTCGCCGTTTGAAGGGGTGTCCAGTCCGGCCATGATCTTCAGGATGGTGGACTTACCAGCACCGTTCGGTCCCACGACGCCGATCTTCGCGCCAGGGTAGAACGACATGCTGACATCGTCCAGAATAAGTTTGTCGCCAACGGCTTTGCGAGCCTTGGTCATCGTGTAAATGAATTCCGCCATGCCCTTAAATCTAATGGCTAGGCCTGCTTAACTCACATTCGTGCCCTACGGCGTCGCTAGCGGGCGTCTCCCACGAAGCATTTACCGGTAGCAAGGACGGGCAGCACCGTCATTACCACTCCGCCCTCACGGATCTGCCCCATGACGCAGCTTTCTCCGGTCAGGGCCGCTGCTTCCAGGGCATCGACGTCCAGGCCCGTGGGCGTACGGCTGACAGAGACTTCTACGTTGGCCTTCGGGATCCCGGCGGAAACCAAGGCCGAGCGGAGCGCTTCCTGGTCCGGCTTGGGGTTGGCGGCAACGAGGCTTTTCAGCGTTGTTTCCATAGTTGTCGTCGTTGCGGCGACAGCCGGATCGACGGGCGCTGTGACCTGCCCGGTGGTGGAGGGCGTTATTCCCCCTTGAGCGGGGGACGCCGGAGTTGCCGTGCAGCCAGTCATCGTCACCAACGCGACGACCACCAGCAGCGACAATGCTGATGCGCCGAATCTTCCGGCCTTTGCTGACTTGCCGCCCATCGGCGTCGTTCCCCTGCTTATCACTTAGCCATTGTGCCATTCACGTGACGGGATGACCGGCGTAGCGTTCGGTTGAACAGGATTTACTTGTCCCTATTGAGGAACGGAGCCCACCATGGGTGAGCAAACCCCTGATGCCGTTGCATCGACCACCATCGCCGCCCCGCCTGAAAAAGTCTGGGAGGCACTCACGGACCCCTCCCTCATCAAGGAGTATTTCCTCGGCACCAACGTCACAACATCCTGGCGGGTGGGAGAGCCGATTACGTACTCGGGCGAGTACAACGGCACCGTGTATGAGGACAAAGGCATCATCCTTGCCTTCGATCCTCCGAAGCTGCTGAAGACCACGCATTACAGTCCCGCCTCGGGGCTACCTGACGTTCCCGGTAACCATCACACCGTGGAATACGACGTGGCCTACGCCGACGGCGGAACAATCGTGACCATCACGCAAGGCAACAATTCCAGTGCCGAAGAAGTTGCGCAGTCCACCGAAACCTGGGGGCTGGTGCTCCGGAATCTCAAGGAATTCCTTGAGTCCAAGCGTTAGAGGAGCATCCCCCTGGAATCGTGTCCAGGGGGATGCAGTGGTGCCCCAGGAGGGAATCGAACCCCCGACCGGCGGATTAGAAGGCCGCTGCTCTATCCCCTGAGCTACTGGGGCGCACTGACGCCGTCACCGCTGTGGGCGGCGGGGCGCCACAAAGAGTTTACAGTGCGATCGCGGTATGGCCAGCCACCTCCGCACCGCTGTCCTCCCGTCCTCCACAGGGGCCCATTCGCCGAGGTTATTCACATAGGCGAACGGGGCACTGCTCTGAAGGACCCTACTGGACGAAGCTGAAGGAGCCGGACAGGCACTTCCTACATCCAGAAGGACCATCAATGAATGACATGATCACCGTTCGGGGTTTCGTGGCCTCGGAGGTCAAGAGTTCCACTACTACCGGGGGCACGGCTACAGCGTCCTTTCGCCTGGGAACTACAGAACGACGTTACGACCGGGCGAACAACACTTGGGTTGATGGCAACACCAATTGGTACACCGTGCAATCGTTCCGGTACCTCGCCGGGCACGTGGGGTGCAGTATCAAAAAGGGGCAGCGCGTTTTGGTCGCGGGAAAGCTGCGGCTGAGGCAATGGGAACATGAAGGCCGCGTCTATCACGTGGCGGAGATCGATGCCGAATCCGTGGGGCACGACCTCATGTGGGGCTCTGCCAACTTCACCCGCATGAACGGCACCTCCGCGCCGGCAGACGCCGCAGCGGCCAACTCTGCAATACCGGAGGAAACCCTGTCCAGCCAAGCGCCGGGCAGCACCGGGAGCAGCAGCGAGTGGGGCGCAGAGGACGCTGAACAAGGTCCTCCCGAGGACGAGTCAGTGGCGGCCGGGATGGACGATCCCGATGGAACGGGCCCCATGATGGTGAACACCACCACAGGAGAGTTGGTGGGCGCAGGCGTTTGAACGAGCTGTTCCGGAGCAAGGGCGAACCATCCGGTGCCAGGGCCTGTGGTTCGCCCTTTTGCCCGGAAACACGCATCAGGCCGCCGTCAGGGCAGTCAATTGTTGCCTGGCCGCACCGTGGGATCGCCACAGTGGAGTATCCGATTTACGGCAGTGTCAGGATCATCGGGCCGTCCGCGGTGATGGCAACCGTATGCTCGCTGTGGGCTGCCCTCTGTCCGTTCGCCGATCGCAGGGTCCACTCGTCTTCATCGTGGTAGTAGTCGTCCTTGCCGCCCAGAATCAACATGGGCTCAATGGCAATAACCAGCCCTTCCTCGAGCTTCATGCCCCGGCCTGGACGTCCGATGTTGGGCACCGGCGGTTCGGCGTGCATGGTTCGGCCGATTCCGTGACCGCCGTGGTCGGCAAGCAACCCGTACCCTGCCCTTTTGGCTTCACCGCCAATGGCATAGGCGAGATCACCCATTTTGTTTCCCACCCGTGCTGCTTCAACACCCCTTGCAAGGGCGGCTTCCGTTGCATCAATGAGTTCCTGGTCCAAGGGATCACCGTCCCCCACGATGAAGCTGATGGCTGCATCTCCGCACCAACCTTCCAGAAAGGCGCCGCAGTCAACACTCAGGAGATCGCCGTCTTCAAGCACGTAGCCGTTCGGGATGCCATGGACCACAGCGTCATTGACGCTTGCGCAGATCACGCCCGGAAACGGCACGGCCGCCCACCGGGGGTGATAGTCGAGGAAAGCAGGCCTTGCCCCCGCGTCGGACATCACTGCCGCCGCGACGTCGTCGAGTTCCTTGAGGGAGACGCCCACTGCAGCGTGCTCCTTGACCGCTGCTAGTGCGTTGGCCACCACGCGGCCGGCGTCGCGCATCAGCTCTATCTGCTCGGGCGTCTTCAGCATTGACATCTAAGGTCCTCCGTTGCTGGGCATGCCTTGGGGTTCGCAGCCGGCTGCTGCCACTCTGCCACTCTACGACCCACCGGCGACGCCTGGGAGGCCTCCGGGCGATGTTGGGAGAACAGAGGACACGCGCCGGTCCTACAGTTGAGGCATGACCAAGGACCTCGTGGCGTTAATCCGCTCCTCACTCCGTGCGGCCGGTGACCCTGAACGGGCAATTGGTGCCCAGGCGTACATGAAGTCGGATATGCCCTCGCTCGGTGTCAGGGTTCCAGAGGTACGAAGCATTGCTAAAGCTGCAGCCAACGAAATACCTCCTACATCCCCGGCAGATCTGC
>NZ_JABMCX010000353.1 GCF_013179505.1 Paenarthrobacter sp. CM16 | reverse complement strand
GGACATCGAGCTGTCCATGGCCGCAGGGTTCAACGGCGCCCGGCTGCACCAGAAAGTCTTCGAGGAGCGCTTCCTCTACCACGCGGACAGGCTGGGCTACCTGGTGTGGGGCGAGTTCGGCGACTGGGGTGTCTCCGGCGGAGGAACCGTGGGGCACAACCAAAAGCCCACAGCGAGTTTCGTGGCGCAATGGCTGGAAGTGCTTAAGCGCGACTTCAACCACCCGTCCATCATTGGCTGGTGCCCTCTCAACGAGACCCACCAAGTGATGCATGATCGACCCACAGTGCTGGATGACGTCACCGAGGCCATGTTCCTGGCCACCAAGCTCGCCGATCCCACGCGCCCGGTCATCGACGCCTCCGGCTACTCGCACCGCATCCGGGAAACCGACATCTACGATTCCCACTCCTATGAGCAGGACCCGGACCGCTTCAGGCTCGAACAGCAGGGCCTCGCTGACGGCAAGCCCTACATCAACCGGACGGCGGACGGCCAGGAGTATTCAGTGCCCTACGCCGGCCAGCCATACTTCGTCTCGGAATTCGGCGGGATCTGGTGGAACGAAGTTGAGGCACGTCAGGCTGTGGACGGAAGCGATGTTTCCTCATCCTGGGGCTACGGCCAGCGGGTCAGCAGCGAGGAAGAGTTCTACACCCGCTTTGACGGGCTTTGCACTGTGCTGCTGGATAACCCGGACATGTTCGGTTACTGCTACACCCAACTGACCGACGTTTTCCAGGAGAAGAACGGCATCTTCACGTTCGATCGCAGCAACAAGTTCGATCTGGAGCGAATCCGCGCCAGCCAGGCCCGGCCAGCCGCGATCGAAACGCAGAATAGCTAGCAGCGGGCCAAAGGAGCAATGAAAGGGCCGGGGCGATAAACCCCGGCCCTTTCACGTCCCATTCACCTCCCAAGACAGTACCTAGGCACCACCCGGCACTTCCGGACCGGTCGGCCAGCGAAGCAACGCGGCCACCTGGACTCCCTCCGGCAACACACCCGACGGCACCAGCTGGACACGCGCATCAGTCAACGCTGCCGCACGGAGGAGCGCTGCGGGAGCAGGCACCTTGTCCACAACGTCCGCGCCCAGCGACTCGCCCTCGGAGCTGGCCACCCATGGCTCGGCGCTCAAGGCGAGCAAGTTGTGCTCGGCGAGTGAGCCGTCGTCGAGAATCAAGACGTCAACCTGCGCCTGCTGGAGCGCGTGAACAACCGAACCAATCCCGGTGGCCGAGAGCGGATTTGCCTGCCCCTCCTGCTCCGCCAGGCGGTCCATGAGCTGCTGCTGCTCAGCGGCCCACTGCTGCGCTACGAGGGAGTTGATCTGGTCGTCGAACTTTTCCCTGTCCGATCCTGCAGCCAAGGTGTGGAAGTCAACGGTGGACAGGATGGCTTTGCTCTCTTCAGAGAGTTGATCAGCCACCAACTGCCGCGCACGGATATCACCCGCGAGCACTACGAGCTTTGCATGCCGTTCCCGCACAATCCTGCTGACTTCCTCGGCGACTTGATCGGCATTGCGCCGCCAGACCTCTTCCGTGTGCCGTTGGTAGCGGCCTTGCGACCAGCCACCAACCGGCACTTTCTTGAGGGAATCGTCGTCGCCTTGAATGTGCTGGCTTTCCTCCACTGCCGGCGCACCAGCTTTGTACAGCCGGATCTCACCTTCGTCACGGCTGGCTTCCACCACCACATAGGCAAAACCGCCAGGGTGGTGCTTCAGCAAGGGCAGAAGGTTGGGAATCTCATCCCTGGAAATGACTTCCGGCCCCACCAGCGCACCCGGCAGGACTTCGTCAATCACCACTTTCCCCTGTCCAACCAGAACGAAGCGGCTCACCGGCGCGGGCTCGCCCTTTGCCGGCTGGATGGCCCCATGAATGGCTTGTAGGTCATCCTCGGAGGCGCCCAGTCCCTGGAGGGTGTTGCGCACGTTATCGGGTTGCACATCTGCGTTCTCCAGTCCATCCACGGTGCCGGCGCTGGCATCCACGTAGGCCATGCACCACGGGCCCGGGGCGCGGAAGAGCTCGGAATACTTGGCAAGCTGCTCACTCATTGGATACCCCTCCTCCGCCAGCTTCCCCCTTGCCAGTGTTGGGGTTCAGCGCCTCCCTGACTTCCTCCGGATCGGTTTCATCCGGGAAGGGTTCGGTTTCACGCGCCTCTTCAACATGGGCGGGCTTGGTGCCCCTGACCATGCCCTCAGCTTCGTGCTGCATTTGTTCATCCAGATGCGCACCGTGCTTGGTGTTTCCTCGTTCAGCCACGGCAATCTCCTTATCCAACTAGTTGATTCACATGTACTTGCAGGGCCGGCCGCAGGGTTAGCCGGCTGGCGGCAGGGGGTTCGCCTTAAGTGCGGTGGCAGCGGCGAACAGGTTTGCCGCCATGGTCTTTCCCGTGGATTCAGACCATTCGTGCCCGTGCTCGGTTTCCGTGTAGGAGGGGCCCGGACCCGGACCCATGTTCCAGTAGGTCCATGCCTGCCCGGGGATGGTGAATCCGATATCGATCAGCGCACCTGCCACTTCACTGATCACATGGTGGGCACCGTCCTCGTTACCCGTTACAACCACTCCGGCCACTTTGTTGTAGGCCGCATAGGTTCCGTCGTCCTTCTTCTCGGAAATCATGGCGTCCATGCGCTCGAGCACCAGCTTGGCCACACTGGACGGCTGGCCGAGCCACGTAGGGGTAGCAATGATGAGGATGTCGCTGAATTTCAGGAGCTCGTGAATCCTGGGCCATTCATCGCCCTCCCCCATGTCAGTTTCAACGCCGGGCGGTATGTGGTGATCCACTGCCCGGATCACCTCGACGTCCACATCCTTCTCACGAAGCGCCTCAACCACTACGTCGGCCAGGACGTCCGTATTTGATGGCGTCGGAGAGGGCTTCAGCGTGCAGTTCAGTACCAGGGCCCGCATGGGTATCAGCGGCTGACCAGCTTGAAGAACGTGCTGTCCTCGCCACTGGCCTTCTTTGCTTGGTACAGGAAAGCGAGCTTGCTCTCCTCGAACTTTTCGAACCACTCATCCCAGCTGATGTGGTCCAGGGAATCTTCCCCTGCCCCGCCCGGGAAGTCGATACGCAGGATACCTACGTCATCCTTGTCGCCGGTCTTCTTGACGCTGGCAGGTTTACCGTCGTTGCTTTCCACCCATTTGCGGATTTCGTCGTGATCCGTGGTGGTGTGAGATTCCGAAGCCATGTTCAGGTTCCTTTCTTCCCGCGCCGACAGAAGGCGTCATGGCTGCCGGCGAAGAGTACGGACACTTCGACCCTAGCGCCGATCCGGCCCAAATAGAAAGGGTACTGAGTAATTTGTTGCGACGAGTTAGACCCACTGGCCGCGGCGAACAAGGACTTCCTTGAGCAGGTCCAAGCGGTCCGACACCAGCCCGTCAACGCCCAGGTCCAGCAGCCGTTCCATTTCCCCCGGCTCGTTGATGGTCCACACATGCACCTGCCGTCCCAGCCGATGGGCGCGACGGATAAACCCGGGAGTCACCACCGGCAACCGCCCGTAGCGGACCGGAACCTGGAAGACGTCGACGCCGGACAGCAGCTTGCGTGCCAAGGGAACCGGAAGCACGGGGCCAAGTAGAACGAAAAGCGCGGTCAGGGAGCTGCCAGCTGAAGAGGCCACCCGGCGGGAAAGCCTGGAGAGGACCGCACGGCGCCGCCTGTCCGAGAAGCTGGTGACCAGCACCCGATCATGGACGCCATGCTGTTCGATCGCCGCAGCCATGGGACCCACGGAGTTCCAGTCCTTGATGTCCAGGTTCAGCCGGGCATGGGGCAGGGCCGTCAACAACTCATCAAAGGTGGGAACCGGCTCCAGCCCGCCGATCCGGGCAGCAGCAACCTGGGCTGCAGTCAGCTCCGATACCTTGCCCGCGGAATCAGTCACACGGTCCAGGGAGGAATCATGGAACACCAGGAGTACGCCGTCGGCCGTCGTGTGCACGTCCGTTTCAAGGTGCACCGTTCCGAGTTCCACTGCAGCGCGGAAGGCAGCCAGGGAATTCTCCAGGCCGTCCAAGGAGAAACCCCGGTGAGCGAAGGCCAGAGGGCCTACTGAACCGTCCTTGCGAAGGAAATAGGGCAGCGTCACTTCCGTAGCGTAGCCCATCGCCAAGGTGCGGTTAGCTCTCCTGCGGGACCGCCGTCGTCGTCGATTGCGGAACG
>NZ_JABMCX010000352.1 GCF_013179505.1 Paenarthrobacter sp. CM16 | reverse complement strand
AACCCCCCCAAAACCCCACCAAACAACAACCACAAGCCACAGTGAAGCCCGTCACAACCCCCAACCACCCAACCCGGCCACCGACACCACCCAACAGCAACCACCGCCGTCGAACCCCCAGGGCAGCAACGCCCCCCACCCATAATGAAACAGCGATGCCGCCAAACCCGAGGGACCTGAAAGAGCATCCGCCTCAAACCCGAGGGACCTGAAAGAGCGTCCGCCTCAAGCCCGAGGGAAGTGATAGAGCGTCAGAAGGGAGCGGCCGGCTTCCGGCAGCGCGCGCCAACGCCACGAAAGAGCAGCGCCCCGAAAACGACCACCGCCCCACTCGCCACTATCGCCGGACCAGCCAGCAACCACGCCCACTCGCGCCCACTCACACCCGCACCCACTCACACCCGCAGCCTGCTCCTTGCCCTTGTCCCCTGCCACTTGCCACTTGCCACTTGCCCCTTGTCCCCTGCCACTTGCCCTTGGCCCTTGCCCTTAAACACCAACGCTCCCCCACAAAAGTGAGAGAGCGTTGCGGCCAAACCCGAGGGATGTGGCAGAGCGTCGGAAGGAGGAGGGGGAGGTTAGTGGCCGCCGTGTCCGCCGGCGCCGTTGGTCTTGCGCATCATGGCACCGAGCACCACGGCAGCAATCGCGATCACCGTGGCTGCCATGAATGCAGCCTGCATGCCGGCTACCTCGTTGGAGGACGCAGAAACCACAGCGTAGATGGACACGAGCAGCGCCGTCCCGGCTGCACCGGCAACCTGTTGCGCGGTACTGATGATTGCCGAACCGTGGGAGTAAAGGTGCGGCGGCAACGGGTTGAGGCCAGTGGTGAATGCTGGCGTGAACAACAATGCCAGGCCGAGGCTCAGGGTGACGTGCAGGGCAATGACCCAGCCGAGCGAACTTGCTTCGTCCAGGCGCGAGAATTGCCACAGGGTGAGGACCATCAGCACAGAACCCGTGACGGTGAGCGGGAGCGGGCCGACTTTGTCGAAGATCCGGCCAATGACAGGCCCCAGCAAGCCCATGGCCAAACCACCGGGCAGCAGCGCCAGTCCGGTCTCCAACGGCTGCAGGTTCAAGGTGTTCTGCAGGTACAACGGCAACAGGATCACACCGCCGAACAGGGCCATCATGGCGACGACCATCAGCAGTGTGGACACCGTGAACATGCGGAACTTGAAGGCGCGAAGATCCAACAGCGGGGCGTCGGACTTCTGGAGCCCGAGCTGGCGGAAAACAAACAGGGCCAGGCAGAGAACGCCCACCACCAGCGCAATGACGGGAACGACGCCGGCCTCGGCGCCGCCAATCTGGCTCAGGCCGTACACCAGTCCACCGAAGGCAGGGACGGTGAGGATCACTGAAGGCACATCCAACGTGGTCTTCTCGCGCTCCCCCACATTGGTGAGGTACTTGGCTCCGATTGCAAAGGCGGCCAAGGCAACAGGCAGCACGAACACGAACATGAAGCGCCAGGAGAAGTGGTCCAGGATGATGCCGGAAACGGTGGGGCCCATGGCCGGAGCAACGGAGATGGCAATGCTGACGTTGCCCATGACGGCACCGCGTTTGGACATGGGCACCAAGGTAAGGATGGTGGTCATCAGCAACGGGAGCATGATGGCAGTGCCGCCGGCCTGGACAATGCGCGCCAGCAACAGCACAAGGAAGCCCGGCGCCAACGCGGCCAGCAGCGTTCCGCCACTGAACAGTCCCATGGCCAGCATGAACGCCCCGCGGGTGCTCATCCGTTGAAGGATGAACCCGGTAGTGGGAATGACAACGGCCATGGTCAGCATGAAGCCGGTAGCCAGCCACTGCACAGTGGACGCACTGACCTGGAGGTCAGTCATGAGCCGCTGGAGGGCGACGTTCATGATGGTCTCGTTGAGGATCACCACGAACGTTGCTACCAGCAGCGTGACAATGACGGTCACGGATTCACGTGACATCTTCCCGGACACTGGAGCCTGCGGCGCGGGTGCCGGTGACACCGGAGCCTGCGGGGCTGCGGCCTCTGCAGAAATGACAGTGCCGGAAGCGCCGGATTCAGGCTTGCCGTTGGCGTCGGACGTGACGTCGGTAGACATGAGGATTCCCCAAGGGTTGGTTGTGGTGTCCGGCGATCGATGCCGGTGAAGACTAGAACAGTCTAAGCGCCCATCCAATTCCCGTCAGCAGAAAAATTCCAAACGCTAGGAGAACAACGGGGCGTTGTCGATCAGCCGCACCGGCCCCACCTTGGCCGCGATAATCGCCAGCCCTTCCCCGCGGAACGGTGTCTCCTTGCAGTTCTCGGCGAGCGGCTCCAGCGTGACGGGATCGACGACGTCGAAATAGTCCAGTTCCACCAGTGGCTGGGATTCAACAAGCGCGACGGCGGAGTCGAGGTCAAGCGGTTCGTGCGCGTTTGCGCGGGACTCAATAAGGCGCAAAGCCCGCGAAAGGACGAGGGCAGCCTCGCGTTCCTCCTCGGAAAGGAACCTGTTGCGGCTCGAGAGCGCCAGGCCGTCTTCACCCCGGACAATGGGCACGGGAACTATCTCGACCGGAAAGTTCAGGTCTGCGACCATCCGCTTCACCAAAGCCAACTGCTGCGCGTCCTTCTGTCCGAAGTAAGCCCGGTAGGCCGCCGTCGTGCCGTCCGCTGCAGCACCTCCGGGAAGCCCGTAGTGCAGCAGCTTGGCCACCACCGTGAGGGCTCCGTCGAAGTGGCCGGGGCGCGAGGCGCCCTCCCACTTTTCGCCCAGTGGTCCGGAGGTTACGCGAACCAGCGGCTGGCCGCCGGGGTAAACCTCGTCAACGGACGGCGCGAAAACCAGGTCCACGCCTTCAGCATCCAGCAGGGCCATATCGGCGTCGAGCGTACGCGGGTAGCGGTCCAAGTCAACGGCATCGCCGAACTGAAGCGGATTTACGAAAATGGTGGCCACCACGACGTCGTTCTCGGCCACGGCCGTCCGCGCAAGAGCCGCATGGCCCGAGTGCAGGGCACCCATGGTGGGCACCAATCCCTGCGAATTTCCACCTTTGGCGGCCAGGAGCCTGGCGCTCTCCGCCCGCAGTTCCGTCGCGGTGGTTACGAGTTTGATGGCCATGCCGTTCAGTGTCCTTCCGGCGACTTGGGGTCGTTGCCCAACGCCTCGTCGATCTCATTGAGTTGTTCGGGACGCAGCAATCCGCGGTTTCCCGCCCTGCGCGCCGTGGCCCGTGCCATGGCCTGGTAGGCCGCAAGAACGTCGCCGCCCGCACCGCCGTCGTACTCTTTCAGCGCCTGCGCGTGCGCCGAAACGGTGCCCACATCCCCGCGCGCAACCGGACCTGTCAGCGCCGACTCTCCGGACGCGAGGGCGTTCTCCAGGGTTGCCCGCAGCAAGGGGCCCAGCATCGACTCCGGGGAATCGACGCCGATCTCCCGAAGCATCTGCGAAGCCTGGGCCACCAGCGTGACCATGTGGTTGGAACTGTGCGCCAAGGATGCGTGGTAGAGGGTGCGGTCGCCCTCGGCAATCACCACAGGCTCTGCGCCCATCTCGACCACCAGGGCCTGGGCGATCGGCAGCATCGCAGCATCGGCTGTGACACCAAAGGTGCAATCCATAAGCCGGGTCAGGTCCAGGCTCATGCCCGTAAACGTCATGGCGGGATGGAGCGCCAACGGGATCGCACCCGCCGCCCGGACAGGATTCAGGATTCCGACGCCGAACCGCCCGGAGGTGTGCGCCACAAGTTGGCCGGGCTGCCAGGCTCCCAGTTTGGCGAGCCCTGCCACCAACTCGCCAAGGGCATCGTCCGGGACTGCCAACAGCACCAGCTCCGAGCGCTCCACGATGTCCTGGATCTCCAGGACCGGGACACCGGGAAGCAGGTTTTCGGCTCGCTCGCGGCTCGCCTCCGACACTGCGGAAACCCCGACGACGGCGTGCTCGGCAGCGCGCAATGCGGCACCCAATACGGCGCCCACCTTGCCGGCGCCGATGATTCCGACTCCGAGTCGTCCTGGCCTAGCCATCGTGGCGTTCCTCCTGGGGTGGTGACGTGGGGGGTGGTGATGTGTGGGGTTGTTCCTGCGGTGCCACCTGCGCCAGCCATTGCTCGCTGGTCTGCCGCTTCCGGGCTTCGCGGGCGCGGGCGGCCTGCTGGTCGAAGAGCTCCACTGCCTGCCGGACATCGGCTTGGAAAACCCGGGGAGAAACAGGGCCGGCGGTGG
>NZ_JABMCX010000351.1 GCF_013179505.1 Paenarthrobacter sp. CM16 | reverse complement strand
ATCCAGGAGTTGTCCTCTTCACCGTCCTGCAGTGGATTCCGCAACGATCCAGCCTCAAGCGGCTCTACACCAGCCACCCGGCAGAGTATCCAGTGGGCGGCGAGAAGACAGTGGAGATCTCCCCCGGCTGGCTGGGCACGGTCATTGAGGACAAGAAGCCTTTCCTGGCACCGGACCTGGAAGCGCTCCGCAACGTCTTCTCCGACTCCGGGCTCATCCAGCAACTCGGCTGCGGCGCCGTCATCAACGTGCCGGTCCTCGACCAGCAGGAGAACGTCGTGGGCGTCCTCGCGCTCCTCGACGCCGAAGGCAAGTACACCCCCCGCAGTGTGGAAACCGCCGTCGACGTGGTTAACTCCAACCTTGCCCATCTTGTCCAAGCCTTTGAAGCCCATCCCACAGAAATCCCACAAGTCCCCGAAGCCCCCGCGAAGGACACCGTCTAAATGAGCACCGCCCCAGAAAGCACTGCCCTGATCATCCGCAACGCCAGCGTCCTGGACGTTGCAGCCGGCACCTACTCAACTGCCGACGTCGTGAGCGTTGACGGAAAGATCAGCAGCGTCGAATCCCATGCCGAGGCACCCTCCGGTGCCCGGGTCATCGATGGCGCCGGCAAGTTCGTGATCCCCGGCCTGATCGATGCCCACGTCCATGTGGTGGCTTCCAGTGCCGACTTCAGATCACTGACCTACACACCGCCGTCCTATGTCTACGCCCAGACCGCCAAGATTATGGGTGCGATGCTGCGCCGCGGCTTCACCACGGTCCGGGACCTGTCCGGCGCGGACTTCGGACTGGCCATGGCCCAGGAGGAAGGGCTGCTGGAGGGGCCCAAAATCCACTTCTGCGGCCACGCCCTGAGCCAGACCGGCGGCCACGGAGACATGCGGCTGCCCGGCGAAGACCACGATCCCAACGGCCGCGGATGCTGCGGCATTGGCAGGGTTGCAGATGGTGTGGATGCTGTCCGCGCCGCTGCCCGGGACGAGATCCGCAAGGGTGCCCACCACATCAAGATCATGGCGTCCGGCGGCGTCTCCTCCCCCACCGACCGTATCGATTCCACCCAATACTCCATGGAAGAGATGCGGGCCGCGGTGGAAGAAGCGCAGGCCGCCAACCGCTACGTCGCAGCGCATGCCTACACGGCCAAGGCCATCAACCGTGCCCTGGAAGCCGGTGTCCGCTCGATCGAACACGGCAACCTCCTGGATGACCAAAGCCTCAACCTGTTCCTGGAAATGGACGCCTTCCTGGTCCCCACCCTGGTCACGTATTGGGCCCTGAAGGAAGAGGGCAAGGAATTCGGGCTCACCGAGGAGATGTGGGCCAAGGTTGATTCCGTGCTCACCAGCGGCCTTGAAGCGATCGAACGCGCCCATGAGGCCGGCGTCAAAATGGCCTTCGGCTCAGACCTCCTGGGCGGGATGCACCGCCACCAGAACGAGCAATTCAGGCTGCTGGGCAAGGTGCAGCCGGCGATCGACGCCATCCGTTCGGCAACCACGACGGCGGCAGAGCTGCTGGAGCGGGTAGGGGAAATCGGTGTGATTGCACCGGGAGCCGATGCCGACATGCTGGTCCTGGACGCAGACCCCGTAGCGGACATCTCCGTGCTCGCCGATATCTCCGAGCACCTTGAGTTCCTTGTCCAGGATGGTCGGGTCATCGACTGATTCCTGCCCCTCCAGGCCTGTATTAACCCTCCAAAGAGCTCAATAATGTAAGTATGCTGATCAATATAGAGCCAAGGAGGGCAGCATGACCACGAAAGTAAACAAGACAATCATGGTCAACGTTCCGATCAGTACGGCCTACCGGCAGTGGACACAGTTCGAAGAATTTCCCCGCTTCATGGGTGGGGTGGAACGCGTGACACGCCTCGGCGATGACCGCCTGGAATGGGTGGCCGAAATCGCGGGTGTCCATCGCCGGTGGGAAGCCAAGATCGTTCAACAGGATCTGGACAGGGCCGTGGCTTGGGCTGCAGTGGAAGGGGCCAAGAATGCCGGCTGGGTCGAATTCAAGGAAGCCGGCCCCAGCCAGACATCCCTGCACCTGTCGCTGGAGTACGAACCCCACGGCGCCCTGGAATTCCTGGGGGACAAACTGCATGTTGTCGAAAGGCAGGCTGAGTCTGATTTGAAAAAGTTCAAAGAGTACATCGAGAAGCAGGCACCGGAGACGGGAACGCGCGCCGCTGGGGACGCTCCCACCTCGGCGGGAGCAGCCACCACCACGCCGATCGTTGATCCCGTCACCCACCCGTTCGACCAGACCAATGGACTGGTGGATCTGGGCGGCGACTCAGACGAAACCGCGGACAGCGATACCCGCAGTGCGGCTGAGCGGAAGGACAACGAAGGCCCCGGGCTGGGTTTCATTCCGCCCCAAAGTGGTGGCCTGCCGGGCCAGCGCTGACGGCAAAGAACAACGCGGGGTCGCTTCTGACCCCGCGTTGCTCCTTTAAGGGTTTACTTGGCGGTGCCGGTATAAACGACGGCGGGAATCCCCGGAGCCTCCATACCCTCGCCGATGAAGAAGCCCGGATGCGGCGGCTGGTTGTACGCAACGTTCTCGCGGGCAACAGCTGTCCGGTACACGGTGTCGTGCATCAGCGTCCTCAGCCGAACCTCGGTGGGCGCGGTGGTGGTGTAGATCCGCAGTTCAGAACTATCCGTGGACGGCCAGGCAATTTCTTCACGCCAGTCTCCCAGGATGTCGGCCTGGATGGACGGGTTGCCCTTGGTGGTGTTGATGCTGCGGGCGCCGTCGGCGGTCAGGAGCCGATCACTGGTCTCGGTCTCCCAGTTCCACTTGGAAATGCTGGGGACGCCGCGGGAAACCGTGGCATCGTAGTCATGGTCCACGATTTCCCGGAGCAGGTCGCCGTCCCACCAAGCCAGGAAGTTGGCGGCCGGGATCTTCTCAGCGATCAATTCACCCTGGGAAGACATCAGCTGTCCGACCGGCGAATCCCAGGCCGCGGACCCGCCGATCGCCCATCCTTCAGCCCCTGCGTAGCGCGGATCGATATCTCCCGCGGCCCCGCGGCCGGTGTCCTTGATGGCCGGAATGCTCCAGAGCACCTCGCCGGTGGCGGCGTCCCGGAACGTTGCACCGCGGTTGCCACTCTGGCTCATGCTCTCGTGCACAGCGAAGGTTTCCAGTCCGGGCCGCGACGGGTCCAGGTCACTGGTGTGGATGGCGTCGCCGTGGCCGAGCTTGGTGTTGTACAGCGGCTTGCCGTCGTCATCAATGGTCATTGAGCCGAAGACGAACTCGTCCTTGCCGTCCTGGTCAACATCGGCCACGGAGAGGTTGTGGTTTCCCTGCCCCTTGTATTCGTCGCCGGTCAGGTTCGAATCGAAAGCCCAGCGCTTCACCAGTTTCCCGTTGACGAGGTCGTAAGTGACCAGGACAGTTCGCGTGTAGTAGCCGCGGCTGAACATCATGGACGGCCGTTCGCCGTCGAGGTAGGCCACGCCTGCCAGGAAGCGGTCCACCCGGTTGCCGTAGTTGTCGCCCCAACCTGTGACGGCGCCGCGCTCGGGCTCATAAGCCACGGTGTCCATGATGGTGCCGGTTTCACCCTTGAAAACTGTGAGGAACTCGGGACCGGACAAAACGTAGCCCGCCGCGTTGCGGAAGTCGGCGTCGGCGTTTCCGATCACCGTACCTGCCGCGTCCCGTGTGCCATCTGCGGTCTTGAGGGAAACCTCGGCCTTGCCGTCGCCGTCGAAGTCGTAGGCCAGGACCTGCGTGTAGTGCGCACCGGCACGGATGTTGCGGCCCAAATCGATGCGCCACAACTTGGTGCCATCCAACTTATAGGCGTCCACGTAGACGTTGCCTGTGTAGCCGGACTGGGAGTTGTCCTTGGCATTGGACGGCGACCACGTCTGGATGACCTCGTATTTGCCGTCGCCGTCAAGGTCCGCCACGGTGGCATCGTTGGCCGAGTAGGTATAGGGCTTACCGTCGGGCGTGACACCATCTGCCGGCTTGTCCAGCTTGATGGCCAGATAGTTCTGCGCCAGCGGCTTCACGGCTTCGGTCAGCTTGTCCTGGCCTTGGCCATTGCCTACAGTCTTGATGACGTAGCTCGACTCCGCCGTGCCGTCCGGGTCCACCAGCATGGTGGCGTTGCGGAGGGGTTCAGGAGTGATGTTGACCCCGTCCCGCAGAACCTGGAAAGCAACGGTGTCCTTGTCC
>NZ_JABMCX010000350.1 GCF_013179505.1 Paenarthrobacter sp. CM16 | reverse complement strand
AATTTTTGGTGGGGGACTGGCACTCAGCCGGGTCTTGTCGGCTGTCCAAATGCCGCAGGACCTCGCCAACTGTCGCCTTCCGCCCCGATTCATTGAGCCTTGAACCGCCCAACCGACCCCGTTCAACGTCAATGTAGCCCAGTGCGCGCAAGCGGACCATCGCCTTGCTGACATGGTTGTACGGTGTTCCCACGGCGTCCGCCACCGCTTGGGTGGTCAGGAGTACGCCTTCGGGAGCCGCGGCCAACACCATGATGGCGCGGAGGCTGACATCTGCAAACGCGTTGATTTTCATGGCATCAGCTCACGGGTAGGGTCCGGAAAACGGTCAGGGTCTAGTCCACCCAAATGGATGGTTCATGCGTGTCAGGTTCCATTGCACCGTAGGCAAAGCCGTCGGTGGTAGGGGTGTACGGAATGATGGCGGCCAGGACCTCACCGCTCCGATGCTCGGCTGCGCCGTGAATGCCATCGGAGCCGTGGTCGGGCAGGCTGACGTCACTGACCACTGCAACGGCCCGGAAATCATCGCGGCCCTGGCGCAGCAGGTCATGGACATCGGCCAGCATCTGCCCGGCATCAACGTCGCCGTTTTCGTCCGGTTCCCCCGGAGCGATCATCACAATCCGCAGCTCGCCATCGTTGGACAACGTGATGCCGAAGGGGAAGAATCCACCGTTCTGCTGGAGGTGCTCCTGGGCAGTTCCCAAAGCTGTGCCCAAGGTTTCACGGAGTTCGCGATCCTGGTCTGATTCCTCCGGGACGCTTTCTGCGTTGGGTTGCTCGTTCATTCGTGGCCCTATGCCCGGACCAGTGCGAGGACGCGGTCGCGGATCTTTTCCATGGTGGGCTGATCCTTGGCCTCTGCGTTCAGGCGAAGGAAGGGCTCGGTGTTGGAGGGGCGCAGGTTGAACCACCAGCTGCCGTCCTTGGCCGTGAAGGTGCTGCCGTCCATGTGGTCGATCTCGATGTCTTCGGTTTCGAAGTCGATGCGAACACGTTCCACGGCGCCAGCTTTGTCCTCGATCTCGGAATTGATTTCACCGGAAGAGACGTAGGGCTCGTACTGGCGGCCAAGTTCGGAGAGCGGTCCGTCCTGCTCGCCCAGGGCGGCCAGGACGTGCATGGCAGCGAGCATGCCGGTGTCCGCATTCCAGAAATCCCGGAAGTAGAAGTGTGCCGAGTGCTCCCCGCCAAACACTGCGCCTTCCGCGGCCATGACGGCTTTGATGAAGGAGTGCCCCACCCGGGTCCGTACCGCACGGCCGCCGTCCTTGGCGACGAGCTCGGGTACGGCCTTGGACGTGAGGAGGTTGTGGATGATCACAGGGGTTTCTTCCCCTGCAGCCTGGGCACGGGCGATTTCGCGGCGGGCCACCATGCCGGTGATCGCGGAGGGAGATACGGGCTCGCCCTTCTCATCAATCACGAAACAGCGGTCAGCGTCGCCGTCGAACGCCAGGCCGATGTCCGCGCCGTGCTTGACGACGGCGGCCTGCAGATCTCGCAGGTTTTCCGGTTCCAAGGGGTTGGCCGGGTGATTGGGGAACGAGCCGTCCAGTTCAAAGTAGAGCGGGACGATCTCGAACGGCAAGGCTGGAAGCAGTTTGTCGCCAAGTACTGCCGGCGTGGTCAACCCGGCCATGCCGTTGCCGGCATCCACTACCATCTTCAGCGGACGGGAACCGGAAAGGTCCACCAGTTCGCGCAGGTATTCCGAGTAGTCCTTCAACACATCACGCACGCCGATCTCGCCGCGGGTTGCCGCTGCAGGGATGGTGCCCGAATTCAGGTACTGCTCGGCCAGGGCCTGGATTTCCTTCAAGCCGGACTCGGAGGAGATGGGCTGGGCGCCGGCCTTGGCCATTTTGATGCCGTTGTATTCGGCAGGATTGTGGCTGGCGGTGAACGTGGCACCGGCGGCGTTCAACGCACCGCACGCGTAGTACAGCTCATCGGTGGAAATCAGGTCCAGCAAAAGGACATCAGCTCCACGCGTGGCAGCACCGTTGGCGAAAGCCTGGCTGAACTCAGGCGAGGACGGACGCATGTCCCCGCCGACCAGGACGGTTTCGCCTTCGAGGCCCAGGACGTCAATGAAGGCAGCCCCTACGGCCTCGACGATTTCAGCCGTAATGGATTCACCCACGATCCCACGGACGTCGTATGCCTTGAAGGATGCCGAGAGGTCGAATGTCTTGTTCTGCTCGCTAGTCACGCGCTCAATCCTACTGTGGCAACGCAAACGGGCAGGAATGCCGGCCCCTGCCTTGTGGATAATGGTTGTCCACATAACGGGGTCTGCACGTTATGGCGCTCAGGGTCGGCTGGAATACTGGGGTGATGGCCAACAACTCCCAGAACGCTGCAGTTTCCGTGCAATCACCCACCCAACAGCAGGCACTGGCTTGCCTGAGGGAGTTGGTGGGGCACCCCGAAGCCCAGTTTCACGACGGCCAATATGAGGCCATCGAAGCGTTGGTTGATGCCGGGCGCAGGGCATTGGTGGTCCAGCGCACCGGTTGGGGAAAGTCTGCTGTCTACTTCGTTGCATCCTTGTTGCTGCGACGGCGTGGAGCGGGCCCTACTTTGATAGTTTCGCCTTTGCTGGCGCTCATGCGTGACCAAGTTGCAGCCGCCGCCCGGGCAGGAGTGCGGGCTGTTGCCATCAACTCCGCAAACGCCCTGGAATGGGATACCGTGCTGGCCCGGTTGGCCGCTGACGAGGTGGACGTCCTGCTGGTCTCTCCCGAACGGCTGACCAACCCTTCCTTCAGGGAGAACCAGCTTCCGGAACTCATCCGGCGTACGGGCCTGCTGGTCATCGATGAAGCGCACTGTATTTCCGACTGGGGGCATGACTTCCGTCCTGACTATCGCCGCATTGCGGACCTCATTGCACAGCTGCCGCCGTCCGTTCCTGTCCTGGCAACCACCGCTACCGCCAACTCCAGGGTGGTCCACGACATCGAAGAGCAGCTCGGCGAAGGCGTTCTGACCATCCGAGGCGCCTTGGGCCGCGAATCGCTGCGCCTTGGAGTGCTGACATTGCCCGATTCCCGGGACCGGCTTGGCTGGTTGCTGACCCACCTTGCAGATATGCCCGGGAGCGGCATCATCTACACACTCACTGTCTCGGCCGCCGAGGATACGGCCAGACTCCTTGCCGAAGCCGGGCACAATGTTCTCTCGTATACAGGTCGGACAGACCCCGCAGACAGGGAGCGTGCGGAACAGCTCCTCAAAGACAACCAGGTGAAGGCCCTCGTGGCCACGTCAGCACTGGGAATGGGCTTCGACAAACCGGACCTGGGCTTCGTCATCCACCTTGGCGCTCCGTCGTCGCCAGTTGCCTACTACCAGCAGGTTGGCCGTGCAGGACGTGGTGCGGCCAACGCAGATGTCCTGCTGCTTCCCGGCTCCGAGGACCGCGAAATCTGGCAGTACTTCGCCACTGCATCCATGCCTTCGGCCGAGAAGGCCAACGCCGTACTGGCAGTCCTCGGCGACGCCGGCTCGGCCTTGTCCACGGTGGCCCTGGAAGCAAGGGTGGACCTTCGCCGCACTCCGTTGGAACTCCTCCTCAAGGTCCTGGCGGTAGATGGAGCGGTGGAACGGGTTGGCGGAGGATGGCGTTCCACGGGGTTGCCGTGGAACTACGACGCCGAGCGCTACGCCCGTATCGCCGAAGCCCGGGTGGACGAGCAGGACTCCATGGTGATCTACCAGGACACCGCCGGATGCCGCATGGAATACATCACCTCGGTGCTGGACGACGAAACGGCTGCTGCTTGTGGGCGCTGCGATAACTGCGCCGGCCGATGGTTCCCGGTGGACGTGGCAGCCTCGGCAGCCGACGCTGCGGGGCAAACCCTGCGCCGAGCCGGAATAGCGGTGGAACCCCGCCTTCAATGGCCCAGTGGAATGGACCGGCTGGGAGTATCCGTCAAGGGAAAGATCAAACCGGATGAGAGCGTCTCAGAGGGACGGATTCTTGCCAGGCTGACCGACCTCGGCTGGGGCGGGTCATTGCGGGAGTTGTTCGCTGCCGGGGCTCCGGACCGTACGGTGGACCCCGCCATGCTGCAGGCATGTGTTCAGGTGCTCCGGGAATGGTCAGGTGCTGAGGGCGGGACCCCCTGGAGCGGTGTCGGCCGTCCGGCGGCCGTAGTCAGCATTCCTTCACGGAGCAAGCCGCAACTGGTTGAATCCTTGGCTCAGGGAATTGCCGGCAT
>NZ_JABMCX010000035.1 GCF_013179505.1 Paenarthrobacter sp. CM16 | reverse complement strand
GTCCACCATCCAAAGTCAGCGGCATAAGGACTTCCATGGCGCGCGGACGCTTGGGGTCTCTGCGGAGGTAGCCAAGCTTCTCCAACTGGGAAAGCTGATGCGTGACGCTGGACAGGCTTGCCAGGCCAACGGTGTCGCCAATCTCACGCATGCTGGGCGGATAGCCGTTGTCATTGACCGAGCGCTGGATGGTTTCCAGGATCTTCTTCTGCCGGACGGTCAGGCTCTTGGGACTCTTTTGAGGCTGCTGGCTCCGCAGGGGTGCCCCGCCGCCGGTGGCTTTCGCTGCCATGTTCGCCAATGCCTTTCCATTCCGCCCGGAGTGCCCGGGGACGTCAGGGTCTGCAAAAAATGTCAGACCCTCCTGTTCCACTGAAACAGTGCTGTTTCTTCACTCAAACGTAGGGCAGCCACAGGCGTTTATCAAACATTTGTTCTAGCGAGTCTCGACACCGTTCGTTGATAAGTGCTAAAAATGTCATAGCAAGGTTCGAATATGTGTTCTATAAATCTGCTCCAGACGTTGGATGTTCGAACGAAGTGTTCGAACAGGCGGCGCCGGGGCAGGGGAACACACAGAATTGGCAGCCATGTGCCGGCACCCGGCGCACGGCAATAGCTCAGAAGGGCTCAGCTCATGTCCGCAATCACTACGTTCGCTGATTTCCGCACCACCCAGGCGCCGGCGCGCCTGCGCCTGACCCGACGGGGGCGGATGGTCTTCTTCGGCATCCCGGCCATGCTGCTGGTTGCCGCATTGCTGAGCCTTGCAGGCTTCATTACCTCACCTGCCAAAGCTTCGGATTCGCAGGCGCAACTGCAGCCGCCCGTCGCCATCACCGTGACGGTCCAGCCGGGACAGTCGCTCTGGGGCATTGCCGGGGCCGCTGCTCCTGAGCGGGATCCCCGCGACGTCATCGCTGAGATCATCCAGCTCAATGACCTCCGTGGGGGCCGTATCCAGCCCGGTCAGCAGCTGTTCGTGCCGGCGAATTAGTTCCTACCGTCGGTATGTGAGCCGGCCGCCCCGCGTCACAGTTAGTCGGCAGTCCCGGCAGCCCCTTAAACTGTCTTGGTGAGTGACCAGCTTGAGCGACTAGACCGACTACCCCTCCGGACCAACCTGCGTGGACTTAGCCCTTACGGCGCACCGCAGCTTGACGTCCCCATTTTGCTCAACGTCAACGAAAACACCCATGGCGTCCCTGCCGACGTGCAGGCGGCCATCACGGAAGCTGTAGCTGCTGCCGCCACCGGCCTCAACCGCTACCCGGACCGGGAGTTTACGGAACTTCGCGAGTCCCTGGCCGAATACCTCGGCCACAACCTCACCCCGGACAACATCTGGGCGGCCAATGGCTCCAATGAGGTTCTGCAACAGATCCTCCAGGCGTTTGGCGGCCCCGGACGAAAAGCCTTGGGATTCCCGCCCACGTACTCCATGTACCCCTTGCTTGCCAGTGGCACTGATACGGAATACGTCAGCGGCATCAGGGCTGACGACTACGGACTGGATGCAGAATCAGCCGCCGCGCAGGTCCGGGATACGGGCGCCAACATTGTTTTCTTGTGCTCACCCAACAACCCCACAGGTACAGGGCTGACCCTTGACGTCGTCGAGGCCGTTTACGAGGCCGGCGAAGCGAGCCGTGCCATAGTGATCGTCGATGAGGCCTACCACGAGTTCGCGCACGACAACACTCCGAGTGCGCTGACGCTGCTGCCCGGACGCGAGCGTTTGATCGTCTCCCGCACCATGAGCAAAGCGTTCGCCCTGGCCGGCGCCCGGCTGGGCTATATGGCTGCAGCTCCCGAGGTTACGGACGCCATCAGGCTGGTCCGCCTCCCGTACCACCTATCCGCTGTCACTCAGGCAACCGCCCTGGCTGCGCTCAACCACCGCGAAGCCCTCATGGCCGACGTTGAGGACATTAAGGTCCAGCGCGACCGCATTGTGACCGAACTCCTGCGTATGGGATTAAAGCCTGCGGCTTCGGACTCGAACTATGTCTTCTTCGGTGGGCTCGAGAACCCGCACGCTATCTGGCAGGGCCTGCTTGATGCCGGAGTGCTGATTCGCGATGTCGGTATTCCGGGCCACTTGCGGGTCACCGCGGGAACCGAACCGGAAACTACGGCATTCCTCGAGGCGCTGGAAGCGCTGCTGGATGGCCAGGCGCCACAGCCCGCCTAAACTTGTCCATAGACCCACCCCACTCTTCGTGTATAAGGACGTCCCAATGAGCGAAACCGGCGCCACGCCGTCCGCTGCCCGTACTGCGCGCATGGAGCGCACCACCAGCGAATCCTCGGTCCTGGTGGAGATCAACCTGGACGGGACCGGTGTCTCGGACATCAGCACCTCCGTACCGTTCTATGACCACATGCTGACTGCCCTGTGCAAGCACTCGCTGATTGACATGACCGTCAAAGCCACAGGCGATACCCACATTGACGCCCACCACACGGTGGAAGACGTGGCCATCACCTTCGGCGAGGTCCTGCGCACCGCTTTGGGCAACAAGGCCGGCATTCGTCGCTTTGGCGAAGCCACGGTTCCGTTGGATGAAGCCCTGGCCCATGCCGTCGTGGATGTTTCCGGGCGGCCTTACCTGGTCCACGGGGGTGAACCCGCCGGGCAGGAGTACCACCTCATTGGTGGTCACTTCACCGGCTCCTTGACCCGGCACGTCTTCGAGGCCATCACGCTGCACGCAGGCATCTGCTTGCACATGAACGTCCTTGCCGGCCGCGATCCCCACCACATTGTCGAAGCTCAATTCAAGGCCTTTGCCAGGGCACTGCGTGCCGCAGTGGAATCGGATCCCCGGGTTGAGGGCATTCCGTCCACCAAGGGGGCATTGTGAGCGGACAAGTACTCAAGGACGGGGCAGTGGCCGACACCACCGCGTTGGTCAAGCCCGAGTCCCCGGAAGGCAAGCCCACGGTAACGGTGCTCGACTACGGTTCGGGCAATGTACGGTCCGCTGTGAGGGCCTTGGAGCGGGCCGGTGCGCACGTGGTGCTCAGCGCCAAGCCTGAAGACGTGCTCAATGCCGACGGCTTGGTGGTTCCGGGCGTTGGCGCTTTTGAGACCGTCATGAAGGAACTCAAAGCCGTGGATGGCATCCGGATGATCGGACGCCGGGTAGCCGGTGGCCGCCCCGTGCTGGCCATCTGTGTCGGTTTGCAGGTCCTCTTTGAAGCCGGTGTTGAACACGGCACGGAATCCGAGGGCATGGCTGAGTGGCCAGGCAAGGTGGAACTCCTGCCTGCCCCCGTTGTGCCGCACATGGGCTGGAACACCGTGGATGTCCCGGAAGGTTCCAAACTTTTTGCCGGTGTGGAGAACGAGCGTTTCTATTTTGTGCACTCTTATGGTGTGCAGGAGTGGAACTTCGACGTTGTGCAGCCGCGCATGGCCCCGCCCCAGGTGACGTGGTCCGAGCACGGCGCGCGTTTCATTGCCGCCGTGGAAAACGGACCTCTGTGCGCAACGCAGTTCCACCCGGAGAAGTCCGGCGATGCCGGCGCCCGACTGCTGCGGAACTGGGTGGACGGCCTGAAAAAGCCGGGCACTCCAGCGGCGGAAGCTACTGGAAGCGGTGCGGCCTAGATGTGGTCTGTTGTTCTCATGGGCCTGGCGGGCGTTCTGGTGGGTGGAGGCATTTCGTTTCACCAGCAAAAGAAGCCCCGTTGGGTACCCATCTCTTTCTATGTTCTGGCGGGGTTGTCCTTGCTGGCTGCTTACCTCCTGACGCTGCCCGGTAACTGAGCCGGTCACCCACAACCCGAGTCAAACCTCGAACTCCAAGGACCCACATGACCACCTCCACCCAGCCAGTGCTGGAACTCCTGCCCGCCGTCGACATCGTTGACGGCCAGGCAGTCCGCCTCCTCCAAGGGGAGGCCGGCTCGGAAACCAGCTATGGAACACCCCTGGAAGCAGCCTTGAACTGGCAGAATGCCGGTGCTGAATGGGTTCATATGGTGGACCTTGATGCCGCGTTCGGCCGTGGCAACAACGCTGACCTCATCAGCGAAGTAGTGAAGCAGTTGAACGTCAAGGTGGAACTGTCCGGCGGCTTGCGCGATGACGAATCGTTGGAGCGTGCGCTGGAATTGGGCGTGGCGCGCGTGAATCTTGGAACGGCAGCGCTGGAGAACCCTGATTGGACCCGTAGGGCCATTGACCGCTTTGGTGACAAGATCGCCGTCGGACTCGATGTTCGCGGCACCACGCTCGCAGGGCGCGGCTGGACCAAGGAAGGTGGCGACCTCTGGGAGGTCCTGGCCCGCCTCGAGGATGCCGGCTGCGCACGCTATGTGGTCACCGATGTCACCAAGGATGGAACCTTGCAGGGCCCTAACGTGGAGCTGTTGCGCCAGATGGTGGAAAAGACCGGAAAGCCCGTTGTGGCCTCCGGTGGCATTTCCAGCCTGGAGGACCTGCGCATCCTGCGTGAACTTGTGCCGCTGGGTGTAGAGGGTGCGATTGTGGGCAAGGCTCTGTATGCCGGTGCCTTCACGCTGCCTGAAGCCCTGGACGTTGCCGGTCGTCGCTGATGCCCCACGACACCGGACATCAGGACGGTAGCCAAGGCCACGCAGCTGGCGGCCGCCACCTCCCAGGGCATATCGCCGCCGCATTGGCCGGTGCCGGGGGAGCGGCCGACTCTGCAGGGCAGCCGTGGGCCGGCAGGAGCCTCAGTGGGGACGACGCCAGGATCCACAATTTCGAGGACGACGACGGCACCGCCGACGCCGGATACCTCACCGCTGTTGCCGCGCTGGTCGACGGAACCGGAACTGAGGCCGATGTTGTTGCCTCGCTTGCTGCTGCAAGGGTGTTTGTCCCCGTTGTAGCTCAGTTGGCTGAGGACGCGGAGGGCGTTGACGGGCTGCACGCCGACAAGCAGGCTGATATGGCATTGGTCACACTCAAGGCGCCCGATGGCCGGAAGGCCATGCCTGTCTTTACCTCTGCTGCGGCACTGGAGGCTTGGCATGGCGAGGCCCGTCCCGTAGCGGTTTACGCGGCCCGCGCTGCTCTTTCCGCGGTCTCCGAAGGCGCGCAGTTGCTGGTTTTGGATCCGGGGTCGGACTTCACGTTCGTGGTCCGCCGCCCGGCCATGTGGGCCCTGGCCCAACAGCGGGACTGGACGCCGTCATACCTTGATGATCAACTGGAGTCTGCTCTCGCTTCAACAGTGTCAGCCTTCCGGACCGTCCGCCGGCTTGAGACGCAACCCGGCGCAGGCGTCGCATCGTTGACAGCTGATGGCCGGACAGTGTCCGGCGGTGGGTCGGGTCCGGAGTTGCGGGTGGTGCTCTACCTCGAAGACGGCCTCGATGCTGTGGCTGTTCAAACGCTGGTGGCCCAACTTAATGAGGCGTGGGCGCGGATGGATTCCTTCGCTGAGGGCGTTGACTCCATTGAAGTGAAATTGCAGCGTGCGGCACAGGAGCCTGGGCCGCTCTAACGGCAGCCGGTTTTCCCGGTCTGCCCCGGGGGAACAAGAGGATTCAGCCAGTGAACTTCGCTCTCTACAAAGAGATGCTGTCCATCCGCCCTGTCCGGCGCTTGCTGGTAGTAGGCATGATCGCCCGTATTCCGCATTCTGCGGCCGGCGTCCTCCTCACCCTGCACATCGTCCTGACCTTGGGCCAAGGCTATGCAGCGGCAGGCGCAGCAGCGGCTGTGATGACCATTGGCATTGCCTTGGGCGCGCCGTGGCGTGGCCGAAGGGTGGACATGGTGGGCTTGCGGAAGGCCCTGATTCCGTCTGTGGTTTCCGAAACCGTGATCTGGTCCATCGTCCCGCACGTTTCCTATGAGTGGCTTTTGCCCTTGGTCTTCGTCGGCGGGCTCTTTACCCTGCCGATCTTCAGTGTTGTGCGGCAATCGCTGGGTGTCATGGTGGAGGGCGAGCAGCGTCGGTCTGCCTTCGCCCTTGATTCCATCGCAACGGAACTTGTCTTCATGATTGGTCCTGCCGTTGGCGCCATTGTTGCCACAAGCGGCCACTCGGCGATCGGCCTGACGGCGGTGGGCATCTCAGTTTCCGTGGCTGGCCTTTTCCTGATGTGGTTCAACCCGCCAACGCGAAGCGAAACGGCTTGCACACCTGAGGAGTCCGCGGATCGTGCTGCTGCCGACCTTGCTGCTGCCGAGGCGGCGATGGTGGCTTCCGCGCCGGCCCATGTCCAGGAAGCTGCCTCCGAAATGTCCTCGCCAACGTCTCGCAGCGCAGCTCTCAGGAGCCGGGTCGCGAGGAATTTCACCTGGTTCACTGTTTCCGTCGCTGCACTTTTCGCGGTGGCGGCAGGATCCGGCATGGTGCTCAGCGGCTCGGACGTGAGCATCGTGGGCTTGCTGGAGCGTGGCGGGCATGAAAACGAGATTGGCATCGTGTTCTTCTTCTGGTGCGCCTCATCCGTAGTTGGCGGGCTGATCTATGGCTCCATGAAGCGGTCCATTTCACCGATGTTGCTGCTGTTGGGCATGGCCGCACTGACCATCCCCATGGGTTTTGCCCAAGACACCTGGACCTTGGCCTTCCTGTCACTGCTGCCAGGCTTGCTCTGCGCGCCTGTGTTGTCCGCTTCCTCTGAAAAGGTGGCCGACCTCGTGGATGAGGAACGCCGAGGCGAAGCCATGGGCTGGTACGGCTCTGCCCTTACGGCAGGCGTTGCGCTCGGCGCTCCCTTGGCCGGGGTCTTCATCGACGCCGTTGGTCCCTCGGCTGGTTTCGCGGCCATCGGTTCAGCCGGCGTCCTGCTCTGTGTTGCGGGCTTGGTCCTGACCTCCCTTCGACGGCGGGCCGCACGCGTCTGATGTGGCAAAACTGAGGAAAAAACGACGGCGGGTCGACCACATGTGGTCGACCCGCCGTCGGTGATTCCTGGCGCAGTGGGCGGCTAGTTAACCGGTCCGGTGAACTTTTCGCCCGGGCCCTTGCCCGGGGCGTCCGGGATGAGCGAGGCTTCGCGGAATGCCAACTGCAGTGACCGAAGGCCGTCGCGCAACGGACCTGCGTGCTGGGATCCGATCTCCGGGGCAGCGGCTGAAACAAGGCCCGCCAGGGCTGTGATCAGCTTGCGGGCTTCGTCGAGATCCTTGAGGTCCTCGGCGTTGGGGTCATCCGCCAGGCCTACCTTCACGGCAGCTGCGCTCATCAGGTGAACGGCGCCAGTGGTGATGACTTCCACGGCCGGTACTTCAGCGATGTCTCGGATCTGCTGGGAAACGCCGGAATCGGCGGCAGGGGTGGCGTCTTCGCTGTAGGAGTTGCGGGAATTGCTGTCTTCAGTGCTCATACTGGTAAGCTTGTCACAGACCGACTGGAAGTCGTTATTCATGGCCGGAAGTTCACGGCCAACATCAGCAGTAATGCTCCCGCCGCGTGCAATGTGCGCTTGGCGGGTTGTTTCTGTAGAATTGTCTTTCAGTTTGCAAGCGGAGTTCTCTCCCACCCGCGTCAGCCGTTTCCCTTCCGGGACTGATCCCTTCGGGGACAAGAGGTTGCCGGGTACCTGGTCGGACACTCGGGCGGCACAGCCACCCGCAGTGCGTACTTCCCGTAAGGGGAAGTGCTGCCGATCTTCGAGGCCTTCGATTGCACCAGCAATTGGGGGCCTTCTCTATTTGCCGGTGAAATCACCACAACCACAGGAGCTTTAACATTAGCGAGCCAAGAATCAATGAGCGTATCCGCGTCCCCGAGGTGCGGTTGGTCGGCCCTGCCGGCGAACAGGTAGGAATTGTCCGCATCGAGGACGCGCTGCGTCTTGCTGCCGAATCCGATCTCGATCTCGTTGAAGTTGCCCCGCAGGCTAAGCCTCCTGTTTGCAAGTTGATGGACTTCGGCAAGTACAAGTACGAGGCTGCAGTCAAGGCCCGCGAAGCCCGTAAGAACCAGACCAACACGGTTCTGAAGGAAATTCGCTTCCGCCTCAAGATCGACAAGCACGACTACGAAACCAAGCGCGGCCACGCGCTTCGCTTCCTCGGTGCCGGTGACAAGGTCAAGGCCATGATCCAGTTCCGCGGTCGTGAGCAGCAGCGTCCTGAGATGGGCATTCGCTTGCTCCAGAAGTTTGCCGAAGATGTTGCCGAGGTTGGCATCGTTGAGTCCAGCCCTCGCATCGATGGCCGCAACATGGTCATGGTGATCGGCCCGCTGAAGAACAAGGCCGAAGCGAAGGCAGAAGCCCGCCGTGCCGCCCAGCGTGCTGAGGCCAAGGCCCAGAACGAGGCCAAGGCGTCCGGACGCGTGGACACCAATGGTGACCAGGCTCCCCTGACGCAGAGCCTGGGTGACCTTCTTCCGGCCGGCCTGCTGGCAACCGAAGAAGAGACTACGCAGGAAACTGCTGAGGCTCCCGAGGTTGAAGCAGCAGTAGCCGAAGAGGCTCCGGCTGTTGAAGACGCCCCGGTGGCTGAAGAGGCAGTGGAAGTCGAGCAAGCCCCTGTTGCAGAGGAAGCTCCGGCACCTGTTGTTGAAAAAGCAGCTGTTGTTGAAAAAGCACCTGTTGTCGAAGAAGCACCCGTAGTCAAGGAAGCCCCGGCTCCCAAGGCTGAACCGGCAAAGGCGGCGCCTGCAAAGGCTGCACCGGCCCAAAAGGCTCCGGCCGAAAAGGCTCCGGCTGCGAAGGCCGCCCCGGCTGTTGCTCCGAAGCCTGTGGTTCCGGCCGCTCCGAAGCCCGCTGTTCCTGCGGCTCCGAAGCCCATGGCCAAGCCGGCAGCTCCCAAGCCGGCAGCTCGGCCCGCGGCCCCCAAGGCCGCACCGAAGCCTGCATCACGCAAGACCAACTAGTTCAACGCCGCGGAGGCCCCGCCTCCACCGGCAAGCAACCAGCACGCCGGCCCTCGCAGGCCGGCTGCGCGAAAGAATCGCGGACTCGTCCGTGGATACGTAAGGAGATCGGTTCCCATGCCGAAGATGAAGACCCACAGCGGTGCTAAGAAGCGCTTCAAGCTGACCGGTACCGGCAAGCTGAAGCGCCAGCAGGCCAACCGCCGTCACTACCTGGAGCACAAGTCCTCCAGGCTGACCCGTCGCCTTGCCGGCGACAAGCTCGTCTTCAAGGGCGATGCCAAGGTCATCAAGAAGATGCTCGGCGTCTAAGTTCCAAGTTCTTTGGTTACTGCCATCCGGCAGTGGCCGACTACACCAAAAGCCTTCTCAGGCCGGCCGGGTTTCCGGCAGTAGCAGCTTGGGATAAAGATTTCTGAAGGAGTACGCACGTGGCACGTGTGAAGCGGGCGGTAAACGCCCACAAGAAGCGCCGGGTTGTCCTCGAACGCGCCAAGGGTTACCGCGGTCAGCGTTCGCGCCTGTACCGTAAGGCCAAAGAGCAGCTGCTGCACTCGTTTGTGTACAGCTACGGTGACCGCCGTAAGAAGAAGGGTGACTTCCGTCGCCTCTGGATCCAGCGCATCAACGCTGCATCCCGCGCCAACGGCCTCACCTACAACCGTCTCATCCAGGGCCTGAAGGCCGCTGAGGTTGAGGTTGACCGCCGCATGCTGGCCGAGCTGGCTGTCTCTGACGCCAACGCTTTCGCCGCTCTGGTGAACGTTGCCAAGGCTGCACTTCCGGCTGACACGTCCGCTCCGGCCGCCAAGGCTGAGGCTGCTCCCAAGGCTGCTGCTGCTCCGAAGGCTGCAAAGGTTGCTCCGGCGGCCGCTACGGCGACGGCTGTCAAGGCTGTTGTTTCCGAGAAGCCGGCCATCGAGGGCGCAGTTGCCGCTGATGGCGATGAGGCTCCGGAAGGCTACGCCATCAAGGGCAACGCCGAGTCCAAGAAGTACCACGTTCCGGGTTCCACCTGGTACAACACCACGGCTGCTGAGTACTGGTTCTCCACCGTTGAGGCTGCAAAGGCTGCCGGCTTTGAGCCTGCAGGTGGCGAAGCACGCCAGCAGATCAAGAACTAGTCGCAACTGCCACTAAAGTTCTTTATATGAACCAAACCGGGCGCCCGCAAGACTTTCCGATGACCAACCCCCGAGCAGATCGGGTGAGGGACGTCGCCAAGCTTGCCGGGCGCCCGGCGCGTTTAAAACGCGAACGATTCCTGGCAGAGGGTCCCCAATCGGTGCGCGAGGCGTTGAGCCTCCACCGTGAGCGCAGTGCGGCGGGAGGTCCCGCCGTCGTGCATGAAGTGTTTGCCAGCGAAGCGTGCCTGGACCGTCTTCCGGAACTCGCCGATCTCGCGCAGGGGACGCCGCTCCGGCTGGCCAGTGACGAAGTTCTGGCCGCCATGGCAGACACAGTCAATCCGCAAGGGATCGTGGCTGTGTGCAGTTTTGTGGACGTCACCCTGGACTCAGTGCTCGACGCCGGCCCCCGGCTGATCGCTGTCATGTGCCAGGTCCGGGACCCTGGTAATGCGGGCACGGTCCTTCGCGCAGCTGACGCGGCCGGTGCTGATGCCGTGGTCCTGACGGGCTCGAGCGTGGATATTTACAACCCCAAAGCCGTCCGGTCCACTGCCGGTTCGCTGTTCCACCTTCCGGTGGTGCTGGGAGTGGATGTTCAAGACCTCGTGGAGCGGTGCAGGGAACGCGGTATTGGCATCCTGGCCGCTGATGGTTACGGGACCGTGAACCTGGACAAGCTTCAGGATGAAAATGCTGCCCGGAGGCTTGGAAACGGTTCCGTTGCTTCGGACTACGCGCTGGAGGCACCCACAGCGTGGCTTTTCGGCAACGAGGCGCAAGGTTTGTCGGACCATGAGTTGGCACTTGCCGACCATCGGGTGGCTGTCCCCGTCTACGGGTCGGCTGAGAGTTTGAACCTCGGCACGGCCGCCACTGTGTGCCTGTATGCCAGTGCACGTTCCCAGCAGGGCGCCATAGTGGGGAATGTCTAAACACTGCGGCGCCGGGTACGTTAATGCATGCGGGATCAGACGACGACGACTCTTCTTGGCTCATGACTTACTTTCCGAACCCGAAGAGGTGAAGCTTTCGTGGCTGCAGGTGGCGGTACCAAAGCGATTGTGGCGGCTCTCGCTGCCAATTTGACCATAGCTGTCTTGAAGTTCGTGGCGTTCTTCCTGACAGCATCATCGTCAATGCTATCTATGCGTTCATTGTCTCGATTGTGCTGTTCAGTGTTGGCGGCCTGTTTGCCCTGTACGAGGCTTGGGAGAAGTTCCAACACCCCCATGGCATTGAGGGGGCTTTCTGGTGGGTCCCGCTGGCAGTTCTGGTGGGTGCCATCATCGCTGAGTCGTTTTCGTTCAGGACAGCGATCATCGAGTCGAACCACATCCGCGGCAAGCAGTCATGGGTTAAGTTTGTCCGCAACGCCAAACAACCGGAACTTCCTGTCATCCTCTTGGAGGACTTTGGTGCACTCCTTGGCTTGCTCTTCGCGCTGTTCGGTGTGAGCATGACGCTGGTTACCGGAAATGGTGTCTGGGATGCCCTCGGTACAGCCATGATCGGTCTCCTGCTGGTGGCCATCGCCGTGGTCTTGGCCGTGGAGACCAAGTCCCTGTTGCTGGGGGAATCGGCAACCAAAGAGGACGTCCAGCGCATTACCGAAGCGTTGGAAGCGGACGGAACGCGCATCATCCACCTCAAGACGCTGCACTTGGGCCCGGAGGAACTCCTGGTGGCCGCCAAGATTTCCATGGGGGCCACTGAGACGGGCCAGGAGATAGCCAAGGGGATCGACGACACCGAACAGCGGATCCGCGCGGCCGTCCCCATTGCGAGGGTCATTTACCTGGAGCCGGACATCGAACGCGTCCAAGCCCCTGGGTTGGGCTGACGTAGCCCACAGGCTTCTTTGTCTCAGCCGTTCAGCGGTCTTTTGCGTTCCAGCAGGCCGCTGATCAGGGCGACGCCGAGCCCCAGGATGGCCAGCACAGCGCCCACAAGGGCAGGAGCGACGTAACCCCAGCCCCACGCGATCACGGTGCCGCCCAGGAAGGCTCCCAAGGCATTGGCGATGTTGAGGGCGGAGTGGTTCAACGAGGAGGCCAGGGACGCGGCGCCCGGCGCAGCGTCCAGCAGGCGGGTCTGCAATGCGGGGGTCAGCATTGAACCGACGCCACCAACAACGAACGCCATGATGAATGCCGCCCAGGCCCAATGCGCTGCTACGGCGTAGACCACCAGCGCCACGGCGATGCCCGGCATGACCCAGTAGATGGTTCCCATGACCGACTTGTCCGCAATGCGTCCGCCGATGATGTTGCCTACCACCATGCCGAGGCCGTAAAGGGCCACGACAGCAGGAATGAGACTCTCCGGAATGCCTGCCACGGACGTCATGGTGTGGGCAATGTAGGTGTAGACGGCAAAGAACCCGCCAAAGCCAATGATGCCGATCAGCAGGGCAAGCCAAACCTGCAGGCGCTTGAGGGCACCCAGTTCACGCCGGATACTGGCATCGGGGTGTGCTGCTTCGAAGGGTACGAACTTCCACACCATGGCAACAGTCAGCAGCCCGATGGCACCAACAATGACGAACAGCAGCCGCCACCCGAACGTCTGTCCCACCCACGTGGCCAAGGGGACACCAATGACGTTGGACACCGTGAGGCCGGCCATCACCATGGAAATCGCCCATCCGCGCTTGGTGGGGGCAACCAGCCCGGCGGCGATGACTGCCGCCACGCCGAAGAAGGCTCCGTGCGGAAGGCCCGAGGCGAAGCGTGAGAGCAACATGAAGCCGTAGTCCGGTGCGACAAAAGAGGTCAGGTTCGCCAGCGACAAGAACAGCATGAGTCCAAGTGCCAGATGCTTTTTGGGGAGCTTGGCTCCGAACGCGGCGAAGATTGGTGCACCGATAACCACACCCAGGGCGTAGGCCGAGATCAGGTTTCCTGCCTCGGGCGTGCTGATGCCGAGTCCCTCCTCCACTTCCTTCAGCAGGCCCATCATGGCGAACTCGGTGGTGCCGATGGCAAATCCGCCCATGGCCAACGCCAGAATGGCCATGCCAAGGTGGCGCTTTGATGCTTTGGCGGCGATGGACGGGGACACGGTGGTAGTCATAATCCTGTTTCTTAGGGTGTGCCTTGCGGCTGGGAAATCTGGAGAAAATCCGATAACAAGCTTAGTGCCGTGCTTGTCCTTTAGCGTCGGAATGTGATGATGCCCATCAGGCGGCCGCCCCTAGACTGGGGGAGTGACTGCACTGGTAAACGTTGTTGGAGCCGCGATCGTCGACTCCTTGGAAGCACCTACGCGCCTTCTTGCCGCGCGCCGCTCGGCACCGCCTCAGTTTGCAGGGATGTGGGAATTTCCCGGAGGAAAAGTAGAAGCCGGCGAAGCTGCAGAGGCCGCCCTCCACCGGGAACTCGCAGAAGAGCTCGGCATTGAGGTTCGGCTCGGGGCGGAGTTGGAGTCGGGTCGTCCTGATGGGTGGGTCCTCAATGAAAGGGCCGTGATGCGTGTTTGGTTCGCGGAACTTGTGGCCGGGGAGCCTGCGCCCTTGGAAGACCACGATGAACTTCGATGGGTTTCCGTGGAGGACGACCACCAAGCGCTCGGCCTTCCGTGGATCCCGGCAGACTTTCCGATTGTCAGGGCCTTGCTGAACCGGGTGGTCACCGCTGCGTAGCAGCACCGCTGGATAACGCTGCAGGGGAGTGCCTCCGTGGCTGTTGAATCAGCTCAGAAGAGTGGCTGCTGCCCGGGCACGGAAACACCGCCCAGGCGGTTTTCGGCAGCCTGCGGGCGGGCATTGCGATGGCTGAACCCGGAGGTCCTCGTGTAGCCGTACTTTGCCTTGAAGTGGGTGATCCGGCCGGTCAACCAGGTGCTGTATTCCTTGGAGACGTAAGAGCCCTGTCCGTAGAGGCGGCGGTACTTTCCGACCAGTTCGGGGTGCTGGCCGGCCAGCCACTTCATGTACCACTCCCGCGTTCCCGGCTTTAGGTACAGGGCTCCTGCGGTGACTCCGGTGGCGCCGGCCTTGGCGAGTTCGCTGAACAAGGAATCAAGGGCTTCGTCCGAATCGGTCAGCCAGGGCAGGATGGGCATCGCCATAACGCCGCATCCCAATCCGGCATCCCTGAGCCGTGAGATGAGTTTGAGCCGTGCCCGGGGTGAGGGCGTGCCGGGTTCCACCAACTCGGCGAGATCCTCATTGGTCATCGCGAGCGAAATGCCCAGGTCCACAGGGACCACGGTGGCAGCGTGCTTGAGCAGGGGGATGTCCCTTGCCAGCAGGGTGCCCTTGGTCAGGATGGAAAATGGTGTTCCCGAGTCCGCGAGCGCACGGATGATCCCGGGCATCAAGGCGTAGCGGCCTTCGGCTCGCTGGTAGGGATCGGTGTTGGTTCCCAAAGCAACTTGATGCCGTCCCCACGACGGCTTGGCCAGTTCCCTTCGCAATACTTCGGCGGCATTGATCTTCACTACCACTTGGGAATCAAAGTCCCGTCCGGCGTCGAACTCCAAGTATGTGTGGGTCTTGCGGGCGAAGCAGTAGACGCACGCGTGGCTGCAGCCACGGTAAGGGTTCACGGTCCACTCAAACGGCATGGCCGAACCCGAAGGCACCTTGTTGAGCACTGACTTTGCGGTGACCTCATGAAAGGTGACTCCGGAGAATTCGGGTGTCGAGATGGAACGCACCAGCCCGGCCAGCGGCAGTAGCGCATCCATGGCCGGGGCAGGGCCTGGAGCTGAAGTGCCGCCGTCGTCGGACGCCGGTCCACGGGTAGGTGACAGTGCTTGTGCGTCCCATCTCATGGTCTCTATTCGAATGTATGTTCGAATGGATGTCAAGGACCCGGGGCCTGACGTCTCTAATACCCAGCCGGGCGTTGCTAGGGTTGCCCCATGATTCTGCTGACCGGCTTTGAACCTTTCGGCCAGGACGATGTCAATCCTTCCTGGCATGCCGTGCGCCGCGCGCAGGAAATCCTCCGGGCCGAGGGGATCGAGGTCGAAGCCCGCGAGCTGCCCTGCATCTTCGGTGAGTCGGCCACAGCACTCAGCGAAGCACTTGCCACCATCAAACCGGACCTTGTGCTCTGTGTGGGCCTGGCTGGTGGCCGGGCCCGGATATCCCTGGAACGGGTGGCCATCAACTGCGATGACGCACGGATCCCCGACAACAAAGGCCAAAAGCCTGTGGACGAGGAAGTTGTCCCGGGCGGCCCGGCGGCATACTTCTCCACCTTGCCCATCAAGGCCGCACTACGGGACCTCCAGATCGCAGGAATCAAAGGCGAGGTATCCCAATCCGCAGGTACGTACGTGTGCAACCACGTTTTCTACGCCTTGATGCACCTGCTCGCATCGACCCCTGACGTCCGCGGAGGTTTCGTGCACATTCCGTATCTTCCGGACCAGGTATCCCCGGAAAGCGGAACCCCAAGCATGCCCCTGGAAGCCGCAGCGGAGGGACTCGCCGTCGTGGTCCGGACCGCCCTAGGGACGAAGGTGGATGCTGCCTTGAGTGCTGGCAGTATCCACTAGAGGAGCTCCCATTCCACGGTAACGCTGGCAGTAACCGAGGACTCCCCGGCTTCCACCGGCAGCGCTTCAGCGGAGAACGATGCCCTGACCATCCCGCCCAGCGGTATCGGGGCGCCATGTACTGGTTCCTGGGTTATGGACTTGACCTGGCCCAAGCGGGCTGAGGCCAGGGACGCGTACTGTTCGGCGCGTGCCAGGGCGTCCTGCCAGGCCGCTTCCTGCGCTTGTGTGGTCACCAAGGTCGAATCGGCGAAACCTTGTTCGATTCCATTGATCCTGATGTCGTCACCGCCGGCCGCAACAGCGGCAGCGATGGCCGCCGGAGCATCAGCGTGGGATCGGATCCCCACCTGCAGGTTGGTGGATGCAACATATGCCGCCACCTTCTGCCCTTGGCCTTCAACCCACACCAGATCGGCCCGCAGATTCAGTCCGCTGGTCCGCAGGTCGACATCAGTGACACCGGCTTCCCGCAAACTGGCCGCTACAGCGACAGCCGCCTTGCCGGCGTCGTCGTATGCCTGCCCGGCTGTTTCCCTGCGCGTTTCCACCCCCAAGGTTAATGTGACCAAGTCTGGAACCGCTTTGGCGCTCGCAGTACCGGTAACAGTGATGGTTCGCTTCATGAGGCCTCATTTCCCTTGCCGGCAGTGTTGCCCTGCCGATGGTGGTCCTTGTCAATGTATCCGCCCGCCGCGAGCCCGGCCTGACGTTCAAAGAAATTGTTCAACGCCGGATTGCCGCTGCGGAGCATGGACCAACCGGCGGCGATTCCGTAGAAGGCAAGGAACGGCAAGCCCAGGCAATACGCGTATTGGGTACTGTGCCGTTCCTCGTGGCCCAGCAATACAGGATTGCTGCCGGCAACTCCGTGGGGTGCCCGGTAGAGAATGACGTTGCCCAGTGTGAATGCCCCCGCATGAGGGAGCTTCCAGCCATAGCCGGCCGCGATCAGGAGTCCACGCGGCCCGCGGGAGACGGTGGTTCGGGACGCGACGGCGACCATCAGTCCCAAGGGCGTGGACAGGTTCACGACGTTGGCGAGCTGCCTGAGGCGGTGCGCGGGCATCATGAGGCCAATGCTAGACCCCAGGCGGATGGGCACGTTGAATCCCATCCGTGACGTTCAACTAGACTGAACGGTAGTGCCTGCCGTCCGCGGCGAGCACTGCCCTTTCGTTTTGCAGGCCTGCCTTGCCGGCCGCTCCCTACTCGTAGCTAAGAACAGTAGATGACTGAAACTTTGTCAGGCGCTGCCATCCCGAACCCGCTGGATGAAGCCGCCATCACCGCTGCCGTCGAGGACGCCGTTGCTGCAATAGCAGCCGCTTCCTCCCTCGAAGAACTCAAGGCGGTCCGTCTCGCCCACACCGGCGAGAAGTCGCCGCTGAGCCTTGCCAACCGTGAAATCGGTGGGCTCGCCAAGGAGCACAAGGCTGCGGCCGGCAAGCTCATGGGGTCCTCCCGTGGCCGCGTCAACCAGGCGCTCGCATCCCGGACCGAGGTTCTCGAGGCCGAGAACGACGCCCGCATCCTGGTCGAAGAAACCGTGGATGTCACCGCCGCTCCGCGTCGACGCCGGGCAGGTGCACGCCACCCGCTGTCCACGCTGCAGGACCGCGTCTCGGACATCTTTGTTGGCATGGGCTGGGAAATCGCTGAAGGGCCCGAGGTCGAGTCCGAGTGGTTCAACTTCGACGCCCTGAACTTCAAGCCGGACCACCCTGCCCGCGAAATGCAGGACACGTTCTTCGTGGAGCCTCCCGAGGCCCACCTGCTCATGCGCACGCACACCTCGCCTGTGCAGGTCCGCTCGATGCTGGAACGCGAAGTTCCCATCTACGTGCTGTGCCCGGGCAAGGTGTTCCGCACGGACGAACTCGACGCCACGCACACGCCGGTCTTCCACCAGTTCGAGGGTCTTGCGATCGACAAGAACCTCAGCATGGCCGACCTGCGCGGCACCTTGGAGCACTTCGCCCGCCAGATGTTCGGCGACGAAGCCTCCATCCGCCTGCGCCCCAACTACTTCCCGTTCACCGAGCCTTCCGCGGAACTGGACATCTGGCACCCGGGTGCCAAGGGCGGTCCCCGCTGGATCGAATGGGGTGGCTGCGGCATGGTCAACCCCAACGTCCTCCGGGCAGCCGGAATCGATCCGGACATCTATTCAGGTTTTGCTTTCGGCATGGGCATCGAGCGCACGCTCATGTTCCGCAACGAGGTTGGCGACATGCGCGACATGATCGAAGGCGACGTACGTTTCAGCGAGCACTTCGGGATGGAGATCTAACAGTGCGTATCCCACTTTCCTGGCTGCGTGAATTCGCGCAGGTTCCGGCCGATGCTACGGCCGAAGACGTCATGGCTGACCTGGTCAAGGTCGGTTTTGAAGAAGAAGAAGTCCACCGTCCCACGGACGAGCTCACGGGCCCCGTTGTGGTGGGCCAGGTCCTGAGCCTGGTCAAGGAACCGCAGACCAATGGCAAGACCATCAACTGGTGCCAGGTCCGGGTGGTTCCCGAGGGACAGGAACAGACCCTCACCGGCAAGGGCATTGATCCTTCCGGCGTTCAGGGCATCATCTGTGGTGCGCACAACTTTGTTGAGGGCGACAAAGTGGTTGTCACCCTCCCCGGTGCAGTGCTGCCTGGAAACTTCCAGATCTCTGCACGGAAGACCTACGGTCATCTGTCTGCGGGCATGATCGCTTCTGTCCGCGAGCTGGGAATCGGCGATGACCATGACGGCATCCTGGTCCTCTCAAGCATCGGCCTGGACCCCGAAATCGGCGCCGACGCCATGGAACTGTTGGGTCTGTACGACCAGGCAGCGGAAATAAACGTCACCCCGGATCGCGGCTACGCATTCTCCATCCGTGGCGTCGCCCGCGAGTACGCCCACGCCACTGGAACCACCTTCGTGGATCCCGCGTCCAAGGTCTCGGCTCCGGCCACCCTGCAGGGCGGCTACGGCGTCAAGCTCAACGACGACGCTCCCATCTACGGCAAGCCCGGCTGCGACCGCTTTGTGGCCCGCACGGTACGAGGTGTGGACGCTTCCCGTCCCACGCCGCCGTGGATGTCCTCGCGCCTCCGACTGGCAGGCGTGCGGTCCATCTCGCTGCCCGTTGATATCTCCAACTACGTCATGCTTGAGCTCGGCCAGCCGAACCACTGCTACGACCTCGATAAGCTCGCAGGCGACATCGTGGTGCGTCGTGCCGTGGCGGGGGAGAAGATCACAACCCTCGATGACAAGGTGCGCACGCTCGACGTCGAGGACCTGCTGATCACCGATGACTCCGGCGCCATCGGTATCGCCGGCGTCATGGGTGGTGCCCACACTGAGGTGTCCGATTCCACCACGAACATCCTGGTGGAAGCCGCACACTTCGACGAAGTGTCGATTGCCCGTTCCCGCCGCCGCCACAAGCTGCCGTCCGAAGCCTCCAAGCGCTTTGAGCGCGGGGTTGACTGGCACATCGCCAACATTGCCGCGCAGCGCGTCGTGGACCTGTTGGTGGAGCTCGCCGGGGGCACGGCAGATGAGGCCGGGACCGACGTCGGAACCGCCCCTGACGCTGTCACCATCGAGCTGCCGGCAGAATTTGCCGCGGCACGGATTGGTATCGACTTCACTGAAGAGCAGATCACCACGTCGCTGGTGGATCTGGGGGCCGCCGTGGAGAAGACCGCCAACGGCTACTTGGTGACGGCTCCCAGCTGGCGCAACGACCTTGAAACCAAGGAGGACCTCTCCGAGGAAATCGCCCGGCTGGTGGGATACGACAACATCCCGTCAACCCTCCCCGTGGCGCCTCCGGGCCGTGGCCTGAGCCGCAGCCAGCAGCAGAAGCGCCGTGTTGTTCAGGCGTTGGCTGATGCCGGTCTCACCGAAGTGTTGTCCTACCCGTTCGTGTCCAAGGCAGCCAACGACATTTTCGGTGTTGCTGCTGAAGGAGCAGCGCGTCCGGCGTTGAAGCTGGCAAACCCGATCAGCGAAGAGCAAGGTTTCCTTCGCACGTCCATCCTCCCGGGCTTGATCGAGGTTGCCCGTCGCAACCACTCGCGCGGCTTCCGCGACCTGGCTCTTTATGAAGCAGGTTCGGTCTTCCTCCCGGGCGAAACGCTCGGCACGGATTCCATTCCGCCGCTGGGCGTCAAGCCTTCGGATGAGGTTCTGGATGCACTGTACGACGGCGTCCCGCCCCAGCCGCTGCACATCGCCGCTGTTTTCACCGGCCATGATTCTCCTGCCGCGGCTACCCACACGCCCCGCGCGTGGGATTGGGCCGACGCCTTGGACGTTGCCCGCCTTATTGCCGGCGTGCTCGGTGTGGAACTGGTAGTCAGCCAGGGCAGTCACCAGGCCTTCCACCCGGGCCGCGCAGCTCAGCTCGCGCTGCGCAACGGAGATGTTGTTGGATACGCAGGTGAGCTTCACCCGAAGCTGCTGGCTGCACACGATATGCCTGCACGTTCAGTGGCACTCGAGATCAACGTGGAAGCACTATTCGAGGCTGCGGCTGATGTGATCGTGGCCAAGCACATCTCCGGATTCCCGGTGGCGACGCAGGACGTTGCTCTGGTTGTCCCTCAGGATGTGCCGGCAGATCAGGTCCTTTCGGCACTGCGCGAAGGTGCCGGGGAACTCCTCGAGGACGTCGCATTGTTCGACGTCTACGTTGGCCCCGGGATCGAGGAAGGCAGGAAGTCGCTGGCCTTCGGCCTCCGTTTCCGTGCCGACGACCGTACCCTGACGGCCGATGAGGCTTCTGAGGCTCGAGCCGCCGCTGTTGCCGTTGCCGCCGAACGGTTCGGCGCGGTCCAGCGCTAGCCTCATTATCAAGTGAATCCCCGGGACCTGGTGGTCCCGGGGATTTTCTTTTTGAGATTGAGCTCCCAGCATCTTGACAGAACATTCACGTGTGTATGACAGTTTTGTCATGCACATGTGAAACATGTGTATCAATTCCCTTGCACGGTTCGCTGAGAGCCGTCCCTTGAAAGGTACCCATGAAAAAGCAGAACGTTGCTTTGCTGGTCGGAGCTGCAGTGATGGCTTTGACGTCCTCGCTTGGCGGAGCCGCAACAGCGTCAGAGTCGACGCCGCAAACAGCTGCCGCCGAGGTCCAGCCTGTATCGCACACGGTGGACCCGTCACAGGTTTCAGGATCGGCGGCTTCACCTTTGGCCGACAAGTATACGATTGCCGCACCTTCAAAGAACGGTGGCGCTTCCACAGATTCAGTCATCGGCGCTGATGGCCGGGTGCGTATCACCAACACGACGGCTGCTCCCAACCGTTCAATAGTCCAGATCGAGTTCAACGGCGGCTACATCTGCTCCGGTGCGTTGATTTCCGACGACACAGTGCTGACGGCGGGTCACTGTGTCCATGAGGGTGGAACAGGCTCCGAGGCCGACTACTCCTGGGGCGTCAAAGTAGCTCCCGGCCGGAACGGTTCTACCGACCCCTACGGCACCTGTGGTGCTACCAAGATCTACACTGATCAGCGATGGATCGATTCTGCCAATACCAACGCTGACTGGGGCGTTATCAAGCTCGACTGCACCATCGGCAACACCACCGGCTGGTTGAATTACACCGGCACCACCGCCAGCCTGAATGGCACCAACGTGACCGTTCGTGGCTACCCGGGAGACAAGGCCTTCGGCACCATGTGGTCCATGACCGGCCCCATCGAGACCACCACCACTGAGAAGGTCTACTACAAGATGGATACCTTTGGTGGGCAGAGCGGTGCACCCGTCTACAACAGCTCCAACACCATCATGGCAATCCACACCAACGGCGGAAGCTCCAACTCGGGCACCCGCATCACGCCCACGTTGGCGAACTACCTGACGTCGGTGAAGTAGCCCGCTTGGGTTAATCCAGCCAGTGTTCCCCGCAGCAGATTCACGGCTGCGGGGAACACTTGCCTTGGCAGGTAGGAGCCCGCCGTGCACAAGCTACATTTTGCAGGGGACAAAGTTATCTACGGGGTAACGGGTGTGTGGATTGGACCGGGCGACCTTCCCTTGGCTGACCACGTTCTTGGCCTAGGCACGACCCACCCCTGTTAGTAACAATGCCTGGTTGTCTGAGCAACCTTTCTCCGCACCCTGCGCGCCCCTCTGGCGGGCTCCAGCAGCGGCTGAGTATGGCAGGGCCCGCAGCAGGTGGCGTGACCTTTCCTAGCGATATTTTCCTTCAGGGTCGGCAAAGCAGCGGGTATTCCCGCTGAGGGTGATACCGTATTTGCCCGTACCGAACGCCATAGAGAACTTGTCAGGCCCGAGGACCACGGTGTGTCGGACAAAGTTCGGACCTTCATCAATTTCCTGCCTCAGATTAAACCCGGTGGCCTCGAACAAGGTCTTGACCTTGTCGTGCAAAGCGTCCATTTCTTCCCGGCTCAGCGGACTCCTACTGGTATCGAAAGACACCTGAGTGCCTTCCGTGCCGAGGGGACGATCACAGACCCACCCTGCTTTGTCTGGTGTGACTTTCGTCCAGTCGCCCGGGGCGAGAGCTTGAATCTTGTTGAAGAGTTCAAGGTACTCTGTTCGGGCTTCTTCCGGGTCCATGGCCTGCTCCGCGGTGCTGGTAGGTGAATTGGTGCTCGGCGTTGCCGCGCACCCTGCAAGAGTGAGAAGAAGCATTGCCGCGGCGGGAAGGACGCGCCAGTTCCGGCGGCGGAGCGTTGTGGTCATGGCTTCCTAGCGAAATTTGCCTTCCGGGTCTGGAACGCAACGGGTATTTCCGCCAAGGTTTATTTCGTACTTTCCGGTGGTGAGCCCCATGACGAATTTGTCGGGCCCGAACACGTCGGTGTGTCTGACGAAGTTCGGGCCTGCATCGGATTCTTGCTTGACAGTGAACCCCGTGGACACGAAGACAGTTTTTGCCTTGTCGTGCAGTGCGTCCATTTCTTCCCGGCTCAGCGGACTTCGACTGGTATCGATTGAGAATTGGGTACCGTCAGACCCGTCCGGGAGCCGGCAGACATCCCCTTGATATTCGGAGGGCGGCGCGACATCCCAGTCGCCGGGGGCGAGGGCTTGAATCTTGTTGAAGAGGTTGAAGTACTCTGTGCGGGCTTGTTCTGGTTCCATGGTTTGCTCCGCGGTGCCGGTAGGTGGGGTGCCAGGGGTTGTTCCGCACCCTGCAAGGGTGATTAGAAGGATGGCTGCGGCGGGAAGGATGCGCCTGTAGTGGGGGCGGTGCATGGTTGTCATCGTGTCGCCTTCGTGAGTTGGTCATTCAAGCCGAGGGCGATTCTGGCTTGGTTATAGCTTGACTGGGTTCTCCTGTCGAAGTACCCGTAGATGCCGTCCTTGCCGCCTGTTTGTCCGTCGTGGGTTTTCGTTGGGAGTTCTGTGGCACCATCCGGTCCTGTGGCGCCGTCCGTGCCGAAGGTGACGGCGCCGAATCCCGGGTCTGCGGTGCTTTTACGCTGCCAGCCGAGCCCATGCCCGACTTCAGCTACGTGGTCCCAGTCGTAGGTTCCCCGGTATACGGTGCCGCCGGGGTTCAGGTGGAGATCGTTCACGGAGGTCACGTTATCAGGGGCCCCAACGTCCCCGACGAGGACGAGGTTATCGACCGGCAGTTCGGTTTTGGCTGCTTCCATGGCGCCGAGGGAACCCATGGAGTGCCCGACGGCTGTTGTCATGGCTGCGTTGTCGAGGTTTTGGTGAACGGCGTTGACTCCTGTCGCGTAGTTGCGAAGGGCGGGACCCACGACTTTTGCCTGGTCGTTGCTGAACACACCCATACCCTGGGCCGGCTCGACACCAATCCAGGCAACGACAGCAATCCGGTTCTTATCCAGCCCGTTGGAACCGGCGAGTTTGCGTTGATCAAGCCGCTGATCATTGGCCTGCTTGGTCTTTGATGCCATGTCCTTGCCGACGGTGGTGTCCAGCCCGGGGAGCTGATAGCTGACGTGCTTGGCGGCGTCAAGGTCTCCCACCGAAATAGATGCACCGAACCCAGTCTCCGATCCTGTCCCGAGACCAAAGGGAGCGAAGCTGATCAGTTGCCGGATGCCGGATGGATCCTGAGGATTTGTTTTCGGCCGCCCTCGCTGTCGTAGAGCGATTCCCATACTTTGTTGACCATGCCTTCCTGGGAGCCGTCATCAACGTCTCCGCCGTGCTCATCCCGGTACTTCTTCAAGTAGTCGTGCATCTGCAGCAACTTTATGCGGTTGGCAAGGTCCCTGGCGGTCGCGGTGACACCGTTCAGGTTACCGATAACGTCCGGCAGTGCACCGATCAGGAGCTGCTGTTTTCCCCCTTCCTCGATAGTTACTGTGCCGGTTATGCGATCGACGGTGTGGCCGAGGCCAGACCACCACGTGGCTGTAGCTACGGGGTCCAGTCCTGGTTGGGTCAGTAGTTCCCGCAGCCGGGCGGTGCCACCATTACCGAGCCAAACCTTCAGTTGCGCTGCACTCGTGGTTCCGATGTCGTTCAAGCCCACTAGGTTTGGTGCTGCGAACTGGATGAAGAGCCCGTTGAGCATGCTGTCTGCGATAGAGCCGCTGCCGGCTGTTTCGAATGCGGTGGCGACCTGCTCTATCCAATCGGCGTCTGCTGCGTTGGCGGCGAGCAGCCGCTCAAGACCAGCAACAAAAGATTCAGCTTCGATGGTCACCCAGGAACACGATGCTGTGAAGCTGCTCCAGGCGTTCCGGACTGCGACAAAGTGTGAGTTCAGGGTGTTCGTGGCCGTCCGGGACACTGAGGCGAAGCCGCGGAGCTTGTCCGGGT
>NZ_JABMCX010000349.1 GCF_013179505.1 Paenarthrobacter sp. CM16 | reverse complement strand
GACTACATCAACCACATCGACAAGTGGAACTTCACCGTTCCCTTCGTCTGTGGTGCCACCAACCTGGGTGAGGCCCTGCGCCGCATCAACGAGGGTGCGGCGATGATCCGTTCGAAGGGCGAAGCCGGCACGGGCGATGTTTCCAACGCCACCGGCCACATGCGCAAGATCCGCTCCGAGATCGCCAAGCTTGCAGCCCTCCCGGAGGACGAGCTGTACGTTGCGGCCAAGGAGTTGCAGGCCCCGTACGAGCTGGTCAAGGAAGTTGCGGCTACCGGCAAGCTCCCCGTGGTCCTGTTCACCGCCGGCGGCATCGCCACCCCGGCTGATGCTGCGATGATGATGCAGCTCGGCGCCGATGGCGTGTTCGTCGGTTCGGGCATCTTCAAGTCCGGCAACCCGGCAGAGCGCGCCGCCGCCGTCGTGAAGGCCACCACGTTCCATGATGACCCCGATGTCATCGCCAAGGTCTCCCGCGGCCTCGGCGAAGCCATGGTGGGCATCAACGTCGACGAGATTCCCCAGCCCCACCGCCTCGCAGAGCGCGGCTGGTAGGTCTCACTTGCGCCCGGTGGGCGCTGATCCTCTGTGTGCTATCCCCGCTCTCGCTACCGCAAGTTTGTAGGTGGCCGGGGCGCGGGCCCTTTTACGCACACTGCCGGATCAGCGCCCACCGTTCCGTTTTTTGGATGTATGGGTTAGTTCAGTCCCCGGCGCTTAAGAAGGGGTTCCAGCTTGGCGTCCCTGCCTCGGAAGGCTTGGAAGGATTCCAAGGGATCGCGGCTGTTGCCGCGTGAGAGCAGCTCGGCGCGGAATCGCTCTCCGTTGGAACGGGTCAGTCCGCCGTTCTCCTTGAACCACTCCACGGTATCGGCATCAAGTACCTCGCTCCAGATGTAGGAGTAATAGCCTGCCGCGTATCCAGCGCCGGCAAAGATGTGCTGGAAGTAGCCCGTCCGGTATCGCGGCGGAATGAGCGGGTGCGCAATACCGGCGTCGGCAAGGGCTGTGGCCTCGAAGTCGATAACGTGATCGGGCACATCGGATTCCGAAAGAACGTGCCATGCAAGGTCCAGGAGCGCAGCCCCAAGATACTCGGTGGTGGCGAAGCCTTCGCCCCACAGCAGTGAATCATTGAGCTTGTCCACGGTGGCTTGGGGCAGGGGTTCGCCCGTGGAGTAGTGGCGGGCATAGTTGGCCAGGATTTCCGGCCACATGATCCACATCTCGTTGACCTGCGAAGGGTATTCCACAAAGTCACGCGGAACAGAGGTTCCAGAGAAGCGTGGGTACGTGACGTTCGAGAACAGGCCGTGCAGTGCATGTCCGAACTCGTGAAAAACAGTGCGGACCTCGTCCAGGGAAAGCAATGTGGGTTCGCCGGGAGCCGGCTTGGTGATGTTGAGGTTGTTGATCACCACGGGGCGTGTTTCCAGCAGGCCGGACTGTTCCACCAAGGAATTCATCCAGGCCCCACCACGCTTTGAAGCACGGGTGTAGTAATCCCCCAGGAACAACCCGATTCCTTGGCCATCCTCGTCGCGCACCTCCCAGACGCGCACGTCAGGGTGGTATCCAGCAAGGTCGGACCGCTCGTGGAAGGTGACGCCGTACAACTGGGTTGCAGCATGGAAAACGCCGTCTGCGAGCACCGTGTCCAAGCTGAAATAGGGACGCAGCGCTTGCTCGTCAACCTCGTACTTCTCCTTGCGGACCCGTGCAGAGTAGAAAGCCCAATCCCACGGCTCCAGGTTATGTCCGGCGGATGCCGCCAAGGCCTCAGCCTCGGATTGGGCGTTCCGCACTGCGGCGGGCGCCAGTCGTCCAAGCATGGCCTTGACCTCCCCGAAGTCCGGTGCGGTCTGTTGGTCCACCACCAGTTCTGCATAGTTGGCAAAGCCCAGGAGCCGGGCCTTCTCCGCCCGCAACCGGAGAGTAGCTCTTACGAGGTCCCGCACATCCAAGGTCCCGCCGCTGGTGCCACGTGCGAGGGACGCCTCATACAAACGACGCCGGATGCCTCGGTTTTCCAGCGACGCTATGGCCGGCTGGTTGCTGGGTTGGATCAGGGTCAGCAAGTACTTGCCGTCGTGTCCGGCTGCTTTGGCTGCTTCGGCGGCCCCCGCAACATCCTCAGCAGGTAAACCGGCCAGGTCTGCGGCGTCGTCGAGGAGGAGAGCTGCCGACTTCATGCTTTCCTTGACACGCTGGCCGAATTCGGTGCCCAAGCGCGAGAGTTCTGCATTGACATCCCGCAAGCGTTGTTGGCCGGCGGCATCGAGTTGGATACCGGACTGGCGGAATTCCTTCAGGTATTCCTCCACCAGACGCGAGGATTCCGGGTCAAGATCCGAGACGTCGATCGCGGCGAAGCGGTCATACAGGGCGCGATTCATGTACACCGCGTCCTGGTGCGCTGAAAACTTGGGCGACAATTCCGTTTCGAGCGCCTTGATTTCCTCTGATGCATCCGCCGAAACCAGAGTGAAGAATGCTGCACCCGCCCTTTGCAGAAGGCGGCCGGATTGTTCCATGGCCAGGGCCGTGTTCTGGAAGGTCGCCGGATCGGAGGTGTTGGTGATGGCATCGATTTCCCGCAAGTGCACGGTCAGTCCGGCATCAATAGCTTCGGCGTAGTGCCCGGGGTTCATGCCGGCGAAGGGCGGAAGGCCATACGGCAGGGGGCTGGGGCTCAGCAGGGGATTGGTCATGAAGTGACTCTTTCACGTAAGAATCCGGTCCTCAAGGGCGGCACGCCCGGGTGGAACGGGTCTTCAGCCGTAGGATGAAAGCCATGGGGAATATCACATCCGCTGCCCGACGCGTCCGTCTTTCACGGCCACTGTTTGCCATGGTGACAGCGGCGGCTGCGTTTTCGTTGGGGGCCTGTGGGGTCATTGCCGAATCCGATGACCAGAACCGCAGCGCTGCGGCCTCGGCTCCGGCTTCCGAGTCGCCAACACCGACGCGTACCCCCGCGCCGAACCCTACGCCCGGCAAGGGGCCGGCCTGCCCCGAGCTTCGGTGCACCTCCATCACCGTAACCGGTGACATGCTGGTCCACACCCAGCTATGGCAACAGGCAAGGGCCGACGCCGCGGCAGCCGGCCTTCCGGGGTACACGTTCGTCCCCCTCCTCGAAGGCCAGCGGCGCTATATCCGAAACAGCGATCTCGCCATCTGCCACCAGGAAACACCCGTGGCGGCGCCCGAGGGACCTTTCTCGGCCTATCCGTCCTTCAACGTTCCGCCGCAGATCATTACTGCTTCCAAGGACGTCGGTTATCAGGCGTGCACCACGGCCAGCAACCACACCATCGACCGGGGGACTGAGGGCCTTCTACGGACACTGGATGCCCTGGACGCGGCCGGGCTTAAGCACACCGGCTCCTACCGGACCGAGGCCGCTTCCAAGGAAATCCTCATGCTGGAATCGGATGCGGCCAAGGTCGCTGTCATCATCGGGACATACGGCCACAACGGTCAAATCCCTGAGTACCCCTGGCTGGTGGACGAGCTTGATCCTGCCGTCATGATCGCCAAGGCAACGCAGGCCAGGGCCCTCGGAGCGGATATCGTCCTGGGAGTGATGCACGCAGGGGACGAGTATGCCAGCGAAGCCAACGTCCAGCAGCAAGACGTTGCGCACGCCCTGGTGGACAGCGGCCAGTTCACCATGATCTATGGACACCACACGCATTCCGTGCTGCCGATCGAGAATTACAAGGGCACGTGGATTGTTTACGGATTGGGCAACGGTGTCACGGAGTTGTCGCCGTGGTACGTGCTCAACAATGAAGGATTGCTGGTGAGGGCCCAGTTCAGCCAGAACGCGGCCGGAGCATGGACAGCCTCGGACCTTGCTTGGGCGCCGTCGGTGATTGTCCGGGATCCCTACCGATGGTGCTCGGTGGCCAGCGATGCTCCACAGGGAGTCTGCGCATCACCGGGAGCCGACGCAGCTACCCATCAACGAACCAAAACGGTGGTCGAGTCCATGGGCGCAGCGGCTGCAGGCGCCCACGAACTGTTGATCACCAAGGAGAAATAGCGCCTATCGCGGCCGGCGCGCGGCGTGTTCGCGCGCGAGGCGGGCGTAGTCGTCGTCGGGCGTTCCCGGAACGAAGGTGCCGTACTTGCGCTCAGCTGCTGTCCGGATGAGGAAGTCGGCAATCGCCGGATTCTTTGGCAGCAACGATCCGTGGAGGTAGCTGGCCACCACATTGTTGTAGCGCG
>NZ_JABMCX010000348.1 GCF_013179505.1 Paenarthrobacter sp. CM16 | reverse complement strand
GTTAGCGACTTATCCCAGGAACGCGGACCGCCCTTGGGTGCATTGCTGCCGTCGGAGAAAAGGAAAGGCCGGGTCACCGAATCCTGCACCTGTTCCAGCCCGGCTACAGGCCCGCTGTAGAGGATCTCTCCGCCGCCCTCGCCGGCGTGCGGGCCCACGTCCACCAACCAATCGGCTGCTTGGACGAGCTTCATATTGTGCTCCACGACGAACACGGAATTTCCGGATGCCTTGAGTTGGTTCAGTACTTCAAGCAAGGGTTCTGCATCGGCTGGATGTAGCCCTGCGGACGGTTCATCCAACACGTAGATGACGCCGAACAGGCCTGAGCGCAGTTGCGTGGCGATCCTGAGCCGCTGCATCTCACCAGGGGACAGAGTGGGTGTTGCCCGCCCCAGCGCCAGGTAGCCCAGGCCAAGCTCCAGGAGCACGGTCACCCTGGCGAGCAGGTCCCGGGTGATGGCGACTGCCACTTCATTGCCTTCGCCGGTGGTCTGGGTGCGCGAAGCAGTCCCGGCACCGATGAGCCCGGCTGTGGGCCTGATGAGTTCGGCGAGGTCGGTCATTGGCAGGGCGTTGATTTCAGCAATGGTTTTTCCTGCGAAGGTGACGGCGAGTGCCTCGGGCCGCAGGCCGCTGCCCTCGCAGCGGGGGCACTGGCCCGTCTCCATGAAGCGCAGCACCCTGTCACGCATGGTGGTGCTCTTTGAGTCCGCAAGGGTGTGGAGGACGTAGCTCCTGGCACTCCAGAACCGGCCCTTGTACGGCTTGGCGACGCGGTCACGCTGCGGGGTCACTTCCACCACTGGCTGATCCTCGGTGAAGAGGATCCAATCGCGGTCCTTCCGGGCCAGCTTCTTCCACGGCGTATCCACGTCATAACCCAGATGGCTGAGGATGTCCCGGAGGTTCTTGCCTTGCCATGCGCCGGGCCACGCTGCGATGGCACCGTCGCGGATGCTCAGCGAGGGATCGGGCACCAGGGTCGTTTCGCTGACGGTGTGCGCTACGCCCAGGCCGTGGCACTCCGGGCAGGCCCCGGCGGCGGTATTGGGGGAGAACGCATCAGAGTCCAGTTGGCCGGCGCCGTCGGGATAGCGCCCAGCGCGGGAGAACAGCATGCGAAGGGAGTTCGAGAGGGTAGTGACCGTTCCTACGCTGGACCGTGCAGTGGCCGTGCCGCGGCGTTGTTGAAGCGCGACGGCGGGTGGAAGCCCGGTGATGCTCTGCACCTTGGGATTATGGCCCTGTTGGATGAGTCGGCGCGCATAAGGTGCCACGGACTCGAAGTAGCGGCGCTGCGCCTCGGCATAAATGGTACCGAAGGCGAGGGATGACTTTCCCGAGCCGGAGACCCCGGTGAATGCGACGATTGCGTCCCGGGGCACATCCACGTCCACGGAGCGAAGGTTGTTCTCCCGAGCCCCCCGGACTTTTACAAAGCCATCCCCGGGATCAGCAAACGGCGCGTCCGGCGCATCGAAATCGCGCTGTGGGGAAATTGTCAGTTTGCTGTCCATTCCTATGACTCTATCGGCGTTAGCATCCGGGCGCTTCGCGGGGCCGGTTCCCAGCTCCGGAGCTAAGGGGCGGGAATGATGAAGTCGCGCCTACCGGCAGGTGTTGCTTTGCTGTGGTGGTTGAGGGTAGTGCAACAGGGTCCCCAGGAGGAGAATGCGGATCATGGCTGACGAAATCCTGGATGAACAGCGCACCAACGAGAATGTGGTCAAGCGGCTGATCGACTGCATCAACGATCGCCATATCGAGGTCATGGATGAGCTGTTCCATGACGACGCCGTGATGCATTGGCCCCAATCCGGGGAAGTGGTTCGCGGGGCGGAGAACCGCAGGGCCATCTATGGCGCCTTCCCGGAACTACCCACCATTACGCCCCGCCGCCTCCTAAGCGGCGGCAACCTGGTGACTGCTGAGGCTCTGCTGGACTATGGCGGACCTACCTTTGAGACAGTCTTCATCTTCGAATTCCGCGACGGCCGGATCGCCAAGGAAACCGCCTACTGGAGCGACGCCTTCCCAGCTCCCGAGTGGCGCGCGCAGTGGGTTGAGGTCAGTAAGGCCTGGTCAGGCTCAGGACCGCCCGCAATCGTTGTTACTCAGCCGGTGGTCGGCGTCGTTGTTGTTTGGTGGCTGACCTGAGTTCCTTGGCTGCCCGGTGCCTCCTGGCTGAGCCGCGGGTGGGTTTGGAGGCACGGCGAACGGATTGAGGAACAAGACCTGCCCTGACGATCCCGGCGAGTTTGGCCAGCGCGATCTCGCGGTTGCGCAGTTGTGACCGTTCCTCGGAGGCGGTGACGGTGATGACTCCATCAACGAGTTTCCGTTCCAGCCTCCTGAGCAGCAGCTCGCGCTGCCCTTCTGTCAGTGCGGCGGTCTGTGCGACGTTCCACCGGAGCTCGGCACGGCTGTCCGTGGTGTTGACATGCTGGCCGCCGGGTCCCGAAGAACGCGAAAACCGCCACGACAATTCCGATGCCGGAACCGTCACGGTGGGGGAGATTTCCAAGTCCATGGGTCAAGCCTTGCACGCTGTGAATCAATCGTGCTCTGCCGTGGCTGGACATGCTCCGACACGTTTTTAGAAATTAGGTAAGCCTAAGCTAATCTTTCATTTTGTGATTGAACTGAGCGAACTCACCGGTCTCGAGGCCACAGACCTTGTTCTCCGCTATGGGGACAAGGACGTGGTGCATGGTGCCGGCCTCCGCCTTGAACCGGGACGCATCGTTGCGCTGGTGGGACCCAACGGCAGCGGTAAGTCGACTTTGCTCCGGGCACTCGCCCGATTACATGAGGCTTCCTCCGGAACCGTGATGGTCCGGGCTGACGGCGGCGAGGCGTCGGACGCGCTGATGATGAAGCGCAGTGACTTTGCCCGTCACGTGACGTTGTTGTCGCAGAGCAGGCCCGTGCCGCACGGCCTGAGTGTTCGAGACGTGGTGGAGTTCGGCCGCCACCCCTACCGGGGACGATGGCGTGCCGCCGATCCCGAGGGACCTGCCGCCGTTGACCGCGCCATGGAACTGACAGGTGTCACCGAACTTGCCGGTCGTGGCGTCCAGGAACTCTCAGGCGGACAACTGCAGCGGGTGTGGCTGGCCAGTTGCCTTGCCCAGGACACTTCGGTACTCCTGCTCGATGAACCAACCAACCATCTGGACCTCCGGTACAAGGTGGAGATCTTTGACCTGGTGTACGACCTCGCCCGGGTCCACGGTGTGGCCATTGGCGTGGTCCTGCACGATCTCGACGAGGCTGCAGCATTGGCCGACCACGTAGTGGTGCTGTCCGAGGGCCGCATAGCGGCTGCAGGACCGGCGCACCAAGCCCTCGATGCCGCACTGCTCAGTGACGTTTACTCCATTCCCATTGTCACCCACACCGATCCGCTGACCGGCCGGCTCCGCACCCGCGCGGTGGGCCGGCACAGCGGCAGCTGAACACCGCCAAAGAACGTCATTCACCCAACACGAAAGGGACCCCTGTGTCCATGAAGATCCATAAGGCCCTCGCCGCCACCGCCGCTTTGGCAGTCCTGCTTACCGGTTGCGGAACCACTGAAGGGCCCGCCAGCCAGCCATCCAACAGTGCCGCCGCCGGAGGGCCGGTCACTGTGACCGACGCCCGCGGAACAGAAGTTAAGCTCGACGCCCCTGCCAAGCGCGTGGTCGGCACCGAATGGAACGTCGTGGAGAACCTGACCACCCTCGGTGTCATGCCGGTAGGCGTGGCTGACGTGAAGGGCTACAGCGCCTGGGTCACCGCAGGCAAACTGGACAGCACTCCCACCGACATTGGAACCCGCAACGAGCCCAGCTTCGATACCATTGCCTCCCTCGATCCGGACCTGATCGTTGCGACCACGGATCTGGCCGATCCCGTGATCAAGCAGCTCGAAGAACTCGCTCCCGTGGTGGTGGTGAAGTCCGCCGATGGCAGCCGCCAGATCGCCCAGGCGGAGGACAACCTGAAGCTCGTGGCCAAAGCAACCGGCACGGAGAAGAAAGCCGACGAGGCCATCGCCGCGTTCGACGCCGCCGTTAGCAAGGGCAAAGCTGACCTCGAGAAGGCCGGCCTGGGCGGTTCCCGTGTTGCGTTCGCAGACGGCTGGGTTGCTGACGGCAAGGTCTCCATCCGTCCCTTCACCAAGGGTTCACTGCTGGCTGACATCAACACTGAGTTGGGCCTTGTGAACCCCTGGACGGTTGAAGGCGATCCGGCCTA
>NZ_JABMCX010000347.1 GCF_013179505.1 Paenarthrobacter sp. CM16 | reverse complement strand
GGTGAGGATGCCCAAGGGGATCTCCGCCGGTTGGGCGATGGTGCGTGCCAGGAGGTCGGTGAACATGAGGAACAGGGCGCCGCCGAAGATCGTGACCGGGAGCATTTTTCGATGGTCCGAGCCAACCAGGATGCGCGCCGCATGCGGCACCACCAGGCCAACGAATCCGATTCCACCGCAGACCGCAACCGTAGTGGCGGTCAGCAGCGCGGTAGCCAGAAGAAGCGTTCGACGCATCGATTCCACATTTACTCCCAAAGCCGTGGCGGTTTCGTCACCGGCCAGGAAGGCGTTGAGGGCACGGGAGCGCAACATGGCGAAAACACCCACAGCCAGCAGAGCGAATCCGGGGAGCAGCAGTTGCGGGTATGTGGCCGCAGAGACGCTACCCAGCAGGAAGAACAGCACACTGTAGACGTTCTGCGCGTCAGTGGTGATGGTGAGGAAGTTCGTGATGGCAGCCAGCAGGGAGCCAAGGGCTACGCCGGCCAAAATCAAGCGGGAGGGCGCGATGACGCCATCCTGTTTTGCCAGCAGATACACCAGGGCCGTCGCTGCAGCAGCCCCTACGAAGGCCGAGGCGTTCAAGCCGATGCCTGCCACCGCCGTCGAACCCGCCACGATGGCAAGCACCGCGCCCACTCCGGCCCCGGCCGAAACGCCAAGAATGTAGGGCTCAGCGAGGGGGTTGCGGACATTTGCCTGCAGCAGTGCACCGGCTAATGCGAGGCTGGCACCGGCGGTTCCTGCCAGCAGGGCCCTCGGTACGCGAAAGCTCCACACAGCTTGGTCCTGGGACACGCTGAGCGAGCCGTCGGTCATCCAAGGCATGCCCGGAATCAGGTGGCCGGTCATGATCTGCAGGGATTCGATGAAGGTGGTCTGAAGTGGTCCTGTGCTGCCCGAAACCACCAAAAGTACCAGGATGCCTAGTGCCAGGGACGGCGTTAGCAGCCGTTCAAGGGCCGTTCTGCGGGGGATCGGCGGTGGGGCAGTGGGGCTGATGCCGGAACCACTGGGGAGACGGGAGAGGTCAGCGGTCATAGGAGTGTCCAATCACACCCGAAGCTTAGCTTAACTGAGACTCATTCGCATTTACCGTGCTTGTCTCGTCGAATGAGGTCAACCCGGCGTGGGTAGAGTCCGCTTGCTCGGTCAAGCCCTTGACGTCGCACTTGCATTTTGCAAGTATGAGGCATGAGTCTTTTCATTACCTGCCCGGTTGAGAGTGTCGAGCGCGCGACCACCTTCTATGCCGCCCTCGGTTGGACCATGAACGCGGAGATGTCCGACCACAACGTCTCCTGCTTCATGATCGCGCCCGAGCAGTACGTCATGCTCGGAAGCCGGGAGATGTATGCAAGCGTCGGAGGTGCCGAGGAGTTGGTCGGCGGACCGGGCACACCCTCGAAGGTCACGGTCTCATTCGACTTGGGCAGTCGGGAGGCGGTCGATGAGCTCACCGAGCGCGCTGGCGCCGCCGGCGGGCGGATCGGTGACACCGACGACTATCCCTTCATGTACCAGCGCCAATTCGATGACCCGGACGGCTACCATTACTCGCCATTTTGGATGAAGCCGGACGCCGATCAGGGCGCGTGAGCAATCTCGCCGCAGCCCTCGACGTCGTCGGGTCGCGGTGGGCCCTCCTCATTGTGGAGCGACTGCTCGACGGGCCGCAGCGCTATGGCGATCTGCAACGCGATCTTGGAGTACCTACGAACATACTTGCGACCCGCCTGCGCGAGCTCGAGACAGCCGGTGTGTTATTCCGACTGCCGCTACGGCACAACACCCGGGCCTACGCGCTGACTGATCGCGGGCTCGCCTTGCGTGAGGCGATCATCGCGCTGGCGCGATGGGGTGGCGAGGAACGGTCTTGATGTGGCGGGAAGCGCGATGCCACCCAACAAGCTCACGGCAGATATGGAGCCACCGCCGGATCACGGACTAGTCTTAGGACCACCAAACGATGTTGGGGGCGCGGGGATGAAGCCAATAATTGTTGATGGCGGCAAGGGAACGGTCGAACTGGATGCCGAGGGAGTTCTTCGCCTCGTCTGGAATCCGGGGACTGTCCTGACGGCAGACGACGTGCGCTCGGCGATGATGACAATCAACGACGTCGCCGACGGTTCCGAGTACCCGATGCTGATTGACATAACGAACACTAAGACCGTTACCCGCCAGGCCAAATCCGTTTTCAGCACCAAGTGCGCGGCTTCGCGGATTGCCTTGGTCGGCTCCAATCCTGTCAACCGCGTCATTGCCAATTTTGCCATGGCGCGGCGGACTCTTCCCTGTCCGACCCGGTTCTATCCCTCCCAGGATGAGGCCCTGGCCTGGCTCCTCACCGATCCGTATTCCTGACGCTACGGACTTTGGGAGGTTCCCGAGACCGTAAATGGTTCACTGGAGTATGACCATGGGCGAACTCCGGACTGTGATGACTGAGGACCTCGAGATTGCATACTACGACGACGGTCCGGCCGACGGGGCGGTTGCGGTGCTCCTCCACGGTTTCCCCTACGACGTCCTCAGCTTCCAAGCAGTTGCCCCGTTGTTGGCGGAGCGCGGAATTCGTTCCATCACTCCTTACCTCCGCGGGTACGGTGGGACCCGGTTCCGGAAGGCCGCGACGCCTCGCTCCGGCCAACAAGCGGCCGTCGGACAGGATCTGCTCGATCTCATCGATGTCCTGGAATTGCAGCGCCCAGTGGTCGCCGGGTATGACTGGGGCGGCCGGGCGGCCTGCATTGCCGCAGCCGTGCGCCCCGAACGCATTGCCGGGCTTGTGACAGTCGGGGGCTACTCGATCCAGGACATCGCCTCGTCGGTGGAGCCGGCAGCCCCGATGGAGGAGTATCGGGACTGGTATCAGTGGTACTTCAACACCGATCGAGGACGCGCAGGGCTTCAGGCCAACCGGGATGAATTGTGCAGCCTGCTGTGGCGATTGTGGTCACCGGAATGGGCTGACGCCGGCGAGGCCTACACCTCCAGCAGTCCCAGTCTGCACAACCCGGACTTCGTTGATGTCGCGGTGCATTCCTATCGCCATCGCCATCGGGCCGCGGATGGTGACGATCGTTTTGACGAGCTCGAGGCGTTTCTGGCGAAATCGCCTCCCATCTTGGTGCCAACGATTTCACTCGACGCACTGGCCGACGGGTTCGGGCCGGACGACTCTGAGCGGGACCGGAAGCACTTCGCCGGTCCGTTCGAAGTCCGCAGGCTAAAGGGAATAGGGCACAACGTGCCCCAAGAGGCCCCTCTGGCGTTCGCCAACGCTGTCGCCGACCTTCTCCTACGCCCCTAAGCCGTCCGGTTGAATCCGAAAATAAGCGTACTTACGCCTATGCGTCTTCCCGGTCCGGGTTTTCCAGTCGGAAGAAGTTCGATTGGCTGCCGTCCGAGCGTTGTTCCTGATAGATGAAGTTCAGGCGGCGGGCATCGAAAGTGTTGAACCATTCTTCCCAGCTCACGCGCCGGAGATTGTTATCTTTGTCTTGAAAATCAATACGGAGTACGCCCAAGTGATCCCCGTGTTCAGTGCCTTCAACAGTTGCAGGCACCCCGCCGCGTTCCTCGGCCCACTGCTTGATGACTTCATGATGCGTTGTTACGAGGCTCCTTCCTTCCCGCTCGGGCTCGTCCTCTGGAGAAGTGACCTGCTGTGAGTATTTCAACGAGCTGGAGGACGCTTCGCCGGTCCGGATCTTGCCGTCGTCCGGCCCGGCGCCAACTGAGTCAGGGCCGTCCTGTTTCCGTTGTTCACCGGAGGAGCGTGCTTCGGCCACTTCGTGCACCAGCTCCTCCTTGCGCATGTCCGAAACGCCGCTGATGTTCTCCTCCCGGGCTTCCTGTCGGAGTTCATCAACCTTCATTCCACGAAGTTCCGTTTCGCTCACCCCGGGCGTGTTCGGCGTCTGATTGCCGGGCTTCTCGTTCATGGACACTCCTTCAGTCGGGACCGGATATTTATAAGGGTACTTACTGTCTATTCCCTTCGGAAGGCGCCGTCAAGATTCACCGGCCCTGCGGAGCTCAATGGGCCGCCAAGATGGCTGATGGCTACAGCTGTCTTGGGATCTTGAGGCAATCTTGAGGTTTCCCTGACTGATTCTTGAGGATTACCCAGCACCTTATATATGTCTGGGCAAGAGCGTAGGCGTACTGGGTGGCAGGTCTTGCAGTGGGCCGCCACTCAGATCCCACCTCACCTTTGGGCGATGTTTCCAACCCATCCTGCGGATCCATCGCGTGGTT
>NZ_JABMCX010000346.1 GCF_013179505.1 Paenarthrobacter sp. CM16 | reverse complement strand
CCCAGAATCAGGGCAAATCCGGCGAGAAGAAGAATCCATTCCACTTAGCGCATCACTCCATGAGTGGTGGCGTGCAGAAGGGCGGGGGCCTTCAGCGGGGGAATTCGCCCCGGCGGAGGCTGGTCGGGTCCAGCGGACGCAGGGTCCGAGGGACCACCGGCGCTAAGGGCCGGCGCGTGATGGGCATGTGAACGGGTATTGCCGGCTCGACGGGCGCGCTGTGCGGAGTTGCCAGGTTGGCTCCCCCGACAGTTCCCAGGCCGGCACCTAGATTTACTGTCCATAAGAGTTCCAGTCTACAGTCCAGCCCGGAGGCGGCTCCAACGGCGGGCTTGGATACGCGACTAAAAAGCCGGGGCACCACACTAAGTCAGCCGCAACATGATTTAGGTCACCACTATTGGCAGTTAACCAACGATCCTAACTAGACTGTCAGGGGTCTGAGTTCGCGGGACCCGGACCCTGTCCCATCGTTGCGGAAAAGCAACTTTGGCCAGCGGGAAAACAACACTCATGGAAGAGGCGTATTTCAAGTGCCAGAGCAGCCCAGCCACCGTCTACCAGAGGAATTTGGCGGAAACGAGTGGCTCGTTGACGAACTGTACGAGCGGTACCAACAGGACAAGAATTCGGTCGACACCAAGTGGTGGCCGCTCTTTGAATCCTTTGCTTCTGCTGACGGCACTTCTTCCAACGGAACCTCCGCAGCGCCTTCAGCTGCCAATCCCCCTACCCAAGTACTTCCCGTGGTAGCTCCGGCTGCAGCGGCTCCGGCACCGGCGCCGGCCGCTCCTGCCGCTGCCCCGGAAGCAGCTGCACCGGCGGCACCGGCCCCGGCCAAGAAAGCACCGGCCACTGTTGCCCGGGACGGAGCAAAGAAGCCCGCAGCCGGAACCACGGCCCAGCCCATTCCTGCCCAGCTGCCCAAGAGCACCAAGGCGCCCACAGCACCTGAGGAAGATGTAGTTTCCGTCCTCCGGGGACCGGCCAAGGCCATTGCCACCAACATGGTGACCAGCCTTGAAGTACCTACCGCCACTAGTGTCCGCGCTGTTCCCGCCAAGCTGCTCATCGACAACCGGGTGGTTATCAACTCCAACCTTGCCCGAGCCCGCGGTGGCAAGGTCTCCTTCACGCACCTCATCGGCTACGCCGTTGTCCGCGCGTTGTCCCAGTTCCCGTCGATGAACGTCTACTACGACGAAATCGATGGCAAGCCCAGTGCCGTGCAGCCCGCACACGTCAACTTCGGCATCGCCATTGACATGCCCAAGCCCGATGGCACGCGCCTCCTGATGGTTCCCAACATCAAGAAGGCCGAGACCATGGACTTCGCCGAGTTCTGGCACACCTATGAGGACCTGATCAAGCGTGCCCGCAACGGCAAGCTCACGGCAGACGACCACGCCGGCACCACGGTCTCCCTGACCAATCCCGGTGGCATCGGCACGGTGCACTCCGTTCCTCGCCTTTCCAAGGGGCAGGCCGCCATCATCGGCGTCGGCGCCCTTGACTACCCCGCTGAATTCCAGGGCGCCAGCGAGAAGATCATCGCCCAGAACGCCATCAGCAAGATCCTCACGCTGACATCGACCTATGACCACCGGGTCATCCAGGGTGCAGGCAGCGGCGAGTTCCTCAAGCTGGTCCACCAGCTCCTGCTGGGTGCGCAGAACTTCTACGACGAAATCTTCGAAGCCCTGCGTATCCCGTACGAGCCCGTGCGTTGGAGCCCGGACCTCCAGGTGGATCCTGCCGATGAGATCAACAAGGTTGCCCGCATCCAGCAGCTGATCCACTCCTATCGGGTGCGCGGACACCTGATGGCGGACACCGATCCCCTGGAGTACGTCCAGCGCAAGCACCCGGACCTGGACGTCCTGACCTACGGCCTGACCCTGTGGGACCTGGACCGCGAATGGCCCACCGGCGGATTCGGCGGCAAGCCGCAGCTCAAGTTCCGTGACATCCTCGGAGTCCTGCGTGACGCGTACTGCCGCACCACCGGCATCGAGTACATGCACATCCAGGAACCTGCAGAACGCAAATGGTTCCAGGACCAGTTGGAGCACCCGTACTCCAAGCCGAGCCGTGAAGAGCAGCTCCGCATCGTCTCCAAGCTCAACGCCGCAGAGGCATTCGAAACATTCCTGCAGACCAAGTTCGTGGGCCAGAAGCGCTTCTCCCTTGAAGGCGGCGAGTCGCTGATTCCGCTCCTCGACGCCGTCATCTCCGACGCGGCCGACGACGGACTGGACGAGGTTGCCATCGGCATGGCACACCGCGGCCGCCTCAATGTGCTGACCAACATCGCCGGTAAGACCTATGCACAGGTCTTCCGCGAATTCGAAGGTACCCAGGACCCCCGTTCGGTCCAGGGCTCCGGCGACGTCAAGTACCACCTCGGCACCGAAGGCACCTTCACTTCGGACAACGGCAAGCAGACCAAGGTCTACCTCGCGGCCAACCCGTCCCACCTCGAAGCCGTGGACTCCGTGCTGGAGGGCATTGTCCGTGCCAAGCAGGACAGGCTGGATCAGGGCGAATCGTTCCCGGTCCTGCCCATCATGGTTCACGGTGATGCCGCATTTGCCGGCCAGGGTGTTGTGGCTGAAACCCTCAACCTCTCGCAGCTGCGTGGTTACCGCACCGGCGGAACCATCCACGTCATTGTCAACAACCAGGTTGGCTTCACCACCGCGCCGTCGTCATCGCGTTCGTCCACGTACTCCACGGACGTTGCCAAGATGATCCAGGCACCGGTGTTCCACGTGAACGGTGACGACCCCGAGGCCGTAGTGCGTGTTGCACAGCTCGCCTACGAGTTCCGCCAGCGTTTCCACAAGGACGTTGTCATCGACATGGTCTGCTACCGCCGCCGCGGCCACAACGAGGGCGACGACCCCTCGATGACGCAGCCGCTCATGTACAATCTGATCGAAGCCAAGCGCTCCGTCCGCAAGCTGTACACCGAGTCGCTCATCGGCCGTGGAGACATCACCGAAGAAGAAGCAGAGCAGTTGCTCCGCGACTACCAGGAACGCCTCGAGCGCGTCTTCGCAGAAACGCACGCCGCGCAGACCTCGCCGATCCCCATCATCACGGCGGACTCCGCGGCCGTCTCGGACATCGAGCGTCCCATCGCCCAGCAGTCCGATTTCGGCACTAACTCCCCGGCATCCACTGCAATTTCCGCTGAGACCCTTGCCCGCATCGGCAAGGCACACCTGGAAATTCCGGACGGCTTCACCGTCCACTCCAAGCTCAAGCAGCTCTTGGAGAAGCGTGAGCAGATGTCCCGTGAAGGCGGGATTGACTGGGGCTTCGGCGAGATCGCAGCCTTCGGCTCGCTGATCATGGAGGGTGTACCGGTTCGTTTGGCCGGCCAGGACTCCCGCCGCGGCACGTTCGTGCAGCGTCACGCCGTCTTCCACGACCGCGCCAACGGCAACGAGTGGCTGCCCCTGGGCAACCTCTCCGATGACCAGGCCAAGCTGTGGATCTACGATTCCCTGCTGTCCGAATACGCAGCCATGGGCTTCGAATACGGTTACTCGGTAGAGCGCCCGGATGCCCTGGTCCTGTGGGAAGCCCAGTTCGGCGACTTCGTCAACGGTGCGCAGACCATCATTGACGAGTTCATTTCCTCGGCAGAACAGAAGTGGGGTCAGCGTTCCTCACTGGTACTCATGCTTCCCCACGGCTATGAAGGCCAGGGACCGGACCATTCCTCGGCCCGCATTGAGCGCTTCCTGCAGATGTGCGCCGAGGACAACATGATCGTGGCCAACCCCACCACTGCGGCCTCGCACTTCCACCTGTTGCGCCGCCAGGCTTACAGCCGTCCGCGCAAGCCGTTGATCATCTTCACGCCGAAGCAGCTGCTTCGCCTCAAGGGCGCCGCATCCGCCGTCGAAGACTTCACTACGGGTGGTTTCCGGCCGGTCATTGCCGATCCTGAGGTCGAGCCTGCCAACGTGGACCGCGTCATCCTGGTCTCGGGTCGCCTGTACTACGACCTCCTGTCCAACCGACAGAAGTCCGGGGACACCTCCACCGCCATCATCCGCGTTGAGCAGCTGTACCCGCTGCCCAAGGCCGAGATTGACGCCGAGCTGGCCAAGTACCCGAACGCTGACATCGTTTGGGCACAGGACGAGCCCGCCAACCAGGGGCCGTGGCCGTTCATGGGCTTGAACCTGGCGCCTGAGCTTGACCGCAAGCTCCGCCTGGTCTCACGTCCGGCGTCGGCCTCCACGGCCGCCGGTTC
>NZ_JABMCX010000345.1 GCF_013179505.1 Paenarthrobacter sp. CM16 | reverse complement strand
TTGCCAAAGCGTTGGTCACGGAGATGCCGCGGACCCTGGCGGCGTTGAACAAAGGCCTGCTCAATGAGTGGCGGGCCACGCTGCTGGTCAAGGAAACAGCCTGCCTGTCCGTCGAAGACCGGGCCGCAGTGGACGCCGAACTCGCACCCGATGCCGGGACGTTCGAGGGCGCCGGAGACAAAGCCATCATCGCGGCCGCGAAAGCCGCAGCGTATCGTCGGGATCCGCGGTCCGTCGCCCAGCGCGCCAGCCACGCCGCCACCGAACGAACCGTAAGCCTGCGACCGGCACCGGACACCATGACCTATCTGACCGCGCTGCTTCCGGTGGCCCAAGGCGTGGCCGTGTATGCGGCACTGACCCGCGCAGCTGATTCAGCCCGTTCCCAAGGTTGGAACGCAGGGGCCGGCGGCTGGATCGCAGGCTCCGGCGGTGGCGCGGGCTCGGGCTCCGGCGGTGCTGCCGGATCGGGGAGTGTCCCGACCCGCGGGCAGATCATGGCTGACACCTTGGTCCAGCGCGTCACCGGCACCCCGGGCGGGGTCTCCGGGGTTGAACTCCAGCTCGTCATGACCGACCGGACCCTGTTCCAAGGAGACTCCGAACCGGCCCGGCTCCACGGCTACGGCATCGTCCCCGCACCCTGGGCAAGAACCCTGATCGGCGCCGCAGAAGAGCGAACAGCACGAGGAAAACAACCACCAGGTGCTGCACCGCCCCACGCGAAGCTCCCGGACCACCCGACAGGCCACCCGTCCCCGCCGGATCTACGGCGAACACCCGGGCAGGAGCAGGAGTTCAACCAGGGGCAGGAGTTCAACCAGGAGCAGGAGCTCAACCAGGGGCAGGAGTTCAATGTTTGGCTCCGGCGGCTCTACACCGCACCCGACACCGGCGAGTTGTTGGCCATGGACTCCAAAGCCAGGCTCTTCCCGCAGCGGCACCGGCGATTCATCGAAGCCCGCGACCATACCTGCCGCACACCCTACTGCGACGCGCCTATCCGGCATATCGATCACGTCGTGCCGTGGCGCTCCGGCGGGGCCACCACCGTGGACAACGCAGCAGGGCTCTGCGAAGCCTGCAACCACACCAAAGAAAACCCCGGCTAGAACGCCACACCCCTGCCCGAAGACACCCACACCCTTAGCACCCACACCCTGAGCATCAGCACCCCCACCGGACACACCTACCAATCCAAAGCTCCACCACTACCCGGACACAGACCCTCCAGAACGTGATGAAGGACAGTGCGATCACGACGCGATGCGGGGCCTTGCGCCTGTGCGGTGAAAAAACCTCACGGGGGTGCCAACCGGCTGCCGTGAAGAGCGCAGCAGAAAGTTTTTAAAAAAACTTTGTCACCGGCGTAACCCTTTGGAGCACCGCGTCGATTACGTCTGTGAAAGGGCCGAGCTGGAATTTGTCCCCCATCATGTTCCAGCTCGGCTCTTCCTTGTCCGCAGTAGTTTTTTCGCGGACAAGCGGGTCCTCCCTGTGGATGGCCCGGCAGAGCAGATACCCTTGGTGGGGTCGTCCGTCGTACAAGGCTGATGACCTGGCTGGAAAGCCACGGACCTGCCGCCGATCGAAAGTCCCACAACTGTGACCGACGCATTGACCGACGAAGCGCTTCATGCGCTCAGGGGCAATACCGCGGAACTGTTCAGCGCCGTTTACCAGGCTTACGCAGGCCAGGTCCTCGGCTATCTGACGGCCAAAGGCGTGCCCGATCCTGAAGCAAGTACACAGGACGTGTTCCTGGCAGTGTTGCCGCGGCTCGATGACCTCAGCGGTGGTGTCAGCGGCCTGCGGACTTTCATCTTCTCGGTGGCCCATGCACGCATGGTTGATGAGCATCGGAAGCAAAGCCGGGCGCCGATCCAGCACGAGTTCGAGCCCGAACGGGACACCCGCGAATCGAGCTCTGCCGAGGCTGAAGCTTTGTCCAAACTGGCGCCATATGAGGTTGCGGCGCTTCTGGACACTCTGGGCGACGAGCAACGGGAGGTCCTGAACCTCCGCATTGTGGCCGGCCTGACGGTTGAACAGGTAGCCGACATCATGGGGAAATCCGCTGGCGCAGTCAAGCAATTACAGCGCCGGGCCCTCATTACGCTCCGTGAGCATTCGGCAGTAAAGGAATACGTGTCGCCATGACATACAGGGATACAGAACGCGAAGCGATCGTGGACGAGCTCTTGCTCGACGCCGATCTCGCCGATGCTTCGGACGTCCGGCAAGCGCTGGTTTCGCTCGGTGCCTTCGCCAACCTTTCGGCCCCCGCTCCCAGCCCGGAACTCGCGGCCATGATCGCCGGCCCGCACGACGAACTCTCCAAGCGCCGTTGGCGCCACCAGCACCGGACCGCGATGGTCAGTATTGCAGTGGTGGCTGCCATGGGACTCGGGGTCAGCGGCGTGGCCGCGGCCAGTTCGGGCTTCACCCGGAACCCGTCGTTCATTGACCAGCTCATCAGCAACTTCCAGCCCCAGCCACCTGTGGCGGCACCCGAACTGCCATCGCCCGATGCTCCTCGGGTCAGTACGGAGCCGGCCCCCGCCGCAGATCCCGCGCCCGCCTCAGATCCCGCATCAGTTCCGTCTCCGTCAACGGTGCAGTCGATTCCCGTCCCCGCGGCGGCGTCCGCTGATAACGCGGCACAGGCACCCGTCGTCCCTGCTGCTCCTGCTCCGAAGCCAGCGAACCCTGCCCTGCCGAACCCTGCCCTGCCGAACCCTGCGCAGCCACACCATCCAGTTCAAGCGCCCGCCCCGGAACCGCAGGCGAGGCTCAACCAGACCACGCAGCGAGTACCGGATGCCACCAACGTGGAGGTGCCAAAAACCGACACTGGAAAGCCGGCCAAGTCCGGAACCAGCACCAAGCAAGGGACCAGCGTCAAGCAAGGGCCGCTGCATCCGTCGGCGTCGGAAAAGCGCACCGAAGAAGAGTTCCAGTCCGTGATGGACAAGTGGAAGAAGTGGCTGAAGCAGGGGCACCGCTAGGCGCGCAGTCCTATACCAGGACATGGGTAGGCTTGGGTCATGATGCATGTCAACGATCCGGCCGTCGTCGAACGATTGATGCGAACAAAAGGCACCTGGGCAATTGTGGGCCTGAGTACCAACCAGTGGCGCTCCGCCTACGACGTCTCGCTGTACGTCCGGGACAAGATGGGCATGGAGATCATCCCCGTTAACCTCAAGGGCGAGGACGTGCACGGTGAGAAGGGGTACAAGTCCCTGGCGGAGATTCCGGAAAGCCGTCACCCCATTGACGTCGTTGACTGCTTCGTCAACTCCCAGCGCGTCGGCGCAGTCATCGACCAAGCGATTGCGATCGGTGCCAAGGCTGTGTGGCTCCAGCTGGGCGTATTCGACGACGAAGCCACCCAGCGTGCCAAGGACGCGGGCCTGGAAGTGGTAGTAAACTCCTGCCCGGCGCGTGAAGGTTGGCACTACGGCTTGTGATTCCCGGCCGGATTCCTCTGTTAGATTGCACCTGAATCATTTTTTGAGTCTTGGGGGACAGCCATGTCAGGCGGCCATTCTGCGGTGCCATTTTCCACTCCCGGCAGACGGGCGGCCCTCGGAATCCTGGGCGCTTCCCTGCTGGCCGGGCTGACTGCCTGCACAGGAGCTGAAAGTTCGACGCCGGCGCTGGCGCCCAGTGGCGCTGCCGGCTCGCCTGAGGCGCCCGGCCCCAATGGTGCGCTGGCCGCCGGAGGCGAGATTCCGACGTCGTCCGCTTCACCGATCCCTACCGCGACCCCCACGCCGACCAAGCGCATCCGGCGGACCTTCATCCCGGACTACCAGCTCCCACCGATCACGGGCGGGCTGGCACCTGTGATTACCAAGATTCAGACCAAGCACCCGGTGGTGTTCCTGACCATTGACGATGGCAACATCAAGACCCCCGAATCCGTGAAGCTGATGGCGGAGTACGACTACCCCGCCTCGCTCTTCCTCACCAAGGACACGGTGGCTGATGATCCTGCCTTCTTCAACGCGTTCAAGGCCCAAGGCAGCTTGGTCGAGAACCACACCGTCAGCCACAACATCAACATGGTGCGGCAGTGGGGGTACCAGCAGCAGTTGAACGACATGGTGGGAATGCAGGTGTACGCCTTTGCACACTATGGCCGCCGCCCCACGCTGTTCAGGCCGCCGGGCGGCGCGTACTCCACTGTGATGCGCCAAGCCGTGGCTGACGCAGGGATGAAGGCGATAGTGACGTGGGAAGCCAAGGCGAACGCCGGGAAGATGGACTACCAAGTGGGCAACTCCTTGCGCCCCGGTGACATCGTGCTCATGCATTTCCGTGCCGAGT
>NZ_JABMCX010000344.1 GCF_013179505.1 Paenarthrobacter sp. CM16 | reverse complement strand
GGTCATCACCAAGCATGATGTAGGGCAGCATGAAGTTGTTCCAGATGGCGACGAACTGGAACAGGAAGATGGTCACCAGGCCCGGCAGCATCATGGGCGCGGCGATGCGGTTGAAGATGTACATCTCCTTGGCACCCTCAGTGCGGGCGGCCTCAATGACGTCGCCGGGAACTGAAGCCGCGGCGTAGATGCGGGCCAGGTAAATGCCGTAGGGGCTGATGATCTGGGGCAGGAGCACCGACCAGTAGGTGTTGGTGAGGCCCGCCTGGGCCAGCATCAGGTATTGCGGAATGGCGAGGATGACGCCGGGAACCAGAACACCCATCAGCAGGACCTTGAAGACCCCGGACTTCCCCGGGAAATCGAACTTCGCCAGCACATAGCCGGAAAGAGCGGACACCCAGGTGGACACGATTGCGCCGACGCCCGCGTAGAGGGCCGTGTTGAGCATCCAGCGCCAGAACAGGCCGTCGCGGTATTTGGTGAGCTCCACAATGTTGTCCCACAGGTGCGTGCTGGGAGCCAAGGTAAAGGTGGAGAACAGCTCGGTGCCGTCCTTGCTCGCCGCAGCCACCACCCAGATCACCGGGAAGAGGCAGTAGAGCGCACCCAGGATCAGGATGCCGGTGGACAGGTAGCTGGGCTTTTCCTTGACGTACTCCGGCCTGGTGGCCTTGCTTGGCTTGCTTGGCTTGGGGTTGGCGCGGCGGCTTTTGGGTGGCGTGGCGAGGGCAGTCACAGTCAGTTCTCCTGTCCGAAGGCCCGCTTCTGCACGATGCGCAGGAACAGGAACGAAATGATGAAGGTAGCCAGGGCAATCACGATGCTGGTGGCGGCCGCGGAGAAGACGTCGTTCCGCGTGAAGGCGTCGCGGTACACCAGCATGAGCGGGGACCAACTGGTGGAAAGGCTGTTGGCCAGGGGACGCAGGGTGGTGGGCTCGGCGAAGACCTGCAGCGTTGCGATCATCGAGAACAGCGCAGTCATCACCAGGGAAGGGGCAATGATGGGGATCTTGATCCTGATGGCGGTCTGTATTTCAGAGCACCCATCCAGCTTGGCGGCCTCGTAGATTTCGCTGGGAACTGCCTTGAGCGAGGTGTACATGACAATCATGTTGAAACCCACGCCACCCCACAGGGCGATGTTGCAGATGGCGAACGTCACCAGGTTGGGATCCAGCAGCGAGGGCAGTTCCATCCCGAATTGCCGGGCCAGGAAGTGGAACGGGCTGACACCGGGCAGGTAAAGGAAACCCCACAGGAGTGAGCTGATCACTGCCGGGACTGCGTACGGCAGGAAGATCGCGGTGCGGGAGAAGCTTCCGGCCCGTGTGCGCCGCGAATCCAGCAGCAGCGCGAACAACAGCGCGAAGCCGAGCATCAGGGGAATCAGGATGAGCCCGTACGTCAGGACCCGGAGGACGCTGCCCAGGAATTCGGGATCCGTCAGTGCGCTGATGTAGTTGTCCAAGCCAGCGAACGCAGTGCTTTGCGAGCCTTTCCCAAGGCCCAGGCCGCTGACCTTCTTCTTCTGGAAGCTGAGCACCAACGTGTAGATGATGGGCGCTGCCATGAAGACGAGGAAAAGGATGATGCCCGGGGCCAGCATTGAGTAAGGGATGAGCACCCGGGACTTGAAGTTCTTGGCCCGCCTGGGCGTATCGGCTGTTCTTCCGGCTGCCGGACCGGGCCTGGTTGCGGTCATTGCCACGGGTGCACTTCCTTGTGGTGGTTCGAAGGTAAGACTCTGGGTGGAGACGCTGCGGGAGGGCGGGGCACCATCCTCCCGCAGCTGGTGCGGTTACTTGGAACGGCTATTTGACCGTGAAGCCGGTCTTCTTCAGGTCATCAACGGTGACCTGCTGCATGCTGTTGACCGCGTCCAGGAAGGCACTCTTCTGCTTGGACTGGGCAGCCTTGGCGAACTGATCGTTGTAGGCGTTGAAGGCAACGTTGACGTTGGGACCGTAGGTGAAGGACCCCACGCTCTTGGCGGCTTCTCCCACCACCGTGTAGAAGTCCGGCTGGTTGGAGAAGAACGCGGGAGCCTCGGTGAGGGAGGATTCAGCGCCGGCGGAGTCGGCGGGGTAGATGCCGGTTTCCTTGACCAAGGCCTTGACTGCCTCAGGGTCCGTGTTGAGCCACGTGGCGAACTTGGCGGCGGCGTCGAGGTTCTTGGACTGGGAGGTGACAGCGGTGGATGAGCCTCCCCAGTTACCGGTGGACGGCTTGGAGGCGTCCCACTGCGGCATGGGTGCTACCTTCCACGTGCCTGCTGTGGCTCCGGCGTTGCCCTCAAGGACCCCTGGGCCCCACGCTGCGCTGAGCCAGCCAACCTGCTTGCCGGTGTTGAGCGCGGTATTCCACTCAGGCGTGTACATGGGCTTGTTGTCGATGATGCCCTCTTCTACGAGGCCTCCCCAGTATCCGGCCACTTTCTCCGTGGGCTCTTCGGCAATCTTGACGTTCCAGGCATCGCCGTCAACACCCCACCAGGAAGCTCCGGCCTGCTGTGCCATGCCGGTAAACCAACCGGCATCGTTGGAGGAGAACGTTCCGAGATAGGCCTCCGGATCGGCTGCATGGACTGCTTTGGCCGCTGCTGCGTATTCATCCCAGGTGCCGGGGACGGAAATTCCGAGTTTCTCGAAGATGTCCGCGCGGTAATAGAAGACCATGGGGCCGGTGTCCTGCGGGACCGAGTACAGCGCTTCGCTGCCCAGCGTCACGGAGTTCCAGACGCCTTCGGGGAAGTGGCTCTTGGTGTCATTGGCTGGGGTGCCGGACAGATCGGCGAGCGCGTCGGCGGCCACCAGCGTAGGGATCTTTTGGTACTCGGCCTGGATCAGGTCCGGTGCGCCGCTGCCGGCCTTGACTGCGGTGAGCAGCTTGGTGACCGCGGGGTCGCCACCATCCTGCTTGTTGACCGTGACGTGGATGGTGGGGTTCTTCTCGTTCCAGAGTTCCACCACCTTGTCCAGATTCGGGGCCCATGCCCAGTAGGTCAGTTCCACCTTCTGGTTGGGGTCGCTGGCTGCAGCATCCTGGCTGCCGGCGCTGGAGCCTGCGGAACATCCTGCGGCGAGCATAGTGGCCGCTGCGAGCATGGCTACGGCGCCTGCACGAAATGACTTGCGCATTTCGTCCTCCTTGTCGAAAAGCTGAATGGGGTCTGTCTGGGTTTCACCGCTCATCCGAACCGAGGTCGCATGACTGTGAGCGGTTCCAGTTAGTCACAGCGCTGTGATCTATGTCAACCCTGAATTTGGTCTAGTCAACGGAATTGGAGCTGTGATAATACTGGGAGCGCACACAGTTCTTAGGAGATTTGATGACAGACGTCCTGCAGGCCCCCGCCACCCAACCCGCACAGGCGCCTTGGGTACAGCGACCGGCCGGCCTTTGCTACGGCGGGGACTACAACCCCGAGCAGTGGCCCCGCGAGGTCTGGGTGGAAGACATCGCGCTGATGAAGGAGGCCGGGATCAACCTGGTCAGCATTGGCATCTTCTCCTGGGTGTTGCTGGAGCCGCGCGAAGGCGAGTATGACTTCGAATGGCTGGACCACCTCATGGACCTGCTCGCCGATGCCGGAATCAGCGTGGACCTTGGAACTCCCACCGCCGCCCCACCCGCGTGGTTCTGGAAGAAGTACCCGCAAGCACGCCCCGTGACCCGCGATGGGGTCACTCTGGGCAACGGATCCCGCGGCATGGCCAGCCCGAGCTCACCGGAATACCGCCGCGCGGCCACCAACATCACCGAGCAACTGGCACGCCGCTACGCCTCCCACCCCGCTCTGGTTCTTTGGCATGTCCACAACGAATACGGCGCCCCCGTCAGCGACTCATATGACCAGAACTCCGTGCTGGCGTTCCGCGATTGGCTCCATCGTCGCTACGGCACCCTGGATGCACTCAACCAGGCCTGGGGCACCCTTTTCTGGGGGCAGAAGTATGGTGAATGGGACGAGATCGACGCTCCGCGGGTCTCGGCCAGCGTAAGCAACCAAGGCCAGCGCCTGGACTTCCACCGGTTCACCTCCGACGCAATGCTCCAATGCTTCATTGCAGAGCGCGATGTCATCAAGAAGTACACGCCCCACCTGCCGGTGACCACCAACTTCATGGCCACCAACTGCCTGTCTCCGGACTATTGGGCCTGGGCCAAAGAGGTGGACATCGTGGCGAACGACCACTACCTCGTTGCCCAGCGAACAGACAACCACGTCCTGCTCTCAATGGACGCCGACCTCACGCGCTCCCTGGCGGGCAACCGTCCCTGGATGCTGATGGAACACTCCACTGGGGCCGTGAATTGGCAAGGCCGCAACATCGCC